>NZ_JAWIIV010000014.1:0-162626 GCF_035916955.1 Noviherbaspirillum album | reverse complement strand
TAGAAGCTGGCATGCGCGAAGTTGAGCACGCCCATCATGCTGAAGATCAGCGTCAGGCCGGAAGACAGCATGAACAGCAGGAGCCCGTAGCTCAAGCCGTTAAGTAATGTAATAGCGACAAACTCCACACTTAACCCCTGGAATGGATACAGTAATCTTTACGCGGCGGCACGCCATGGCAGGCCGGAGGCTGTAGACCGAGGCCGGAGTGCGGCAGGAAGACGCACTCCGGTGCGGATCTGACTTAGTCGGGGCGCTTCATCTGGCAGGACGAGGGCTGCGAAGCCACGTAGGTATCCACCTTCCTGTCGGTCTTCCAGCCATAGCCGGTGTTTTCCTGGTCGTACTTGACGTCCTTGGCATTCACCTTGGTCCATGTGGTGATGTAGAGCGGCTGCTGCAGCTGGTGATCGGCCTTGCGCATTTCCACATCGCCGTTAAGGCTGGTCAGCTTCATGCCTTCCATGGCCCGCGCTACCTTCAGCGGCTCGGTCGAACCGCTGTCCTTGAATGCCTTCGCGAGCAGGCTGATGCCGGTGTAAGTCGCCATGACGGTGTAATCGTCGTTGAATTTCTTCTTGAATCCTTCGACGATGTTCTGGCCGGTCGACCCGGGACCGTTGGGGTTCCAGTAGCTTACGGTTTTCACGCGGCCCTCGCCCGCTGCGCCCATCGCGGTGGGCACGCCGGTGGTGCCCGCATAATAGGTGTAGAAGTTTGCGGTCAACCCCGCCTCCTTGGCCGCCTTGATCAGCAGCGCGAGGTCGGCGCCCCAGTTGCCCGTGATGACGGTGTCCGCTCCCGATGCCTTGATCTTGGCGACGTATGGCGAAAAATCCTTTACCTGGCCGATCGGGTGCAGATCGTCGCCGACGATCTGCACATCGGGGCGCTTGCGCTTCAGATATTCCTTCGCGGCTTTCGTCACCTGGTGGCCGAACGCATAGTTCTGGCCGATGATGTAGACCTTCTTGACATCCTTTTCCTTTTCCATCAGGGACGTCATGGCTTCCATCTTCATGTCGGAATTGGCGTCGAGCCGGAAATGCCAGAAACTGCACTTGCTGTTGGTCAGGTCGGGATCGACGGCGGCATAGTTCAGGTAAACAATTTCCTTGCCGGGATTGCGCTCATTATGCTTGTTGACCGCGTCCACCAGCGCCAGCGCAACGCCCGAACCGTTTCCCTGGATGATGTAGCGGTAGCCCTGGTCTGCGACGGTTTTCAGGACGGTCAGCGATTCCTGCGGGCTGCCCTTGTTGTCGAAACCGACCACTTCGATGGTATGGTTGCCTGCCCATTTTTCCTTGTTGGCCATGTCGGCGACATACTGCCAGCTTTTCAGGATATTCTGGCCAACCGGCGCGAAGGGGCCGGACAGCGGATCGATGAAGGCGATCTTCACGTTGTCGGCATGCGCGGCCAGCGGGGCGGCAAACGCCGCGGCGATTGCGGCAGCCATCATCATGGGGCGAAGTTGGAATGTCATTTGAGGTCTCCTTGTTGAAGTAGTTGTGCAGTGCTCGGGTTTTCTATACGGACGGCAGCTTGTGGTGCCTGAGTTGCTTGCGGATTTCGTTCTTCAGAATTTTTCCCGTCGCCCCCACCGGCAGCGCGTCCACGAACACGACGTCATCCGGCGTCCACCATTTGGCGACTTTTCCTGTGTAGGACTGGATCAATTCATCCCTGGTGACCCTTGCGTCAGCCTTCCTGACGACAACCAGCAATGGACGTTCATCCCATTTCGGATGAAACACGCCGATACAGGCTGCCTGGTGGACCGCCGGATGGGCCATCGCGACATTCTCGATCTCGATGGATCCGATCCATTCGCCGCCGGACTTGATCACGTCCTTGCTGCGGTCGGTAATCTGCATGTAGCCCTCGGGGTCGATGGTGGCGACATCCCCGGTGGGGAACCAGCCGTCCTGCAACGCGGCGCCGGCCTCGCCCTTGAAATAGCTTGCGACGACCCACGGCCCGCGCACGAGCAGGTGGCCGCAGGCAACGCCGTCCCATGCTAGCTCCGTGCCCTCGTCGTCCACGATCTTCATATCCACGCCATAGATCGCATGACCCTGCTTTTCCAATATCGCGTCCTGTTCGGATTGCGGCAGCAATGCGTGATGGCTCTGAAGCGTGCAGACGGTGCCTAGCGGCGACATTTCGGTCATACCCCAGGTATGGAGCAGCTGGACTTCGTATTTTTCCCGGAAGGATTTCATCATCGCCGGCGGGCATGCGGAACCGCCGATCACGATCCGCCGAAAGCTTGTGAATCCCAGCGAGTTCCTTTCCACATGGTTGAGCAGTCCGAGCCATACCGTCGGCACGCCGGCGGAGGCAGTTACGTTTTCCTGCTCGATCAACTCATATAGCGAATGGCCATCCAGCATCGATCCCGGCAGAACGAGTTTCGCACCCGACAGCGGGGCCGAGTACGGGAAGCCCCAGGCGTTGACATGAAACATCGGCACCACCGGCATGAGCACTTCCCTTCCCGATACATTGAGCGCGTCGGGGAGGGAAGACGCGTAGGCATGCAGGACCGTCGACCGATGCGAGTAGAGCACGCCCTTCGGATGGCCAGTGGTTCCCGATGTATAGCAAAGCGTCGACGCGGAGTTTTCATCGAATACAGGCCATGCGTACCGGTCGGAGTTGCTTTCGATCAGGTCCTCGTAGCACATCAGGTTGGGAATCGACGTTTCCGCCGGCATCCTGGCGCGGTCGGTCATGGCGATATAGCCCTTCACCGACGTGCAATGCCCGGCAAGCGTTTCCACGAGATTCAGGAAGGTCAGGTCGAAAAAGACGTAGGTATCCTCCGCATGGTCGGCAATATAGGCAATCTGCTCCGCGTGCAGGCGCGGGTTGATCGTATGGAGTACCGCGCCGCTTCCTGAAATGGCGTAGTAGAGCTCCAGGTGCCGGTAGCCGTTCCAGGCCAGCGTGGCGACCCGGTCTCCCATTGCCACGCCGAGCTTGCCGAGCGCATTGGCCATCTGGCGCGCACGCTTGTGGCAATCGCGATAGGTATAGCGATGAATGTCGCCTTCCACGCGCCGGGATACGATTTCCCTGTTGCCGAAATGGCGGTCGGCATGTTCGATGATGCTGGAAATCAGCATGGGCTGGTTCATCATCTGCCCCATGGTCGGGCTTTTGGGCAAGTCGTGAAAATTGTCCGATGTCATTTGCAGGGAACCAGAAATTCGGCCCTCGGGCCGTTATGATTAAAGTCTTAAACCAGATAAGCGAGCCGGGCCGCAGCGCTGCGGCAGCACAACGATCCGGACTACTGCGGTACAAGGAT
Organism: Noviherbaspirillum album; assembly: GCF_035916955.1. Classification (NCBI taxonomy): domain Bacteria; kingdom Pseudomonadati; phylum Pseudomonadota; class Betaproteobacteria; order Burkholderiales; family Oxalobacteraceae; genus Noviherbaspirillum; species Noviherbaspirillum album. The sequence goes on along the minus strand of NZ_JAWIIV010000014.1, from coordinate 159,307 downwards.
CAAGCCGGGGCCGGTGAAAACAGTGTCATTCATGCGAGTGCGGAATGCTATGTGCAGAGACACACGAAATCGCCTGCCTGATGTCTTCAAAACACTGCGCCGCTCAACCTTCTTCCGCTGGCTGCTGCTGCGCTGCTGTCGCGCTGATCCCTGTGCGGCACGCAACGTACTCAGGTCGCTACGACGGCATTCCCGCCTTCGACAGCTCCAGCCGGTACTGATCCCAGCCCGCATCCGGGACCACTTCATCCCGCCGGTCCCTGATTTCTCCAAGCCGCTGGAGAATCTGGGTGACGGCATCGCCGGAGTTCCCGATATGGATTCCGCGGGTCATGGTGATGTTGGCGGCCTCGAAGCTGCCCGCTCCCGCCAGCAGGATCATTCTCGAGGGAGCATGCTCCGATACGAGCGCAACCACGCCCGGGCTGACAGCCTCGGGGCTTAGTCCTTCGAGGTCTTCGGGCGAGAGCACGCCCTCGGTCATGGCCGTCGCCGCGCTGGGGGCCAGGCAATTGACGCGGATGTTGTATTTCTCGCCTTCGAGGGCCAGGGTTTGCATGAGCCCCACCACGGCCATTTTCGCTGCGCCGTAGTTCGACTGGCCGAAATTTCCATAGAGTCCGGACGATGATGAGGTCATGACGATGCGCCCGTAACCCTGGGTACGCATATGCTCCCAGACTGCCTTGGTGCAATTGACGGAGCCCATCAGGTGAACGTCGATGACGAGGCGGAAATCGTCGAGGGACATTTTTGAAAAACTCTTGTCGCGCAATATGCCTGCGTTGTTCACAAGGATGTCGACGCGGCCCCACTCCCCGATGGCGCGCGATACCATGGCTTCCATCTGTTCCAACTCCCTGACATCGCCCGCGTCCGCGATCGCCGACCCGCCTTCGCGGACGATCTGGTCGGCAACTTCGCGCCCGGGCGAACCCTGGTGACGCCCGTTGATGTCATTGACGACGACCATCGCGCCCTGCCTTGCCAGGGCGAATGCGTGCGCGCGGCCCAGGCCGCTGCCCGCACCGGTGACAATGGCGACTCGTCCCTCCAGATACTTTCTCATTGCACAACCTCCTCGATTTATCGTTGCTCGCATCGTTTTGCACGACGCTGTGTCCGCTTGCCCGGCGGGCAAAGCCTGCAATTGCCACGGCAACTGCTTTGGCAACTGCTTCGGCCAACGGCGTTCAGTCTCTCAAACCGCACCCTGGGAATCTATGTAATATTGGACATCTTTACGGGGCGCCCGATGTGCACTTGCCACATCGTGACCATGGACGCAAACGCGTAAAGTCTGAGTCGGTGGATCGGCCTGCCGCTAATGCCAAAAGGTCGCGCCGATCCGGTGCATATCGAACATTGACCAGGGAGATGATCATGGATGCAAACCATGTAGCGGGAAGAATCGCCCTCGAGCTTATTGGCCTGCTTTATCGGGACGCATCGATAGACGATTTCAATGCCCGCCTTGCGTCCGCGGAAAAGCTTCCGAACGAGGATGCCGGAAAACCGGACGCCCTTGAAACCATAAGAATGGCAATGGCGATAAAGCATCAGCTGGAGCAGCACCAGTCCAGCGAGCAAGGCTTGCTTGCCATGATCGATTCCGCGAAAGACCTCTCCAGCCGCCTGGATCTGACAAGCCTGCTCAATGCGATCGTGACCCGCGCGAGGACGCTTCTCGGATCCCACCTGGCTTGGCTCACGGTCTATGATGCGGAGGCGGAGGAATTCCGGGTGCTGGCCACCGACGGAGCGATTTCCATCGACACGACGAAAATGACCGCCAACAGGAGGCACGGCATTGCCGGCATGGTGATGTCGACACGCCTGCCGTTCTATACCACCAACTATCTGCTCGATAACCGCTTTCCGCACGACCCGGTGCTGGACAATACCTTCCGCAATGAAGGCGTGGCGGCAATGGCCGGCGTGCCCCTGCTGTCCGATGACAATGTCATCGGCCTGCTGTTCGTCGCCGACCGCTACCAGCGCTCGCACACCGCGCTCAGTATCGCCATTCTCGGCACCCTGGCGACGCACGCCGCGGTGGCAATCAATAACGCCAAGGCCTTCGAACAGGCCAAGATCGCACTGGAGAAGGCGGATCATGCCCGCGCCGAACTCGAACGGCATGCACGCGATGTGCAGAAGGCGGCGGAGGCGCATGAACAGCTGACTTCGCTCCTCGCCAGGGGCGCATCGCTGGGTACGCTTACCCAGACTGTCGCGCAGCTGCTGGGCGGCAGCGTCCTGGTCCTGGACGAAGCGTTCCAGGTGATCAGTCGCGCGACCTCGCCCGAATACACCGGGACTTCTAGCGATGCCTACCAGCCGCACAGCCCGCCCAGCACTGCCGTCACGCAAGCCATTCGCGAAAGCAGGCAGGGAGGACGTTCGGTTATCGCATATGAAGAGAACGGCGAAATATGCCGGGTAGCCGCCGTGATAGGAGGCAGCGACCTGCTCGGCGCGGTGCTGCTGTATCGGCACGCCGGCCTGGATGAAATTTCGGTTCGCACCTTCGAGAGAAGTGCAAGCGTCATGGCGATCGTGCTGCTGTCGCAGGAACGCATGGAAGCAAGCAAGAGCCGGGATGTCTCCAGGCTGCTGCGTTCGCTGGTCGAGACCGAGGCGGAGGACCGGGCGTCGCTGCTGGAGCGGTCCAGGCGCCTGGGCCTGGACCTGTCGCAGCCGTTCTCGCTGATCCTTGTCGACACCGAACAGCCGAAGCCGGAAACCGTGGCCCGCCGCCTGCGCGCCGAAGGCCTGTTTTCCAACCTCGTTTTCGATGAAATCGATGGGGCGCTGGCCATCGTCTGCCCTACGACCGGAGCCCAGGACACCGTCAGGGAATTCTGCGCCATCGCCAGGCGCGAGTTCGGCGGAGGCTTTCGCGGAATCCTGTCGAAACCCATCTATATGACCGAGGCGGTCAAGACAATCTACGGGGCGCTGCGCCGCGGCTTATCGATTCTTCACCGCATCGGCATCGGCGGGCAGGTCATCGACCAGAACCAGATGGCACTGTACTCCGTGCTGTTCGAGTCCCATGATCGGGACAGCCTGAAGGCATTCATCAACGCTTGCATCGGTCCCGTCATAGCGCATGACCTGAGGCGCGGCACGCAGATCGCAGATACGCTGCTGAAATACCTGGACAATAATCAGAACGCGAAGTCCACGGCCTCAAGCCTGAAAATTCATGTCAATACGGTGCGCCAGCGCCTGGCAAACGTCGATGAACTGCTGGGCCACTGGAGCAGTCCCAACCGTGCGCTCGAGATTCATGTGGCGCTTCGCCTCTGGAGTCTGTCGAGCTTGCCGAGCCTGCCGTACCTTCCGGGCAAAGATGCGAACGGCAGCTCGACGCAATGACATGACGGCCTACAGGCGCTCGAAGACAGCCGCGATGCCCTGCCCGCCGCCAATACACATGGTCACCAAGCCGTAACGCGTGCGCGTGCGGATCAGTTCATGCAGGCACTTGACGGTAATGACCGTGCCGCTGGCTCCCAGGGGATGGCCCAGTGCGATTGCGCCGCCGTTCGGATTGGTCCTGTGCGGGTCGAGATCCAGCCCGCGGCATACCCCCAGCGCCTGTGCGGCGAAGGCCTCGTTTGATTCGATGACGTCCATGTCCTGCAGCGATAGCCCGGCGCGCCCGAGGGCGAGCTGGACGGCGGGGATCGGTCCCAGGCCCATCATGGAGGGTTCGACGCCGGCAACCGCATAGGAAACCAGGCGCGCCAGCGGTGTCGCATTGGTGCGCGAGGCGGTTTCAGCACTCATCAGGATGCAAGCGGCGGCGCCGTCGTTCAGCCCGGAAGCATTGCCTGCCGTGACGCTGCCGTTTTCCTTTCTGAATGCCGGCTTCAGCTGGGCCAGGGCGGCGGCCGTCGTGCCGTGCTTCGGATGCTCGTCCGTGTCGAAGCAGACGGTTCCATTGCGGCTCCTGACTTCCACCGGCACGATCTGCGACTTGAAGCGGCCGGCTTCGATAGCGGCCGTCGCCTTGCGCTGGCTTTCCGCGGCGAATGCATCCTGGTCTTCGCGCGATATCTGGTAGTGATCCGCAATGTTTTCGGCAGTGACACCCATGTGCCCGGCGCCGAACGGATCATTCAATGCTCCAAGCAACATGTCCAGCAGCCTGGCATCGCCCATCCGGTTTCCCCAGCGTGCGGTCTGCATGACGTGGGGCGCACGGCTCATGGTTTCTACGCCGCCGCCGACAGCGACATCGGCATCGCCAAGCTGAATGGCATTTGCCGCGGTAACAATGGCCTGCAGGCCGGAGCCGCACAACCGGTTCAGCGTCAGCGCGGCGGACTGTTTCGCCATCCCCGCATTCAGGCCGGCCACGCGTGACACATACATGTCTTGGGGGGCGCACTGTATGACGTTGCCGATGACGATGTGCTGGGCCGATGCCGGGTCGACCCCGGCCCGCTCGAATGCTTCCCTGACGACGATCGTCGCAAGATCCGGACTGGAGAAGTCCTTGAGCGAGCCGCCGAAGCTGCCGATGGCCGTTCGCACGGCGCTGACTATCACGATATCTTTCTTTTTATCCATTCAAAATCTCTTTGCGGTAGGTCGTTGCAAGGCTTATACGTGGGATGGAATCCGGCACGGGAAATTCCGCACCGGATTCCATCATGTTGCAGGATTAATTCGAGCAGGTGTACGAGGATGCGCTGTTCACGTCGCCTGTACCGTTGTACCTCGGCCACTTCGGATAGTCACACAGCGGCCGGGTACGGCCTGGAACCCCGGCGGTATCCGCGACAACTTCGTTGGCGGGGCTCGTACCGTTTTCAGCCCATTTCTCAAGCGAGGTGAGCGAGTCCCAGGCGGCGTTGAAACTCGTGCTGAGCGCATGTCCGTATCCAGGCACTTCGTAGTAGCGCGCGAACTTGCTCACTTCCGATGGGCCCATCTGGCTTTGCAGCCGCTGGTAATACTCTTCGGTGGCGCGACTGCTGACCAGAACGTCCGACAAGCCGTGCGCCAGCAGCAGCTTTCCTCCCTTGGCTGCGAACGCATTCAGGTCCACCTTCGTATCGAGCAGAGTGCTGAGTTCGCTGATCCGCCCTGCCCAGGGTCCGGGGTTTTCGGGATCGAGCGTCAATGAATTGAAGTTGGGGTCCCGTGTCACGGAATACTTGATCCACTGGTCCGTCAGCACGCTGATGTACGGCGCCGTCCTCGGCATGGGCATTGCCGGCTGCGATGTTCCCAGCGCGAGGAAAGTGACGGTCGGCTGCAGCGGCGAGGGGTTGGTGGTGATGCCGAGATCCGCACCCCATACGTTGTAACCCGAGTAGTGAGTTTCTCCGCTTGCGAGAGAGAAGTTGAAGCGGGTATCCGTGTTGATCGTTTTCAGCGCGCCGATCTGTGCGTCGGACAGGCAGGTATCTCCGGTATCCGCGCCGGCTTCGCAGCGCACCGGCCTGCCGTTGAAGACCGCGGTCGACGGATCGAAAGTTGCATTGCATCGCTGCTGGTTGCTGATGAGGCCGTCCGCCACGCCATCCAGGCCATCGCATGCCGCGATGGCCGCCTTGTAGATCAGGTCGCGCTTGGCCGTATTCGGATAGGCGCCGGGCTGTGCCAGCGCCCGGCTCATCCTGTGGCCTCCAAGCAGCGCGGCCGCGTCATTCCAGGCCGGGTACCAGGCGATGGCGCCATCCCAGTCGGCGGGCCAGCGGGTGATGGCGGCCAGCGCCTCCCGTCCTCCGGTCGAGCCGCCGGCAAAATAGGCCTTCTGCACTTTCTCCACCGCATATCTTGCCTTGATCAGGTGAATGGCGGCATCGCGGGTTTTCTTGAGGGCATCGCCGCCAAAGTTGCGGGCCGCTTCCTCGTTCAGGGCGAATGATCCGTCCTGCGAGCCGAATGCATTCGACTGGTGTCCCGAGTCGCTCGCGAAGGTCGCATAGCCGCGGCCGAGCGGTGTTTGCTTGTCGGTGGGACCGGCCGGCACGTTTGCGGCGACATTGGGTATGCTGCCGTCGAACCCGCCGCCGCCGAACATGACCACCTTCGAATTCCATGCCGACGGCAGCGCGACCCGGAACAGGATATTGGGTGCGCTCTTGTCAACCGGCGCAATGCTGCCCGTAACCAGACAGTGTTCCGGGACGGCGGCGGCTCCGGTTCCGCTTGCCGGCACGACCGAAGCGGCCGTGACGACGCCACCCGAGGTTGGCAGGCCGATAGCGGACGCTGGAATGACGGTGTTGGGGAGTTGCGAGCACACCAGCGGAAGCGCGGTGGACGTATTCGTCGAACCGGTTTGCGCGGAATCCCCGCCGCTTCCACCGCCGCATGCCGCCAGCGCCACTACCGCGAAGGCCGAGTACGGCAGCCGAAACGTAGATCCTTGCTCTTTCATGTTGTCTCCATTAGATTTTTTGGGTGCCCATGAGCACCGTTCGCGTCCGGAGCCAAACCTTTCCCGCAATGCCATGCTTGAAAAGGCAATGCTCCGGGTTGACTCGACGTCATCTAATTTTAGGGGGGCATGAAGTTGGCGCAATGTCTACAGTACACATAGACAGGCAGGATGTATGTGGGCAGCCTCCATGGCGGCCGTTTCAGCGTAAACGAAGAGGATTTACTTGCTGGAGAAAAACGACCATCTGTCCCGCGCGCGTAACGCCGACTGCGCGGCGCAACTGGAATTGCCGCCATGCTGCTCGCCAAGCGCAGCCTCCAGTACTGCGCGAATGAGGGCGCGATTGAATGCCTTTTCCGAATCCGTCGCATCCCGGGCCAGCAGCCCGGCTTCAGTGGCTTTCCGAATTCCCGCATCAAGCATCACTTCCGAAATGTTCATGGGCGCTCCTGGAACCGATAACAGGTTTCAACATCAATGCTCATGACGGGGGCGCCGAAGGACGACCGCTGCGCCATAAGGCTCCCGCCGGTGACGCCGCTTGAGGATGATTCCGGTCCGCGAACGCATCTCCGGCAAGAGACCGCATTGTTATACCTTTAAATTCGGCGGATGAAATATAGAAAACTTAGATCGGTCTATGGACAGTGCCGCCATGGCCGCACCAACTCCGACTCGTTCATGAGATGACGAAGCGTGCGCCTCTCTTCAGCGCTTGTCGAAGCTGCCTGATTCAAGCTTGTTGCATATCAAACTCGGGTTTCCATGCGACATTACATTGGCTATAACCGGAAGAGGGAGATTGCTGTGAAACGAATCGGTGACGCTGTGGAATACGTGTTTGATGCCATCTTCGGAACCCTATGCCTCCTGCTTCTGTACGCGGTTGCAATGCTCCTTGGCTGCTTCGGGATCACGTTGGAAGCGTCGGGCGGGAACGGGCGCCGCACGTCATCCGAATTCCCGGAGCGTACCGATAATGCGGATGCCGGCAACCCTGTTGCCGGCCACGGCAATGCATAAAGCCGCGACGTGCCCCGCACCTGCTCTTGTGCTGGTTGAGTCCGACTGGCGCCAGGTTGGCGTCAGGTTTCCATCAGCTTCACATCCGCTTTACATCAGGGCCGCAGCCCTTCCCGGAACACGCGGCGGGCGATGGTTGCGCGGTGCAATTCGCTTGCGCCGTCATAGATCCGGAACGGCCGAAGTTCGCGCAGTATCATCGACACCGGCGTGTCATCCGAGATTCCCAGCGCTCCCATGATCTGCACGGCCCGGTCGGCGACGCGATACACGGCTTCCGACACGAATATCTTGGTCATCGCCGATTCATGCTTTACCGATTCTCCGGCATCCATCCGGCCTGCGCAGTGCAGGCTCATCAGCCGGCTTGCATGCAGGTCGATATGGGAATCGGCAACCATTGCCTGCACCTGCTGCAGTTCCGACAGCGGCTTGCCGAACGACGTGCGGCCCGCCGCGTAATCCTGGGCGATTTCCATTGCGCGGGAGGCGCGTCCGATGAAACGCATGCAATGCGACAGGCGCGCGGGCTCGAGACGTTCCTGCGCGTATTCGAACCCCTTCCCCACCTCGCCCAGCACGGCCTCCTCTCCCACCTCGCAATCGATGAAACGGAGTTCGCCGTGTCCGCCGATCTGGTAGCCATCCATGCTGCCGATATTGCGCACCACTTCATAGCCGGGCTGGCCTGCGTCGACGATGAACAGCGTGGCGCCTTCCTCCGTCTGCGCCAGGACGATGGCGAATGCCGCGCCGACCGCGCCGCTGATGAACCATTTGTGCCCATTGATGCGCCAGCGCTTGCCGATCCTGACAGCGCACGTCTTCAGCATGCCGGGATCGGAACCGGCGCCAGGCGCGGGCTCGGTCATAGCAAAGCACGAGCGCAATCTGCCCTCGATCAGGGGCTCCAGATAGCGCCGCCGCTGTTCCGGCGTGCCGTTGCGCACCAGATTGATCATGTTCGGCTGGTCGGGCGGCGCGCAGTTGAGCGCGCCCGGACCGAGAAAGCTGCGCCCAGCCTCTTCCAGAATGCCGGCCCGGTCCTGCCAGCCAAGGCCAAGTCCGCCCAACTCGATCGGCAGCTGCGGCGCATATAAGCCGGCCGCACGCGCCTTTTGCCGCAGTTCTCGAATCACGGCGTCGAGCCCCTCGACGTCGTGCGCCAGCGCGGGATGCTCGCGGGGAATCGCTTCGGTGTCGATGAAATGCTTCAGGCGCTCCCGAAGCGAGCCAATGTCGGCTTGGCGACTGTCAGGGCGAACGTTCATGGGCTCTCCACAAGGAGTTGACAGATTGGGGCGGTCGGACGGACAGCTGCATGCGGGCTCATTCGAGCTTGGTGCCGGTTGACTTCACCAGCGCTGCCCACCATTTGGACTCCTTTTTGATAATGTCGCCAAACTGTTCCGGCGTATTCGCCACGGGCTCGGCACCCATTTCGATCATCCGCTTCTTGATGTCCGGCTTTGCCATGATCTTGGCGATGCTCGCCTGCAGCTTGTTCACCACTGCGGGCGGCGTGCCGGCGGGCACCATGACGCCCTTCCATGCGGTGATCACGAAATCCTTCATGCCGGCTTCGGCAAAGGTCGGAACATCCGGCATGGCCGAGGCCCGGCTCTCGCTCGGTATGGCAAGCGCGCGAAGCTTGCCGCTTTGCACATGCGGCAGCAGCGCCGGCATGTTGTCGATCATCATGCTGATATGTCCGGCCACCAGGTCGACCACCGCGGGACCGCTTCCCTTATAGGCGACATGCACCATCTTCAGGCCGGCGGTCTGGTTCATCAGCTGGCCGGCAAGCTGGGCCGGGCTGCCGTTGCCGGGAGAGCCGAAATTGACTTCATTCGGCTTGGACTTGGCGTATGAGATGAATTCCTGCAGTGTCTTGGCCGGAATGGATGGATTGATTGCCATCAGGTTGTGTTCACGGACGAGCATGGTCACCGGCGCCAGGTCCTTGATCGGGTCATAGGGCATCTTGCTGTACAGGCTAGGGTTGATGACGGTCGGGCCTGCCGCGGCCATCAGAATGGTATAGCCGTCGGGCGTGGCCTTGGCTGCCGCGTCGCCGCCGATATTGCCGCCGGCGCCGGGCTTGTTCTCAACGATGACGGCTTGCCCGAGTTCGTTCTTGAGCTCGGCGCCGAGGATGCGCGCCACCACGTCGGTCGAGCCTCCAGGGGCAAAGGGTACGATCATCCGGATCGGCTTCGACGGATAGCCGGGTTCGGCCATGGCGGGCTGCAATGCTACGGCAGCCAATGCTGCGCTTGTTATCAGGGTCTTCAACATGCTGTCTCCTTGTCTTTCCTTGGTAGGCCTTCGGGTAATACTGGTAATCCTGGTAATTCCGGTACGACAGTTACTGGCCTTCCCGGTATCCATGCGCCGCCAGCGTACGCTTGGCGATGTTGAGCTGGTGGATCTGGCTGGTGCCTTCATAAAGGCGGAACAGGCGCACGTCGCGATAAAAGCGCTCGATGCCATGGTCGGCGATGTAGCCGTATCCGCCGAACATCTGCACGCAGCGGTCGGCGACGCGGCCGCACATTTCGGAAGCGAAGTACTTGCACATCGACGCCGCAAGCGCCACATCCTCGCCGCGGTCCCGCTGGCGCGCGGTTTCGAGTATGAGCGCGCGCGCGGCATGGATTTCGGTCTGGCAGTCCGCGATCATTGCCTGGATCAGCTGAAAGTCGGCGAGCGGCTGGCCGAATTGGCGACGCTCGGTGACGAAGCGGATCGCTTCGTCCAGCATCCTGATGGCGGGACCGGTGCACAGGGCCGCGAGATGAATGCGCTGCTTGTTCAAGACCTTCATCGCCGTGCGGAAGCCCATGCCTTCCTGGCCGCCGATCAGGTTCACGGCCGGCACCCGGCAATCCTGGAAATGCACTTCCGACACCGGCGAGCCTTCCTGGCCCATCTTGCGATACGGCTTGCCTGTCGACAGGCCAGGCGTATCTCTCTCGACGATGAAGGCGGAGATGCCCGCCGCGCCGGGAGCATCCGGATTGGTCCGCGCCATCACGGTGAACAGGCCGGCAATGGGCGCATTGGTGATGAAACACTTGGTGCCGTTGAGAATGTAGACATCGCCTTCGCGGCGCGCGGTCGACTTGAGCGCGGTCGCCTCCGATCCGGCCTCCGGCTCCGTCAACGCGAAAGACCCGGTAAGCGCGCCGCTGGCAAGCAAGGGCAGATATTTCTTCTTCTGCTCCGGCGTGCCGTCGGCGACCAGGGCTTCGGAACCGATGCCGGTATTGGTGCCGACCCGGGCGCGGAACGCCACCGAGCATTGCGACAACTCCAGCGCAGCGAGCACGAGTTCTTCGGTGGTCATGCCCGCGCCGCCGTACTCTTCCGGTATCGAATAGCCGAACATACCCTGCTCCGCCATTTCGCGCACAATGCCCTCCGGCACTTCATCGTTTTCCATCACCGACTTCTCGTGCGGGACCAGCCTCTCCCTGACGAAACGGCGCAAGTTGCCGAGAAATATGTCGAAGCCTTCCGGGTCCCTGATCATGTATGTCGCTCCATTGGTCTGCGTGGCACTACCGCGCGTCGGCGCGTCGACGCGTCCGCGGAATATCCGCACCGCTTGCCGATCAATTGTGATGTGTCAGGTCCCAGACTAGCCAGAACCCCGGCAATGTGAAACCATTGTTTCGATATCTTGAACGCCAATCCGAATCCGATCCGCTCAGGAGAGGTAAGATTGCCGGCATGTTCCGTCGACGCCCCGGTCCCTCATGCGCAGCCCTGCCCACCATCCCGATCCCAATTTCGCGACCACTCTCGCCCATGGCCTGAGCCTGCTGCAATGCTTCGGCGTAGGATCGCCCAGGCTCAGCAACAAGGAGCTGGCCGAACGGAGCGGCCTGTCGAAGGCGACCGTCTCGCGCCTGACCTACACGCTGATGGCGCGCGGCCTCCTTACCTACGATGGACATCTGCGCCGCTACCAGCTCGGGCCCACCGCCCTGTCGCTGGGCTATCCGCTGCTGGCCAGCCTGCGGGTGAGGCAGATCGCGCGGCCGCTGATGAAGGCGCTGGCTGACCATGCCGGCGGCTCGGTATCGCTCGGCATACGCGACAGGACCAACATGGTGTATGTCGAGACCAGCCGGGGACACGATGCGCTGGCCTTTCGTCCCGATATCGGTGCATCGCTGCCGGTCATGAGCAGCGCGATGGGCCGCGCATGGCTGGCCCAGGCACCTTTGGATGAATGCGCGCGGCTGCTCGATGAGATCAGCCGGACCCATCCCGAGCGGCACGCTGCGAATGCCAAGATCGCCGCGGACGCCAGAGCCGACCTGGCCGGGAAGGGATACTGCATATCACGCGGCGAATGGCAGCAGGACGTGCATGCGATCGCGGTGCCGATGCGAACTCCGGTCGACGGCGAAATTTTGGTCTTCAATTGCGGCGTGCTGACCGGCCGCCTCAAGGGCGACACCATCGAAGGCAAGCTGGCGCCGGGCCTGATCGACATGGTGCGGCAGGTCGAGACGGCCCTGTTTCCGCCGCACCTTTGAGACCGCACCTTTGAGACCGCACCTGTGAAGCCGCGAATCCCGTGGATTGCATGAGCATTCAGGTAAAGCCGAGCATCACCTCGACGCTGCGTACCAGCGATACCAGCTTGGGCGCCACCTCGCGCTCGACGGCCGCATAGGAGCCGGTGGCGGAAGGGATGCCGCAGTTGAACACGAACAGATTCGACTCGACCGGCCGCGACAGCGGAACCGCAAACCCGTAGACGTCGCTGCGCCATTCACCGCGGTTGCCGCAGTAACGGCGCTGCTCATAGCTTTTCATCGCCTGCATGGCGGCCTGGTGGAAGCGGCGGTAGTGTTCCGGATCCTTCACCCGGATCTGGTTGAGCACCGCCTTGCGTTCGTCGGCTGGCGCCTGCGACAGCCATGCCCGTCCGATTGCCGTGGTCAGGATGGGCAGCGGCGCTCCGATGTCCGGCGTCATCACCAGCTTGTCGGTAGAGCGGGACGTTTCCACGTAGATCATGTTGATGCGGTCGCGGATGCCAAGCGACACCGCGCCCCCGGTCTGTTCGGAGAGTTCGCGCATCAGGGGCCGCGCAATCTGCCGGATCTGCATGTTCGCCAGCAAGGGATAACCCATGGAAAGCACGGCGGGTCCCAGCCGGTACTTTTCCAGGCCGGCGTCGTGACGCAGGTATCCCAGGTTCGTCAGCGTATGCGTGAGGCGGGCCACCGTGGTTTTCGACAGCCCGGTACGCTGCACGAATTCCCGGTTGCCGAGCACCGATTCGCCCACGCGATAGCTGAGCAGGATATCGATGCCGCGCGCAAGCGTGGTGGCGAATTGCGGATCCTTTTCCATGGCCGGCTCGTCAGCCTTCATTGGTACGGCTCCTGCGATGTTGGTGCTGCATGAACACAGTATAGCCGGCCGCCCACGAGCGGATCAGATAGGCTAGATGGGTCAGATGATGCCCGCGGTCCGCAAGCCTTCGATCTGGGAATCGGTCAGGCCCAGAGCCGCCAGGACCTCGGCGTTGTGCTCGCCGACGGCCGGACCGGTGCGCGGCGGTTCGGGCTCGAAGCCCTTCATGCGCGGCACGATGCACGGCGCGGGCAGCGAACCGTGCTCGCCGTCGGGCAGCCTGATCAATGCCTGCCGCTCCCGATAATGCGGATCGGCCGCGACGTCGGCAATCGAATAAATCTTGCTGTAGGGGACGCCGTGTTCGTCGAGCGCCGCCGCCACGTCCGCAAAATCCTGCGACAGGCACCAGGCCGCGATCATGCCGTCGAGTTCATCGACATGCTTCATGCGGGCCGGATTGGAACAAAACCGTTCATCGTCGGCGAGTTCGGGCTGCTTCATCGCATCGCACAGCCGCCGGAATATGACGGCGGAGGATCCCACCACCGTGACGTAGGCGCCGTCGCCGGTGCGGTACATGTTCGACGGCGCGGTATAGGTGGCGCGGTTGCCCGCCCGCTGCCGCACGACGCCTTCCTTTTCGTACTCGGCCGCGAGCGGGTCCAGCAGGCGCATCATCGCCTCGGTCGCCGACAGATCGATCTCGATGCCCTTCTGGTGCGGATCCCTTGCGCGCTGCGCGATCGCGGTGGCGATGGAAAAGGCGCCGAACAGGCCGGAGACGACATCGCCGAGTGGATAATTCATGTGCTGCGGGCCGCTCTGAGCGTCTCCGGTCAGGTTGGCGAAACCGCTCATCGCCTCGAAAATTCTTGCGAAGCCCGGACGGGATGCATATGGTCCCGTCTGGCCAAAACCCGTCAGGCGCAGGACGATCAGCTTCGGGTTGGCTCGATGCAGCGTGGCAATATCAAGTCCCCACTTGTCCAGCGTCCCGGTGCGAAAATTTTCGACCAGCACGTCGACGGTTGCGATCAGCCTCAGGAACACGGCCTTGCCTTCCGGCTTGCGCACGTCGAGAGTGATGCCTTTCTTGCCGCGATTGGTCACCTTCCAGAAAAGGTCGACGGGGGCAAGCGTGCGCAGCGAGTCGCTGCCATCCGGAAGCTCGAGCTTGATGACCTCGGCTCCCATGTCGCCACAGAGCGTTGCGCTGAAAGGCGCCGCGAGGACCGTCGCCATGTCGAGGATGCGTATGCCGGAAAGAGGCCCGGAGGCCGCCGATGTGCCCGAGCGAGTCGCTGTCATGTCTGTTCCTTGTATGTAGATGCGGAAAGTGTCTTTTAGCGACGGCGAAGGTACAAGGAGTGTTTCGATATCTTGAACGGTCTTCAAAGAACCTGCTGCGTCCGGCACGGGCAGCCGTCGTTATCCTGCCGCAATATTTCGCGGCCGGCATGGGTGCATCACTCGCAATCATCGGGAATGGACCCCAAGGATTGACGAGGCCTTCCGGAATGGACCAGACCAGCTCCAACTGAGCCGAGGCCACATGAACAAGCCGGCCAAACCGGGTGCCGGCGCTATCCGTTCGGTACTGACGACAGCCATGCGACGCGCCTAAGCCGGCTCGATCCGCAATTCGCCTATACCCTCAACAGCGTGGAGATGACCCGGTCCAGCTCGTCAAGGCGGACAGGCTTGGTGAAATGATGGTCGAACCCCGCGGCTCGGGCTCGCTCCTTGTCCTGAGCTTGCCCGTAACCGCTCAACGCGATCAGATGGCCGTTCCAGGCAATGTCATCGCTGCGCATCATGCGAGCCAGCTGGTAGCCATCGAGTTCCGGCATGCCGATGTCCAGGATCGCGACCTCAAGCTGGAAGGTACTGATCAGTGCGAGCGCATCCCGACCCGAATGCGTCATACGTACTTCATGGCCTGCCGCGATGAGCCCGGCCGCAATCAACTCGGCGGCATCTATGTTATCGTCGACGACGAGCACCCTGCGGCCCACTTTCATGCAGGCCTCCGCCAGGTCGCACGCCGGCCCCTGTTCCAGCGATGCGACTGGCAGGCGTATCTCGAAACGGCTCCCCAAACCAATTCCACGGCTGCTTGCCTCGATCCGGCCGTTATGCAGTTCAACGATGGTGCTGACAATCGTCAGCCCGAGGCCGAGGCCGCCTCGTGAGCGAGCCAGTGATTGCGGCGCCTGGAAAAAAGGCTGGAATATCTGCGCCAGCGTCGCCGCATCCATTCCTGCTCCGCTATCCTCGACTACCAGGATGGCGTCCATGCCCTCGCGCGTAACCCTCAGCCTTACCGTTTCGCCCGCGGCAAAGCCTATTGCATTGGACAATAGATTGGTGACAGCCTGCTCCAGTCTTCCCGGATCCCCCTCGACCGTCAGCGGCAGGTCTGCAAGATCGAGCTCGAGACGCGTACCTGCCGCCTCCGCCGCATGACGAACGGATTCCTGCGCGCTCACTGCGATCTGCCTGAGGTCCACTTTTTCCTTGCGGATCTGCAACTTGCCCTGGACGATGCGCGACACATCCAAAAGGTCGTCAACCAGACGATGCAGACGGTCGACCTGCCGGCGCATGATCGCCCTCTCCTTGGCGCTTCTTTCATCGCCGCGAAGATCCAGCAGCTCAAGCGCGGAAACAATCGGAGCAAGCGGATTGCGCATTTCATGGCCAAGCATGGCGAGGAAGTTATCCTTGGCCCGTCCGGCTTCCTCGGCTTGCGACAATGCCAGCCGCGAGGCTTCGAGCGCCGAATTCAGCGATGCAAGCAGTCGTTCCCGCTCCAGCTCGACTTGCGCCCGTTCCCGGGACAGCGCAATCAGTGCCGCGTCAGCTTTATCTATCTCATGGATCTGGCTGTTTGCCGGCGACAGAACTTCTCCCTCACGGCCCAGTTTTGTCGCGCGCTTCTGTAACTGGTCCACGGCGCCGGCAATCCGGCTGGAAAGCCAGGACGCGGCGACCACCCAGGCGGCCAGCGAAGCAAGGACACCGGCTAGATACAGGTAGGCGCCGCGGAAGAATTGTTCACCAAAACCCGATGCAGGAATGCCGACCGCAACAGACCAGCTGTGTCCATGAACGCGAGTGAAGGCTGTGACCGACTCCTTGCCTTCCAGGGTTGTCGTGATTCCGACTCCTTCGGTTTTCGCACTGGCCAGGAGTTTCGAGAGTGAAGGCGATGGAGCATTGCTATTGTGTTCCTTTGTTCGCGCCACACGCTGCCCCGAAGCGTCGAACACCGCAATCACCCAATCGTCGGGCACCTTCTGCTGACGCAGGATCTCGAGAATACGCTCCGGAACGACGGCGGCGCTGAGCACGTAGCTAACCTCCGAGTCGCGATGAACGGGTACGCGCACGGGAAACGCCAGAATTCCAAGCGGGCCGACGAGGGCACTCCCTACCGCCGGTTGGCCAGTCTCCAGGGCTTTGCGAAGGCTTTCGGAGTCGACGATGCGAGCGGACCTGTCGCCGTAGGGCCGGGCCGTGTTGAACAACAGCCGTCCCTGTGCATCGGCAAGGATCACCGATTGCCATGACGGGTGAGACCGCCGAGCCGTCAGCGCGGTCTGATAGAACGCAGGCAGATTGTCATCAACGAGTGCCGGCGATTGCGAAAGAGTCCGCAAGGAAGCAATTGTCGCTTCGAGTTCGGTGCCGACCGACGTTGCGAGAGCGCGGGAAAGATCGAGCGCTGAACGCTCGACTTCCGCGCGGTGCTGCTCCATTGTGATCCGGACCGCCCAACCGCTCGCCAGTAGGACGGGCAGCAATGCGATGGCCGCGAGAAGAATCAATAGTTGTCGGAGATGCCAAGTTCTAGCAGTGCGCATGGGAGCTCTAAAAATGGGCTGGCGTTGTAGAACCCGACTAGCCGGATTTCTTATTTTAGCCTAACGGCTTGCTTAAAATTGAAGTGCCGATATCGAATTATGTACGCAAGAAGACGGTCTTTAACTTACTGGGCATGCGATCAATGCTCAAGATACTATGTCATGTAGCTTGCATATCACTCCGCTTTAACATGTTCGGATGTGGTCATCTTTGCACTATTCCCGCCATTCAAGCCATTTCCAGACGTGCGCTTGCTTACGTTGCGTCAACATCAGGCGCCGCCACGGCCGGCGTTACAATAGATGCCTCACAACGAAAGGGCTTCAATATGAAGATAGCGAAAGATACCGTGGTCTCGCTCCACTACACCTTATCCGATGCAGACGGCAACCAGATTGACAAGAGCAAGCAGCCCATGGTGTACCTTCATGGCGGATACGGCAATACTCTGCCAAAGATCGAAGCTGCGCTGGAAGGCCAGGAGACAGGCTATACGGCGACGGTTGCAGTAGAGCCCTCCGATGCGTTCGGACACTACGATGAAGAGCTGGTAAAGGTCGAGCCTCGTAATCGTCTGCCGGAGCAGCTTGAGGTCGGCATGCAGTTCGAAGGGATGGTAGAGGCCGGGGACGATGCTCAACGTGTTGTGTTCACCCTGACCGAATTCGACGACGAGCAAGTGACCCTGGATGGAAACCATCCGCTCGCGGGTCTTTCGCTGCGCTTCGACCTCAACGTCACGGATGTGCGTGCAGCCACCACGGAAGAAATCTCGCACGGGCACGTGCATGGCCCCCACGGCCATCACCATTGATCTGTCGTTGCGGGAAACGCGATCGCGCATATCGTCTTTGCCCCGGCCTGGCATGCCTGCCCTTGCATCCGATGCAGGCAATCATGCCGGGCATCCGTCCTGACATTGTGCTGCGCTGTCAGGCCGATAGTCGGGTCCACGGCCTGACCGGCTGACCGGCTGATTGGGTGCGCGAAGCGAGCGGCAATTTCATCGCGCATTGACATCGGGGCATTGGGGCATCATGCCGGCAGCCGCGGCCATCTGGCTGATGCCTGCTCTCATTTCATCTCATTCATCTCATTTCATTTCAGTGCATCCTGCAGCGTCACATGCCCCAGGAACGCGCCGTTGCCGCGCACGTCTTCGCCGTTTTCAATCGCAACCGCAAATTGCACCGCAGGCTCTTGCCGCAGTTTCGAGAGCAATCTGAAAACTTCCGGATACTCCCGTTCCAAGTTGAAGATGTCGTGATAATCCGCCCATCGGGCAACCGCATACAGATAGGCGTCGGCGACCGTCGGGACTTCACCGCCGAGCAGCCAGTCCTTCTTCGCCAAATGCCGGTTCAGGTATGCGAACTCGCGCCTGACGTCCGTTTCGCCAAGCTTGCGCAGCATGGCCTTGCTGCCGGCGTCAAGCTCGCCGGATTCATAGGCCAGCCACAGCGGCCCGAAGGCATTGAAGAAATCCGTGGTCAGGTATGCCAGCATTTCGGCAAGCCCATCGTCCGGACTTTTCGCGCCGGCGGCACGCGACGGTATCCTTTCAGTGGTTCCGCTGCCTTCTTGCCCTCGGCGGGCGATATGCATCAGTATCGCCAGGCTTTCGGTCAGCGTATCGCCGTCCCCGAGCACGAGCGCGGGCGTCTTCATTTTCGGATTGATGCGCGCGAAAGCAGATGGCCAGGGCTGCTCCATCATTTCCACGCGGCTTAATCGATACGGCCGCCCCAGCCATTCCAGAGCGATGATGCTCGCCAACGAGCATCCGCTGGGTACGCCATAAAACAAAACGGGTTCCATTGCTGATTCCTTTCAAGATGGGTTGAGTGTGCAAGTAAAGTCATCCATGGGTTGTCATCGTAGCTGCATGGACGTTGAAGCGAAATATGGGTAAATGTAGAATCATCGTCTCCAAATATGGACGATAGTGCTCATGTTGAACCTTAATGATCTTCACTATTTCGTGCGCGTCGTCGACCACGGCGGATTCGCCGCGGCTTCGCGCCGCCTTGGCATACCGAAATCCACGCTGGCCAAGCGGGTCTCCGAACTCGAGAGCGAACTCAAGGTGCGGCTGATTCAACGCTCCTCGCGACGCTTCACCGTCACGGAACTAGGACAGGAGTTCTATCGTCATGCCATGGCGATGGTGATCGAAGCGGAAGCCGCGGAAGATGTGGTCAGGGGCAGGCTCGCGGAACCCAGCGGAATGGTCAGGATTACGGCATCCATTCCTACGGCGCAGAACGCCTTGCGCAAGCCGCTGGTAGAACTCGCCAGGGAATTCCCGAAAATCCACATCGCGCTTCATGCCTCCGACCGTTTCGTCGACGTGGTGCAGGAAGGGTTCGATATCGCGGTGCGCGACCATTTTGCGACTCTTCCCGACTCGGGCCTCGTCCAGCGCCGGATAGGCGCCGACGACATTCACCTGGTTGCCTCTCCGGAGTACGTCGCCCGTCGCGGAACGGCGATCCATCCTTCCGACCTGGCGATGCACGACGGGCTCATGGTGCATGGCGCTGGAAGCACCTGGCGCCTGCGGAATGAGCAAAAGGAGGAAATCGAAGTCCGCCCGGTTGCAGTCATGTCGGCCGATGAGTCAAGCTTTCTGCTGGACGCCGCCTGCGCGGGACTCGGAGTGGCGTGCCTGCCCTGGCGCCTGTGCGCCGCCGCCCTGCGCGACGGACGCCTGGTGCGCGTGCTGAACGACTGGACCGCCGGGTCCGTGACCACGACGCTGCTGATGCCGCATCGCCGCGGCCAACTGCCTTCGGTACGCATCGTGGCGGACAGGATTGCCGACTATCTGAACATGTTGGAAGAATGAATCAGCGGTGTCTCGGAGATTGCGGAGATCGCGGAAATCGCAGAGATTTCCGGAATCCTGGCCTGTCTCCAGGGATCCAGGGACCTTTCGCCTTCCTCAGGAAAGCAGCATGAGGAGCTTTCCCGCATCCACCGGCTTGGCCAGATAATGATCGAATCCTGATGCCATGGCTCTCTCGCGGTCCTGCTCCTGAGCATAGCCGGTCACCGCGATCAGCAAGGTCCTGGCCGTTCCAGTGTGCGCCCTGAGGTGCAATGCGAGTTCATTGCCATTCATTTCCGGCAAACCGATGTCGAGGATGCATACATCGGGCAATTCAATCCTGGCACGCTCCAGGCCTCGCACCGAGCTATTCTCGACCAGGACCTCGTGCCCCGCGACTTCGAGATACATGGCCAGCATCTGCGCGGCATCGGCATTGTCGTCGACAACGAGAATGCGCCTCTTGCGGCCCGTCGCGATGATCCTCGTCATTTCATGCCGCTTCGCGGCCGACGTATCCCGGCTACGGATGCGCGGCAGGGAAACGGTAAACTCGCTGCCCCTTCCCACGCCTTCGCTGTGCGACGCGACCGTACCGCCATGCATTTCCACCAGGCTTTTAACCAGTGCAAGTCCGATGCCCAGGCCGCCCTGGGAGCGGTCCGAGCTGCGCTCGCCCTGCGTGAACAGATCGAAGATGCGCGGCTGCAGGTCCGGACCGATTCCGGTCCCATTGTCTGCCACACGCAGGATGACATGGCGGTCGGACGCCTGCATGGCCAGGCGCAGGCTGCCGCCTTCCTGCGTGAACTTGGCGGCGTTGTTCAGCAGATTCGTCAAGATCTGGACCAGGCGCTTCTGGTCGCCCATTACATGGGCCGGCTCCGCGTCCAATTCCAGGCTTAGGCGGTGGCGCTTCTCTTCGAGCAGCGGGCGGACCTGCTCGATGGCGCTGGCGATGACATCCTTGACATCGAGGTCCGCCATCACCAGCTTGACCAGGCCGCGCGTGACTCGCGACACGTCCAGCAGGTCGTCGACAAGCCCGGTCATGTGCCGGACCTGGCGCGAGATGATCCTGCTGGTTTGCCTCACCCGCGCCGCATCCAGCTGGGCCACTTCCATCAGCTCGGCCGCGGCGAGGATGGGCGCCATCGGGTTCCTCAGTTCATGCGCCAGCATGGCAAGAAATTCATCCTTGCGCCGGTCCGCTTCGCGCAGCGCTTCTTCGGCGCGTTTGCGCGCGCTGATGTCCAGAGTGACCGCCAGAATCGTTGAATCAGCGTCGTCACCCGCGCTCCGGATGAGGCTGACGGAATTGTTGACCCAGACGGAGGTGCCGTCCGGCCGCACGTAGCGCTTTTCAATTTCAAACGCTTCGCCGTGCATGACCGCTCTTTTGAACAACGGAATATTCCCGACAAGATCGTCGGGATGCGTGATGTCCTGCATGCGAAGGGTGAGCAATTCTTCGCGGGTACGCGCAACGATTTGGCAGTACCGGTCGTTGACGCGCAAGATTTTTCCGGTGAGATCGGTCTCGCAATGACCGGCCGCGGTCTGTTCAAACAAGGACTGCAGATGCGCCTGGCTTTTCTGCAGCGCCCTTTCCGTATTCCTCCGGTTGGTCAAGTCGACAAAGGTGCACACCGCTCCTTCCAGCTGGCCGTTGCGCCACACCGGCTGCACACGGTATTCGACAAGGAAGCTTGAGCCGTCCTGCCGGAAGAAGAGTTCATCCTGCACGTGCGCAGGCCGGCCGTGCTTCGCGGCCAGGTAGATGGGGCAACTGTCCACCGGATAATGCGATCCGTCATGCCGGGAGTGGTGAATGACGTCGTGCAGTTTCTTTCCTACTGCGTCTTCCTCGCGCTCGAAACCGAGCATCCTCAGGAACGCGGTATTGCACATGATCGTCACGCCTTCGCGATCGACGGAGTAGAACCCTTCTTCGGTGCAGTTGATCAGCAAGCGCAGATAGTCGCGGCTGCTTCGAATGCGCTCCTCGGCACCGCGCAGCTCGTCGGCCATGCGGCTTCGCTCGATCGATTCCCAGCAGCGGTTGGCTACGATGGTCAGCAGCTTGATTTCATCGTCGCGCCAGCGCCTCGCGGCTGCCTGGTGTACCGCCATGCCGGCGACAAACTTGCCGGCTTTCAGGATAGGCACGCTGATAACGGCGCGGATGCCGGTCTGCCGATAGGCTTCCCGAATGTCACGGACCCGCTCATCGGTTTCAGTGTCTTCCACGACATAAGGTATGCCCAGCTGGCTCAAGCGCACGAATTCGGCGCCAAATGCCGCGCTCTGGTATTCACCTTTAATGCTGGAAACGCCGTTGATATAGTTGCCGGTGACCGTGAATCTGCCCATATCGGCATCGACATGGGCATAGGCGCATCGATTTACATCGAGGTGGCGCCCCAGCACGGTGGCGGCGGTATGGGTTATCTCGTCGGGATCGACCAGGGGACGGATTGCATCATCGAGTTCGGCCAGGAACCTGTACTGTTCCAGTTGAAGCAGGACTGCCTGCCCGGCCGCCTCCTTGTCCGCCTCCGCGCCTGCATTCTCACCCGCACCCGATTCATTTTTTAACATTGCATTTCGCTAATTGATTTGTTGTAGAACTGACCATTGCGTGCGGTGGAAGTTGCTTGAAAGAGGGTTCAGGGAAGCGTTCTTTTGTCTGCGGTTCTGAAACCCGGCAGTTGACCGAGCTGTGATTCAATGAATTCCATGAACAGCTTGCCGCGCAGCGGAAAATATCGCCGCGAAGGAATCAGCATGAATAGTTCCTGCGGCGCGGCGCTCCAATCCGGCAGCACGCGAACCAGCTGGCGCGACTGTAACAGATCATGCACCAGCCAAGCGGGACACAGTCCTATTCCCGCGCCCATTGCCAGGCTCTCGCGGATGGCGATCGCATTGTTGACCCGGTAGCGGCCGCGGGTCTTGACCTCGACCATGCCTCCCGGGCCGTGCAGCTGGATCGTGTCGCCGGCTGGCGCCCAGGCAAAGCGTATGTAGTCATGCCGGTCGAAATCGTCGGGCTGGCGAAGATTGCCCCGTCGCTTCAGATAGTCCGGCGCCGCCACCAGGAGACGCTCGGATGTCGCGATTCTTCGCGCGACGACGTTTGGCGGCAGGAAATCCCCGAGGCGCAGGGCAATATCAACACCTTCCTCGACCAGGTCGACGAAGCGGTCGTTGAGTATCAGCTCGATGTCGATGTCGGGGTGGAGCGTCAGGAATTGCTGCACCATTGCATTAAGGCGAAACTGGCCAAACGCGACAGGCGCGTTGATGCGTAGCAGCCCTGCCGGTTTTTCAGTCAGCCCCCGTGCATCGGCCACCGCGTTGTCGAATTCCTCCAGCACGATCTTGGCGCGTTCATAAAAACGCATTCCTTGGTCGGTTGGCGCCAGTCCGCTGGTGCTGCGCTCCAGCAAGCGGACGCCAAGGCTCCTCTCGAGCGCATCCAGCATCTTCGATACCGTCGGTTGCGTCGTTCCCTGCTCGCGGGCTACTGCGGACAGGCTGCCGAGTTCAATCGCGCGCACCAGGTATTTCATGGAACGGAGTGAGTCCATCGCCTTCCCTTATTCCAGTTTGGAATAAAGCCTAGTCAGTTTAACCATCTTCCGCAAGTTTCCCGCATAACCTATCGTTGGGCTGGACATATCGACAAGGAGCAAGACATGAAATTTCATCGACTGTATGTCGCGGCGATGCTGCTCTCCGCGACGGCAAGTACGCTCGCCGCCGAAGGCGCGAAGAAAAGCCATTGGGTGACATCCTGGTATGCCAGTCCGCAGCCGGTATGGCGGAAGGATTTCCCGCTGCCGACGCAGCTGCCGGAACTGCTGCATGAGCAGACGGTAAGGGAGACGGTGAGGATCAGCAGCGGCGGCGGCCGCCTTCGCGTTTCGCTGTCAAACAGCTACGGCAAGGCGCCGGTACTGTTCGGCGAAGTCCATGTGGCCGAAGCCGGCGACGGCTCGGCTATCGTCGAAGGATCGGACAGGCGGCTGAGCTTCGGCGGGAGACATTCCGTCACCGTGCCGCCCGGCGCCACGGTAGTGAGCGATCCGGTTGACCTGGAAGTCCGGCCGCTGTCTCGCCTGGCGGTGTCGAGCTACTTCCCGCGGCCGACGAGCCCCGAGACATTTCATTGGGGTGACCAGCAGATCGGCTATATCGCCGCCGGCAATGCCACGGGTTCGCCGCGTATCGACGCGCAGCGCCTGCTCAAGGGCAGGATGTTTCTCACGGGCGTGCTGGTCGATGCGGCACCAGAAACGCGCACCGTGGTCGTCTTCGGCGATTCCATCACCGACGGCAATGGTTCCACGCCCGACCGCAACCGCAGGTGGCCGGATTTCCTCGCCGAGCGATTCGCCGGCGCCGGGGTCGCCGTCGCCAATGCCGGCATATCGGGTGCCCGCCTGCTTACCAACGGCATGGGCGAGAATGCGTTGGCGCGTTTCGGACACGACGTATTGGGGCAGCCGGGTGTGCGCACGGTGGTTCTGCTGATGGGCATCAACGACATCGGCTGGCCTGGCGGCCCCTTCGCGCCGCATGAAGCTCCGGTGACGGCAGACGAGCTGATCGCCGGTTATCGCCAGCTGATCGCCCAGGCGCGAATGCACGATATCCGCATCGTGGGCGCCACACTGCTCCCGTTCGAGGGCGCATTGCGCGGCACGCCCCTCGAAGGGCATTACAGTATTGAAAAGGAAAGACTGCGCCAGGCCGTCAACCACTGGATACGCAGCGCCGGCGAATTCGATGCGATTGCGGATTTCGATGCACTGATGCGCGATCCCGATCGTCCCGCGCGCCTGAGTCCGGCGTTCGACTCCGGAGATCATCTCCATCCGGGCGACGCCGGGTACAAGGCCATGGCCGACATGCTGGACATGGCCGCGCTCTTCGGCGACGGCAATTGCAACGGCACTGGCAAGTGCGACTGCGCCGCCCGGCGCAATCAGGGCGCTCAGGATGCCTTGGAGCGCTGCGCGCGTTCCCAGGTGTCGAGATGATGAAGGATGTTGTCGTTGTCCGGAGCGTTGAAGTCGATCTCGGCGCGTCCCTGGAACACATAGCCCTGGAGCGTGACCGCACTGAAATAAGGCTTCATGTCGGCCGGCCGCAGCGGCGTGGCCACCATCGTCCACGATGAGTTGAGCGGCCTGTCGTCCACGGCGATGACCGGCGCCTGGTCGACGCGGAAGAACGGCGTGTTCTGTACATGCGTGCCGTTGATTACCTTGGCCTTGTAAGCGCCGCCGTTGAAATCCCTGAGATCGATCACCGCGCCTGGCACCAGTTTCTCGTTCAGCAATTGCGAGAAATGCTTGGCCAGCGTGGCGAGGGTCGAGGTCTTGCGTTGATTGAGGCGATCCAGTTCCTTCAGAGAAGCAAGAACTTCCTCCTGGAAGGAGGCCGCATTATGTATGTTCGTGATACCCATGGCTTCTTCGATTCCGATGCGTCAGCGAGACTAGCTTCCGCTCCCGTTGCGGAGAGCTTTATGCATGCCGGTATTTTATCGAACGCGATGGGATTTGAATTCCGAAAGGAAAGAATTTGTGTCGACTTGTCGCTAAATTCACACTTGCCGTTTACGCAATGGCAACCGTTAGTTGACAGTTGCTTGCTCAGCAGTTTGACGAGCCATATCGACAGCGGCCAGGAATCCCGTCGTCGTGAATGCAGGCGATGATTCGGCGCCGCCATTCGGACTTGTTCCTGCACGGTTGAGGCAAGTACAGTCCGTTTCGGAGAATTGTGGAATACTCGAAGCGAGCATAACCGTCCGCCTCGATTCCCTGATGCAACCCCAGCCTTCACCAGATTCCTCGCCCGAACAAAGCCTGCCGCCCAGTGCGGCCACTGATTCGCTGTCCCCCTTCCTGCCTCTGAAACGCCCGGTTTTCCGGATGCTCTGGAGCGTATGGCTGACCGCCAACATCTGCATGTGGATGAATGACGTTGCGTCGGCATGGATGATGACTTCGCTGACGGCTTCGCCGATCTGGGTGGCGCTGGTGCAGACGGCGTCCACCCTGCCGGTATTCCTGCTTGGCTTGCCGAGCGGCGCATTTGCCGACATTCTCGATCGCCGTCGCTATTTCATCCTGACCCAGTTCTGGGTGGCCGCAGTCTCCGTGATCCTTTCAGTCGCCATTGTTGCAGGCGTAATGACGCCTTGGCTGCTGCTCCTGCTGACCTTCGCCAACGGTATCGGCCTGGCGATGCGGTGGCCGGTGTTTGCCGCCATTGTCCCGGAACTGGTGCCGCGCAACGAATTGCCGCTCGCCCTTGCGCTCAACGGCATAGCGATGAATGCATCGCGCATCGTCGGTCCACTGATCGCGGGTGCGCTGATTGCAAGCGCCGGCAGCGTCTATGTGTTCGCGCTCAACGCTTTGCTGTCGCTGGCGTGCGCCTTCGTGATCATGCGCTGGCGCTACGAACGCCCACCCAATCCGCTTGGACGCGAACGGCTGGTCAGCGCCATGCGCGTGGGCGTGCAATTCGTGAGGCAATCGGCGAGGCTGAAGGCGGTGCTGCTGCGCATTTCACTATTCTTCTTTCATTCGACAGCGCTGCTCGCCTTGCTGCCGCTGGTTGCACGCGGGCTGGAAGGCGGGGACGCCGGCACCTTCACCCTGCTGCTGGCTTCGATGGGATCGGGCGCCATTGCCGCCGCGATGTTCCTGCCACGGCTGCGCCGGAGGATGACGCGCGACGTGCTGGTGGTGCGGGGCACCATGCTGCAATCCCTCGCCACACTCGTGGTCGCCTTCGCACCGAACGTCTATGTGGCCGTGGCCGCCATGTTCTTCGCCGGCACCGCATGGATCACGACGGCCAACTCCCTGAGCGTGTCGGCCCAGCTGGGATTGCCGGACTGGGTAAGGGCGCGCGGCATGTCGATGTACCAGATGGCCATCATGGGTGCGAGCGCAGCCGGCGCGGCGGCATGGGGACAGGTGGCAACGCTGCAGACGGTCCAGATCAGCCTGGCGCTGGCGGCGGTGACGGGAACGCTCGCCATGCTGGTTGCGGAACGACTGGTGGTGGACCGCGGCATCGAGGAAGACCTTACGCCATCGCGGGAACTCAAGGCGCCAGTCTTCGACCTGCCGCCGCAGCGCAACCATGTGGTGGTGACCATCGAATACATCATCGACCCCCGGCATGAACAGGAATTCCGCGCGATCATGCTGGAAAGCCGGCGCAGCCGGCTGCGGCAGGGCGCGCTCAAGTGGGATCTTCTGCACGACATTTCCGACCCGGGCCGCTATGTCGAGCAGATCGTGGACGAGTCATGGATAGAGCACCTGCGCCGCTTCGACCGCGTTACCGCGTCGGACGTTGCGCTGCGCGAGCGCAAGCTGGCTTTCCATGTCGGCGATACCGCGCCGCTGGTGCGGCGCTACCTGGTGGAAGCCGGCTGATATCCGGCTGCCTGCGGCCACCGCCGCAATGGGGCAGTAATCATCTCACTCCGCCGCTGCGGATGCGGCCTGCAGCGTATCGAGCGTCTGCCTGAGCTGCTGCATGGTGAACGGCTTGGCCAGCATGTCGCATGGGAACTCGAAATCCCGGACGTGAAAATCCGCGCGGCCGGATATGAAGACCACGCGCAACGCTGGCTGGATCACCAGAGCCGCCCTTGCAAGTTCGATGCCGCTCATGCCGGGCAGGGAGATATCCGCCAGCAGCACGTCGATCGTATTGTTGTGCATCGCCGCGAGCGCGTCTTCGCCCCTGCCGAAGCCGATGGTCCTGTGGCCGAGCATGTTCAGCATTTCCATCGCGATCACGCGAAAATCGTCGTTGTCTTCCGCCAGCGCTATGCGCAGGCCTGTGCCTGCATCGAGGACTGAGGCACTCGCGAACCCTCCTGCTGGCTTCGCCGTGCGGACCGGGCCGTCCGACAGCAGTTCGCGCAGCTTGTGCGCGAGTTGAGTGCGCCCGTAAGGCTTGCTCAGCAGGTGCACGCCGGGATCGAGCCTGCCACCATGAACGATTGCGTCCTGCGTATAGCCCGAAGTGAATAGGACTTTGATGCCGGGATTCAGCAAGCTTGCCTGCCTGGCCAGTTCGGTGCTGCGCAACGGTCCGGGCATCACGACGTCGGTGAACAGGAGCGCGATCGACGGTTCCGCCTTGAGGATATCCAGCGCCGACGATGCGTCGCCGGACAACAGCACCCGATACCCCAGGCCGCCGAGCATGTCCACCACCGTTGCGCGTACCGCCGGGTCATCCTCGACAACCAGGATGGTTTCGGTGCCGCCTTCAATGACGGAGTCCGGTGCGGTGGCCGGCGCGGCGCCTTCCTGCTCGAACGAACGCGGCAGATACACTTTCACCGAGGTGCCGCGGCCGACTTCACTGTGAAGCGAGATGTGTCCTCCGCTCTGCTTGGCGAAGCCATACGCCATGCTCAGGCCCAATCCCGTACCCTCGCCCTCGGGCTTGGTCGTGAAGAATGGCTCGAATGCGCGCTCCCTGGTTTCCGCCGTCATGCCGGTGCCTGTATCGCGGATTTCGAGCACGACGTATTGCCCGGCCTGAAGCTCCGGTTCGAGCACCGCATCGCGCGCATCCTGCTCGACATTGGCCGCGACGATGGTCAGCCTGCCGCCGCCTTTCATCGCATAGCGGGCATTGATGGCCAGGTTGAGAATCACGTTCTCCAGCTGGTGCGGATCGGCCAGGATATTCCACAGCTCTTCCGGCGCCTGCAGGTCGATATCGATGTCTTCGCCCAGCGCCCGCCGCAGCAATTCCTCCATGCCGCACAATATGCGGCCGGGATGAATCGCCCTCGGCTGCAAGGGCTGTCGCCTCGCGAATGCCAGCAGCTGTGCAGCCAGGGTCGCTCCGCGGTCGACCGCGCTCATGGCAACCGTGATGCGCCGCGCCGCCTTGCCGGCATGTCCCGGTTCGCTCTCAATCAGTTGAAGGCTGCCCTTGATAACCTGCAGCACGTTGTTGAAATCATGGGCAACGCCGCCGGTGAGCTTGCCCACTGCTTCCAGCTTCTGCGACTGCACCAGCGCAGCTTGCGCCGCTTCGAGTTCACGCGTGCGTTCCGCGGCCCGGCGTTCCGCTTCCTTTTGCTCGCTCAGGTCGCGCAGGAAAGCGCTGGCTCCGAATTCCTCCCCGCTTCGGAATGGAGCGATCGAGACTTCCACCGGGATCAGCCTTCCCTGTCTGTCGAGCACGTTCATTTCAATGCGGCGGTTGAGCACCTGACCCGTGCCGGTGGAAACAAAACTCAGGATGCCCCGGTCGTGAAGCAGGCGCTGTTCCTCGGGGATGATCAGCGTCGCGAGATCGCTGCCGATGGCCTCGTTTGCGTTCCAGCCGAGCGTGCGTTCGGCCTGGAGGTTCCAGTCCGAGATGCGGCCGTCGGGGCCGACGGCAATGAATGCATCGTTCGAGTTATCCAGGATGGCTTTCATCCTGCGCTGTTCCGACAATATGTGCTTCACCAGCGGCTGCACCCAGCGCCGCATCAGGAAGGTGCCGGAGGCGATAAATAAGGCAAGCAAGCCGAACAGCCAGTTCAGCCGCTCACGCAACGGCGCGTACAGCTCGCTGACTTCCTTCCTTGTGACGAGCGCAAGCCCATACCGGGACAGCGGCACATGGCCGGCATGCAGCGCAGCGCCGCGCGCATCCTTGATTGTAATGACCCCGGTCTTTCCTTCCAGTGCAAGCATCGCGGGATGAGTTCGCGCGTTTTCCGCGCTTGCGCCGATGCGGTAATGCACCGGTTCGCGCTCGTAGCGGCCGGGAAAGCATGACAGGCCTGCTTCGGAACGTCCGCAAAGCACGACATCGGTGGTTCGTCCGCTGTTTTGCGCCTCGACGATCAGCGCCGTAATGCCGTGAAGATGGCGTTCGGTCACTACCTGTCCGACGCGGCGGCCTTCATGCAATATGTCATGCCGGAGTCTCAGCAGAAGGCCCTCGTCCCAGAGCAGGCTGCCGTTCGGCCCCAGCCGGATTTCAATCGGCGAGTCGTCGCCGATGCTCGGCCCCGAAGCAAACAGCGGTTCGCTGCCGGCACCGAAGATGCGCACCGAGCTGAATCCCAGATCCATGTAACCCTGACCGAAAGCCCTGAAAGTGGCGATGGCGGTCAGGCCCGCCTTTCCCTGCGCAGCCTGTTCCGACGCAGACTGTTCCGACGCAGCCTGTTCGAGCGCCAGCAGTCTTTGCCTCAACGCGGGCTGGCTGGCAATTGCACCGGACAGCAGCATCACGTGGTCCAGCGAGGAGGCGATGCTGAAGCCGGTCGTGTTGGTATCGGCCACGAGGTTGTCGCGCGCCGACTCCTCGAAGCCGTGGCGCAGGAGCGCAAAGCTGCCCAGGCCTGCGGCAATGGCGAATACGGTGAGCAAACCGCCGGCCAGGGTGGTGATCTTCCGCGCACGCTCTTCGGCCGTCCTGGCTTCAGCCGCTTGTTCGATGCGGCACAGACCCCATAGCCCACCTCCCAGGACCATGATGCCAAGGGCTGTCATGGTTGCCATGCGGTTATAGGAAGCCCAGTAGTACATCGCTCCCAGGTTGAGCAGATACACCAGCAGCGCCGTGGCGCCGATGAGCGTCGTCACGGCGGCGAAGGCCGCTTCAAACCGCATCTTGCGTCGCCGGGCCGTGGCGGTCAGCGCGCCTGCAACAAATGTGCGTCGCAGGAAAACCAGGCCGGCCATGATGAATCCGATGCAGGCATTTGGGGCGGTACGGCCGGGCCTCTCATGCCCGTCGCCGAGCGCGGCGTGCACGGCGGGTAGGTCGATGCCCAGGCTGATGCCAAAGACATACTGGCTGAGGATGGCTGCGGCCAGCAGGACGACGGCAAGCGCGGCGGCCCGGTACAGCCGCAGCAGAAGTCCGCGACTTTCCGCCAGCAGCAGGCAGCTGCCGGAAAGGAGGAACATGAGCGCCGTATTGATGGCCATGGCCGGGCTATCCGGCACGATCCGGATCATGTCGCTCTGTTCGAACGTCCATCCTGTAAGCACGTACAGGCTGAGCAGGCATAGCAGGCTGCCGGCGATCCTTGGCAGCAACGGATACTTGGGTTTCATAGAAAGAACTTTAGGGTGCCGAAGCACGGCAGCGATGATTGGAATCGTTTTGGCACTTGCCGTCAATCGATTCTCGGCCCGGAATCGTATATGAAGCTGCCGTTTCTGGAATTGGAGCCGGAGAGAATGGGGAACGGCATGGCGAGGAAACGCATGGCGAACGCATGACTTTGCTCTGACTTTATTATACAAATGAGAATTATTCTCATTTATAATTGTTCCTCATCTCATGCGATCAGCCGCAGCAGCCGTCGCGCCATTGTTTCGATATGGAGCCCGTCTATGTGCAATACACCAGCATCGCCCCTGCTTTCCCGCAACACCTTGCCATCGTTTGACAAGCCCGTCGGCTCCGCACGGCGCCGATTGTGGGATCTGTGCACCCATTGCCACTGCCCGGTCGTCGGCGTCTGCCTGCCCTTGGGAACGTTGCGCAAGATACTGTCCCGTTTCCTCGACGGCCGCAGCGCCCTCGGCGACTACGAGTCGCATACCGGTGCGGTCGCCGCATGCACTACCCGCAATCCGATTTCCAATGCGCTCCAGCGCGAACTCGATCAGCGCCATGCATTGATCGTACGCCAGTACCGGAACATCAAATCCGCGGAAGAACTTGGACGCCATTGGTCGGAGGCATTGCAGGCCGGCGATGTCGCTGGCGCATTCTGGGCCGGCCTTACGCATGGCCATTGCAATCCAGCACTGGAAGAGCAGATGTGCCGCGACATTCATATGCTGCAGCACCAGGCAGGCGCAGACATGCGGGAGACGCGCAACCGCGTTTCCCTGCTGAAAAAGGAAAACGTGGCGCTGGCCGAAGAATTCCAGCGCGCGCAGGACAAGGCTAGGCGCATGCAGGCGGAAAAGACGGAAAAGCTGGAATGGCTGGAAACAGCGCTGATGCGTACCCGTGCAGAATCGATTGCCAAGGATACGATGATCGGCAGCCTGCAAGCTGAACTGGACGAAATGCGGCAATCGCTTCCCGACCTGCCGAACCGCCTGCAGCTGCGGGAACAGAACATGCGCCTGCAGGAAAGAATTGCATTGCTGGAGCGGCAGAATGCCGTGTTCAGGATGTCCGGCGCCGGCCTTCCGACTCCGTTCCCAGAGGCGGCCGCACCGGTGCCATTCGCGGAAAGACGCATCGTCATGCAAGATTCCGGCATGCCGACCAAGGAAAATGCCGAGGCGGCGCGCGCTGCGCTCGAACGCAAAACCGTACTCTGCGTCGGCGGCAGGGAGGGCAACATTGCCGCCTACCGGCGGCTGATCGAAGACGTGGGCGGTCAATTCTCGCATCACGACGGCGGGAGGCAGGACAATATCAAGCAGCTCGACACGAGCCTTGCCGCCGCCGATCTGGTGATCTGCCAGACCGGGTGCATCAGTCACAATGCCTACTGGCGGGTCAAGGAACATTGCAAGCGCACCGGTACGCGCTGCATGTTCGTCGAAAATCCCAGCGTCTCCAGTCTCTCGAAGGGCATCGAGGCATTGTCGGCTTCGGCCGCTGAAGACAATGGATCCGGCATGAATGGCTGATGAAACCGTCAGGAACCCGGGCGCCTGAAGAAGGTGAGCCGGCGCTCGATAGTTTCGCATAGCAAAACATTGTTTCGAAAATGTTGACTGACTCTCCTCGTTCCGATAGCGTTTAGCGACAGCCACTTCCGCCGTGCCGGATGCCCGGCACATACCGGCGGCCGCAGTCAACAACAATACGAACAAGGAGACAACACCATGCGCTGGAACAACCGACCGCCGGGTTCCAACTGGGGCGACTTCGGCCCCGACGATCAGCTTGGCAGAATCAATCTCATCGGCCGCGAACAAGTGCTCAAGGGGGCGGCCGAAATCCGCGAGGGACGCAGCTTCTGCCTTTCCCTCCCGCTGGACCTGCCAGGTGGAAACGCCCTTAATCCCCGCCGCCACCCGCCCCGTCTGGAACCGACCTATCGCGATGACGGCAAACCGGTGTTGAATTTTCCGATGGTGCGCGTCGACCAGGACAGCGTCGATGTAATTTCCGACGACCAGGTGCGCATCACCCTGCAGTACTCGACGCAATGGGATTCGCTGGCGCACGTCGGCGCTTGTTTCGACGCCAACGGCGACGGCAATGAAGAGATCGTCTACTACAACGGTTTTCGCGCCGGCCACGACATCAAGGGGCCGGTGGAGTACGGCTTACATGGAGAGGAAGGCGCCTGCGGCTGCGACGGTCCGCATCTTTCCCATGCGGAAGCGCTCGGCATCGAGAACATGGCCGTTCACGGCGTGCAGGGCCGCGGCGTGCTACTGGACCTGGCGCGGCATTTCGGCGACGAACGCAAGCTGATCGGCTACGATGAACTGCAGGCCGTCATGCGGATGGACGACGTCCAGGTCGAGGCCGGCGATGTCCTGGTGCTGCGCACCGGCTTCGCGGAAGCGGTGCTGCGCATGGCCGGCAATCCCGACCCCAAGGTTCTCCACCATGCCTGCAGCGTCCTGAACGGGCGCGACGCGCGCCTGCTCGAGTGGATCAGCGATTCCGGCATTGCCGCGCTGTGCGCCGATAACTATGCGGTGGAAGCGTATCCGGCGACCGACATGCAGGGCCGCAAATCCATCCTGCCCCTGCATCATCACTGCCTGTTCAAGCTCGGCATTCCTCTCGGCGAACTCTGGTACCTGCGCGAGCTTGCGGACTGGCTGCATGCGAACAAGCGAAGCCGCTTCATGCTGACCGCGCCGCCGCTGCGCCTGCCCGGTGCGGTTGGCTCGCCGGTGACGCCGATCGCCACCGTGTAAGCGCCACAAGCAGAAGACAACCGCCAGCCTCTCATGGCAGCCAAACAGCAAGAATCAACAAGGAGACAAGCATGCAAAAGACATTGATCGCCGCCTTAGGCGCCCTGCTTTGCTCGGCATCGGCGCATGCCCAGCAGAATGCCATTTCCGATGACGCCGTGCGCATCGGCTTGTTGCTCGACATGACCAGCCTGTATGCCGACATCACCGGCACCGGCAGCGTGGCTGCGGCGCAGATGGCCATCGACGATTTCGGCGGCAAGGTGAACGGCAAACCGGTGCAGCTGGTCTACGCCGATCACCAGAACAAGGCCGACATCGCCGCCAACAAGGCGCGCGAATGGTTCGACCGCGACAAGGTGGATGCCATCCTCGACGTCGCGGCGTCCGGCCCGGCGCTGGCGGTGGCCCCGATCGCCAAGGAGAAAAACCGCATCGCGGTGTTCAGCGGCCCCGGTTCGGTGCGCCTGACCAATGATGCCTGCACGCCGGTGACGGTGCATTATGCGTACGATACCTATGCGCTGGCCAATTCCACCGCGCGCGCGGTAGTCGGCAATGGCGGCGACTCCTGGTTTTTCCTGACCGCAGACTATACCTTCGGCTCGACCCTGGAAAAGGATGCGACCGATGTCATCAATGCCAGCGGCGGCAAGGTGCTCGGCGCGGTGCGGCATCCGCTCAACGCCTCCGACTTTTCCTCCTTCCTGCTGCGCGCGCAGTCGTCGGGCGCGAAAGTGGTCGGCCTGGCCAATGCCGGCGGCGATACCATCAATGCCGTCAAGGGTGCGCATGAATTCCAGCTGACCGCCGGCGGCAAGCAGCGTCTGGCAGGCTTGCTGGTCTACATCAACGACGTGCATACCCTGGGCCTCGACGCGGCGCAAGGCATGCTGCTGACCACCGCGTTTTACTGGGACCGGGACGAGGAAACCCGGAAATGGGCGCGCCGCTTTTTCGAAAAGACAAAGAAGATGCCGAACATGAGCCAGGCCGGACTGTACTCCTCGGTCATGCATTACCTCAAGGCAGTGCAAGCCGCCGGCAGCGACAATACCGCTGACGTAATGGCGCGCATGAAGCAGATGCCCGTCAACGACTTCTTCGCCAAGAACGGCCGCATCCGCGAGGATGGACGCATGGTGCATGACATGTATCTGTTCGAAGTGAAAAAGAAATCCGAGTCAAAATACCCGTGGGACTACTATAAGCAAGTTGCCGTCGTTCCTGCGGACAAGGCCTTCCAGCCGCTGTCCGCGTCGACCTGCCCGCTGGTGAAGAAATAAGCCGGCCTCGGCGGTGCACGAAGAATCACCCGTGACAAACCCGGTCTAATCAACCATTCTCCATCCAGTAATTGAAACCGAAAGTCGAAGCAAACATGAGCATGCATACCAACAACAGCAACAAGCGCCGCCGTCTCTGCCAACTGCTGGGCGCCGCACTGACCACCGCCGGCACGGCAAGCCTGCTTTCCGTCGCCGGCATGTCCGCCGCGCACGCGCAGAACTACCCGACCAAGCCGATCACCATCGTGGTGCCCTTCGCACCCGGCGGCGCCACCGACATCCTGGCACGCGCCGTCGGCGCCGAGCTGACCAAGTCCCTCGGCCAGTCGGTCATCATCGACAATCGTCCAGGCGCGGGCGGCAACATCGGCACCCAGATCGTGTCGCGCGCCGCGCCGGATGGCTATACGCTGCTGATGGGCACGGTGGGCACGCACGGCATCAATCAGTCGCTGTACCCGAAGCTGCCCTACGATCCGATCAAGGATTTCGCGCCCGTCACGCTGGTGGCCGCAGTGCCGAACGTGCTGGTGCTCAACACCGCATTTGCCGAGAAGAACAAGATCACCGATATAAAGAGCTTCGTCGACCATGCCAAAGCCAATCCTGGCAAGCTGAACATGGCGTCGGCCGGCAATGGCACGTCCATTCACCTGGCGGGAGAGCTTTTCAAGACCATGACCAAGACCTTCATGGTGCATATCCCTTATCGCGGCTCCTCGCCGGCCATCGCCGACCTGGTCGGCGGCCAGGCGGAACTGATGTTCGACAACCTGCCGTCCGCGATGAGTCATATCAAGTCCGGCAGGCTGGTCGCTCTCGGCGTCACCAGCAGCAAGCCTTCTGCGGCCCTGCCGCAGGTGCCGACGATCGCATCGGCCGGCGGATCGCTGACCGGCTATGACGCAAGTTCCTGGTTCGGCATCCTGGCACCGGCCGGCACGCCGAAAGAGATCGTGTCCAAGCTCCAGCAGGAGATCAGCAAGTCGCTGGCCTCGCCCGCGGTCAAGGAAAAGCTGATTGCGCAAGGCGCGGAACCGGTCGGCAATACGCCGGAGCAGTTCCAGGCGCATATCCAGGCCGAGACCAAGAAATGGGCAAAGGTCGTCAAGGATTCCGGCGCCAAGGTGGATTGATGGATCCAATGAGCCGAGCGGGCTGAATGAAGAGTCCGCCGGCTCCCGGCATATGCAGTAGATGCAGCAGATGCGGCAGAACGGCCTCCCTGGAGGCCGTTCTGCTTTTCGGATTCGAAAATCGAAATGTCATGGTGCAATCGCGAAATCCTTAGAGCGGATTGCGGGAGGGTGTAGGGAAGAATCGATTTGTCCTGGGATGCAGGGCAAGGCANCCTGGAGGCCGTTCTGCTTTTCGGATTCGAAAATCGAAATGTCATGGTGCAATCGCGAAATCCTTAGAGCGGATTGCGGGAGGGTGTAGGGAAGAATCGATTTGTCCTGGGATGCAGGGCAAGGCAAGAGGAGCGCCGTGTGGCGGGCCACACAAGCGACGAACAACGCTGCCATGGTGAAGTGGGCCCAAGGCAGGCCGAGGCGACCGACCACCCATTCGTAATCCGCTCTAGTAGTGCGCGCCCACCGTGAGCGCGCGCATCTTGCCTGCCCTGATATGCGCCAGCAGTGGCGACGCGGTGGCGAAGCTCATGTCGACATTGCCGCCGATTATATAGGCAACCGCCTGTCCGGTACCCTTGTAGGGTATGTGAAGCATCGCTGCACCGCCCGGCTGCGGATCATTTCTCCGGGGCGGCGGATGCGATCGAACCTTGTTCGACGATGTGCACGAAGAGACGCAGGAAAGCCGTACCGAGGCTGGGCATGGCAAGAGTATCCGTCAGAAACCTATACGAATTCCAAGCCATACCCTGTCATGACTTGACATTGGTATAACATGCATGGCCGAAGATTGCGCACAGGCATCGCAGCCTGCGACCCGAACCGGCGTTTTTCCGCGTTTTCCCGCATTCGAGCTTA
This sequence comes from Noviherbaspirillum album, assembly GCF_035916955.1. Taxonomy (NCBI): domain Bacteria; kingdom Pseudomonadati; phylum Pseudomonadota; class Betaproteobacteria; order Burkholderiales; family Oxalobacteraceae; genus Noviherbaspirillum; species Noviherbaspirillum album. Next base: position 122,588 of record NZ_JAWIIV010000014.1, on the reverse strand, counting down.
GCCGCCGTCGGCTTTGCGCAAGCTTGCATGCGGTCGACGCAACCAGTATTAAATTTTTCTGTCTGCAACAGTAAAGTCAACATGATGCGCATGCATTGGAGAGGCGCGGAAGGAACAACATGAACGAGAGGATGGCACGGGACGTGGTGCTGATGTCGGCGATCGAGAATGCGGACCAGGAGCGGCGCATTCTTTCCGACGAGGATAGGACGTATGCCAGCCGCAGCGCCAACGAGCTCAGCCAATGGGAGCTGGCCGACAAGGCGGGCAAGGGAACCGGACTTGCCGCGGATGCGCATGCCGAGCTGTTCCTGTCCAAGCGGGCCGAACAGGTCTTGAAGAAGGTCGCCGACCGCCATCCGGCATTTTCCCGCTTTACCGGCTTGCCCGGCGGCTGGCGGCTGTTCGGCATCGTCCTGCCGCTGGCGGCGGTGCTGGCGGGATTCCTTGCCGACCGCGTCGCCGATCCTCACCGCGTCGATCTTCTTTCGCCGCCGTTATTGTTCATCTTGGGATGGAACTTGCTGGTCTATCTTGGACTGCTGCTCCTGCCGCTGGCAGGCAGGCGGCAGGCGGGCGGGCGCAGCATGCTTACGCGCTTTGCCGGCGGCCGGCTGACCATGCCGCGCAAGCTGCCGCAGGCGCTAGGCACGGCACTGGCCCGCTTCGGCGAGGAATGGACCAGGCTGAGCATGCCGCTGAGCGCCGCCCGTTTCAAGCGCACCATGCATCTGGCCGCGGCCGCCCTTGCCGTCGGCGCCATCCTGTCGCTGTATGTGCGAGGGCTGCTCACCGAATACCGGGCGGGATGGGAAAGCACTTTTCTCGACGCGGCGCAGGTGCATGCGATCCTGAGCTACCTGTTCGCACCGGCGACAATGCTGTTCGGCATCGAAGGATTCACGCTGTCCGACGTTCAGGCCCTGCAGACACCTCAGGTCGCATCGGCCGCAGGCGGCGCGCGCTGGGTTCACCTGTATGCCGCGACCCTGCTGCTGTTCGTCGTGCTGCCGCGGACGCTGCTCTCGCTCGCCGCCGGATGGAAGGCGAAAAGACTGGCGCGCCGCTTTCCCATCGACATCGGCCAGCCCTATTTCCGCAAGCTGACCGCACACCTCGGCCGCAGCGATGCCTCGATCCTGCGCATCTTTCCCTACAGCTTCACCGTCGACGAAACCCGCGACCGCAATCTTGCAGCCGTGGCGCAGATGCTGATCGGCGAACAGAGCCGCGTGATGCTGAGGCCGTCCACTGCCTACGGGGACCTGCCGCAGGACGCGGCCGCCGACAAGGACATTGCCCTTACCGCCGCGCTATTCAACATGAACGCGACGCCCGAGAAGGAAAACCACGGTGCATTCCTCGCGGAACTCGCGCGCGGACGTCCGGGCGGTACGGGTGCCAAGGGTGCCACCGGTGCCGCGCCCTTCCTGGCCCTGATCGATGAATCTTCCTACCTGGAACGGATCGGCGGCCAGGCTGGCGGGGAGCAAAGACTCCGGGAGCGCGCCGCGCTTTGGCTGCAGTTCTGCGAAATGCACAAGGTACCAGCCATTGTCGTCAATCTTCTCAACCCGCAGTCGCGCGCGGTCGACATCGAGCGCGGACTCGCCACCCTTGCAACTCTAGACAGAGCCCAATGAACGACGCTTCCCCCCGCATCCAGCTTGCCCTCATTTCGCATACCAATGCCGGCAAGACCACGCTCGCAAGAACGCTGGTCGGAATCGACATCGGCGAGGTGCGCGACGCGCCGCATGTCACCGCGCTGTCCGAAGCGCACACCCTGCTTGCCGCGCCGACCGGCGAAGAACTCCGGCTCTGGGACACGCCTGGCTTCGGCGACTCGGTGCGCCTGCTCAAGCGCCTGAGCATAGCGGACAACCCGATCGGCTGGTTCCTGCGCGAGATCATCGACCGATACCGCGACCGGCCTTTCTGGCTGAGCCAGCAGGCGATGCGCACGGCCCGCGACGAGGCCGACATCGTGCTCTACCTCGTGAACTCCTCCGAGAATCCGCGCGACACCGGCTATCTCGCGCCGGAAATGAAGATCCTGCAATGGCTGAACAAGCCGGTGATCGTTCTCCTGAACCAGATGGGACGCCCGCGCCCGTTCGCCGAGGAAGAGGTCGAGCAGAAACGATGGAAGGACTACCTCGCCGAATATCCAGTGGTGCGCAAGGTGCTGGCGCTCGATGCCTTCGCGCGCTGCTGGGTGCATGAGCGGGTGTTCTACGAAGCCGTCGGCGACCTGGTTCCCGACGAACGCAAGGATGCATACCGGCATCTGCTGCAGGCATGGGAAAACGATAACCAGGCCCGCCTGCAAGCGGCAATGAAGGTAGTCGCCGGTCAGCTGCTTGCGGCGGCGCGCGACAGCGAAGCCGTCGACATGTCGGGAAACGCCACCTTCGGCTCGCTGCTCAAGATGATAGGCATGGGCAAGCAGCGCGAAAACGTGCGCGTCAACAAGGCGATGAACGCATTGATGAAGCGCCTGAACGACAGCACCCATGACGCCACCATTGAACTGTTGAAGCTGCATCGGCTCGACGCAGGCGCGGCATCGGCCATCAACGAGCGCGTCGGCAAGAACGTGATCGTGCGCGCACCGGTCGACACCCGGCAGGCGGGATTGCTCGGCGCCCTGATTTCGGGTGCCACCACCGGCGTGTCAGCCGACATCATGGCCGGCGGCCTGACCTTCGGCGCGGGAGCGCTGGTCGGTGCACTGGTCGGCGCGCTGACCTTCACCGGCGCCGCCTGGACCTTCAATGCCACGACCGACCGCAACGAACCCAAGGTGCAGTTTTCCGACGACTTCATGCGCACGCTCGCGGCCGGGGCCCTGCTGCGCTATCTGGCCGTCGCCCATTTCGGCCGCGGGCGCGGCAACTTCACCGAGGACGAGGCGCCAGTCTTCTGGGCCAGCGAAGTCGAAGCCGCGGTGGCAGGCAATGAAAGAGCGCTGACCGACACCTGGCGCTCGGCCCGTTCGCAGGACATGCAGGCACAGGCGGGAAGCGCACTTGCCGACACATTTGCCGGCGTGCTCGCGAACATGACCCTGCAGATACTCGACAAGTTATATCCACATCAGATCGCGGCGCGGCTCATGGCGAATGATCCCGCGCATGCATGAATCCGCCCAGGACAAACCCGTTCAAACGAAAAGACAAGGAGACGACATGCTGCATCCGCAGGCCAAGGCATTGCTTGATTTGATCGAACAGCGGGGCGTACCGCCAACGCACACTCTCAGCGTCGAGGATGCCCGCAGGTTTTATCTCGAGCGGCGTTTCTTTACCCAGCCCGATCCCGCCGAGGTCGGGGAAGTGCGCGAGCTCCAGGCAGAAGGACCGAATGGTCCGATACCGCTGCGAATGTACTTCCCGCTAAAGTCTGGTCAGCGACCATTGCCCGTCCTGGTGTACTTCCACGGCGGAGGCTGGGTGATCGGCGACCGCGATACCCACGACTCGCTTTGCCGCCATCTCGCCAATGCGTCGCGTTGCGCGGTGGTGTCGGTGGACTACCGGCTCGGACCCGAGCATCGCTTTCCCGCGGCCGTCGATGACAGCATTGCGGCGACCTACTGGGTGCGGCGGCAGGCACAGGCACTTGGCATCGATGCGGCTAGACTTGCCGTCGGTGGCGACAGCGCGGGCGGCAATCTCGCAGCCGTGGTCGCCATCGCGGCGCGCGACGCGGGCGACTTGCCGATCGCGTTCCAGCTTCTGATCTATCCGGCGACCGACATGCGGCGCACGGCCCCCTCGCATACCACCAACGGTCAGGGCTATCTGCTGACGCGCGACACGATCAACTACTTCCATGATCATTACATCGACGATGCCGCGCACGACCTTGACTGGCGCGCATCGCCGCTGCTGCATCCGGACCTCGGGCGCCTGCCCCCGGCCCTGGTGCTGACGGCCGGCTATGATCCGCTGCGCGATGAAGGATTGATGTATTCGCAGCGGCTCAGCGGAGCCGGCAGCCGTGCAACGCATATTTGCTTCGAGCGGCAGATTCACGGCTTCATCACCATGGGCAGGGTCATTGACGAAGCCAATGCTGCGGTGGAACTGTGCGCGTCGCAACTGGCATTGCACCTGAATCCCGACCAAGGCTGATCGGGACCGGTCAAGGCTTCTTCCGGCCAGCCCGGCGCGTCACTTGCCCGGGCTGTTCGACTTGTTGGTCGTGGTGCCGGTATGCCCGCCGGTGGCCGCCGGCCCGCCGGTTTCGCCGCCGGCACTGCCGCTTCCCGAAGTCGCGGGCCGCGCCTTGTCCATGGTGGTCTTCTCATGTGCGTCATGGGATTGCTGCGAGGATTTTTTCTGGGCTGACGACTGAGACTGAGACTGCTTGCTCTTGCTGCCGGATGCCGCAGCCGACGTGTCGGCCGCGACTGCCGGTCCGGCTGCCGCTGATGCCAGTACGAAGACGCTTGCGAAGAATGCATTCACGGGTTTCATTTTCATGGCGGGTCCTGTGACTTGATGTATAGAAGATAAACAGTTAGAGGCGGCCCGGTGGCCATGGTTCATCCGGTTCGCGAACCGCGTCCCTGCCTTCCGACGTTTCCAGGCGCTTCATGGACACGCATTGCGGACTGCTGCCCAGCGGTTATCCTGCGAAGCCTGTTCACGCATTTGCGGCGTCACGCACACGTGGTCTCCGGGAAAGGCTTCGCGCCAGACGAATCCCGGCACGCAGGTATCCGGGCCATGGGCGCCGCCGGCCGGGCTGCGGCGCTGCGCTGCCTGCGCATTGTCGCTGCGCGTCTGATCGCGCGTCTCCGGCGTGACGCAAACACGGTCTCCCGATGCCGCCTCTCTCCAGACAAAGCCTTGCACGCAGGTGCCGGGGCCATACGAGCAGTTCCGTTCCGTGAGGCCCTGCCCGGTGCTGCCGGTGCTGCTGCAGCAATAGACCTTGGACCCGGTCCAGCAGGCACTGCCGCTGGAGGAACCCGCGGGAGGCGTCGATGCCGTCTCGCCCTGCCGGCATTCGCCGTCGCAGAACGGCGCGGTTCCGTCCCAGCGGCAACTGCGTCCGCGCGTCTTGCAGCACAACGCCTTGGTACCCGTCAGGCAGTTCGCGCCGAAGGGCGGATTCTGGTTGACGAAGGGAGGCACCCAGAAGTCCGGGATTCCACCCAGTCGCGTCAATTCGGTTTCATTGGGACCGCATGCGCCGCCGCAGAAAGGCGAGGTGCCGTCCCATCGACATTCCTGCGCCCGCGCGGGCAGGAGCATCGCGGCGGTCATGAGGAAAGCCGCTATCACTGCCGCCAGCGCCGCGCTTACGGGCTTTGCAAATACAGGCTCTACAGACCTCTTCTTCATGTTCCGCTCCTTGTTATCCGTTGAAGAGGTACAAGAATGTGATTTCAATGAACGGTGCGATTGGCTTTAAATCAATACCTGATTGATTGTGATTAAAGCGACACATTATTCATCTTAAATTTATGTAAAGCCGAGATATTAAAATCGGTTTAATTGATGTAGCCTTTTGTCTTAGGTACCGTAGTGATGTTCAGCCTATGAACTTGAAGCTATTTTCATATTCATTAAAACTTTATTGCGCGGATGTTAAGGACCGCGAGTCACGGCTCAATCAATTCCTTTTAAGGAAGGAACCATGACTTCCGTTCCGTCATCCCCGGCCTGCGCTTCCGCCCGACCGCCACACACCTGGCCGGCGCTGGTAACAACGATTAGAAAAATGCTTGTCTTCCTGTCAAAATATGCGGTTTTGATGCAAGTATCAGGCGCGGGAAATCGCTCCGTCTGCAGGAACCTGCAATAATCGCAAACCGTAATGGAAGTGCGAGGTCAAATGGTTGTAGAGGAACCGAACTGCAGCCCTTGCGCCTAAACGTTCCATGCAGTAACAAATTGGATAGAAGAATGGAAGAAACACAACAGCAAGCCATCAACCACGGCGCTGCGCTCGATGATCTGGTGGCACTGGTCGCAAAAGCGGCGCAAACCATCGCTGAACTGCGCACCCGCAACGCGGAGCTCACTGAACAGGCGAATCGCAGCCAGGCCGAAGCGGCACGCTCCGTGGCGCAACTCGAATCGCAAATTCAGCGTATTGCCGAATTGGAAAACATAGTCCGCCTGCTGCAACCGGCGGCTGAACGTCACTTGCGCATGAAGGCTCAACTCGAAGCCCGTCCCGAGTCGCAGGGCGGGTTCACCGCGAACGGCATGACGTACAAGACGTTTGACGAGGCCTTCGACGTTGCCTACCCGGTACCGTCTCCTCAGCAAGCCGTCCCCGCCGAATCCTCCGAACCGGCCGGGAATACATCGTCCGCCGCACCCTCCCCTTCAAATTCCTGAGTCTCGATATCTGCTGAGAACCGGGATACCGCCCTGCCTTACCGGCAGGGCGGCATGCGCGCCGTTGCCGCGTACCGACAGGCATTTGCCATTAGAATAAGCCGGGCTGCTTACCCATGGTTCAATGACCACCCGCGGCCGTTCGCCCTGCCTGCCCTGCATGCAATCCCCAAGGCCGCGCAATGCCATACACAATTGAAAGGAAACGGCTGTTCCATGCCCCATCACACCCCGCTTATTTCCACCATCGTCGCCGGCATCGTGCTCGCTTTCATTTTTGGCGCGCTTGCGAATCGACTACGCTTGCCGCCGCTGGTAGGCTACCTGGTGGCCGGTATCGCTATCGGGCCGTTTACGCCCGGTTTCGTCGGCGATATGGATCTTGCGGCAGAGCTGGCGGAAATTGGCGTGATCCTGCTCATGTTCGGCGTGGGCCTGCATTTTTCCCTGGACGACCTGCTGGCGGTGAAAAATATTGCGATTCCCGGTGCCATCGGCCAGATCACGCTCGCTACCATCATGGGCATCGGGCTGGCATGGGTCATCGGCTGGCCGATCGGCGAAGGCCTGATCTTCGGCCTGGCCTTGTCGGTGGCCAGCACCGTGGTATTGCTGACCGCGTTGCAGGAACGCCGCCTGGTTGAAACCAAGCGCGGCCAGATCGCGATAGGCTGGCTGATTGTCGAGGATATCGCGATGGTGCTGGCCCTGGTGCTGATCCCCGCATTGAGCGGCCTGCTCGGCGGCAAGGGCGAAGCACTCACCACGCAGCAGCTGCTATTGACGCTGGCGCTGACGCTTGGCAAGGTTGCCGCCTTCGTCGCGGTCATGCTCATCGTCGGTCGCCGCCTGATTCCATGGGTGCTGGAACGGATAGCCAGCACCGGCAACCGGGAGCTGTTTCGCCTGGGCGTACTGGCCATTGCGCTCGGCTTCGCACTCGGCGCGGCCTATGGCTTCGGCGTGTCATTCGCGCTCGGCGCCTTCTTCGCCGGCATGATCCTGAGCGAATCCGAGCTCAGTCACCGCGCCGCCGAGGAATCCCTGCCGCTGCGGGATGCGTTCGCCGTCCTGTTCTTCGTCTCGGTCGGCATGCTGTTCGACCCTTCCATCCTGATTCGCGAGCCGTTGCTGGTCCTCGCCACCGTATTCGTGATCGTGGTCGGCAAATCTGTGGCCGCCGCCGCCATCGTGCGCTTTTTCGGACACCCGTGGCGCACCGCGCTGACCATTTCCGTCAGCCTCGCGCAGATCGGCGAGTTTTCATTCATCCTGGCCACGCTCGGCATGTCGCTGGAATTGTTGTCCAACACTGGACGCGACCTCATTCTGGCCGGGGCAATTCTATCCATTCTTCTCAATCCGCTGCTGTTCGGCGTGCTGGATCGCCTGGCGCCCCGGCTCAAACGGCTAGAGGGTGTCGCTAGCGGCAGCCTTCCATCTCCGGCCGGCATGGAAGACAATCCCTGGCCGCCGCTGCGGGACCATGTCGTTCTGGTCGGTTTCGGTCGGGTCGGACATCTGATTGCGGCCGCGCTGACCGAGCAGCAACGCCCCTTCGTTGTCATCGAAGACCACCCTGACGTCGTCAAAGCGCTGCGGGCCGACGGTATTCCAGCCCTTTACGGCAATGCCGCCGCGCCCGGCATGCTGGAGGCGGCACATGCGGCGGATGCCCGCTGGCTGCTGCTCGCCATTCCCCAGGTACTGGAAGCCGGGCAGATCATCGAACATGCGCGCAAACTCAATCCTCAGGTCGAGGTCGTCGCCCGCGCCCATTCAAGCGCGGAAATGCTCCATCTCGAAAAACACGGCGCTACCCACACCATCATGGGTGAGCGGGAAATCGCGGAGGGCATGGCGTCCCTGGTGCTGTCGGCCGGGCCGGCCGGAATTGCAGCTTAGACAGCAAAACCGGGTACTGGAGAGTGTTGTTAATCATCCTTGTCCCGATTTCATCTGTTTCAGGCAGGAATGACTTCGTATAATCACGTCCTGGAACGTATTGGGAAGTCATTTTGGAAGCAGACATCAAGCCGCAGGAAAGCCTGCTTCGCGTACGCCTGACGCGCCTGTATCACCGGTACATCGGCTATTTCAAGAATGTCGCCGACAACGGTCAAACCTGGTCCGTCCGGGCTGCGGCGCTAGTCAAGGCACTGGCGGCGAGCGCGCTTCTCGGGCTGGCGACGCTGTTCATCTATGCGATCCTGCTCATTCCCTTCACCCCCAGCATCGCCGATCTGCGCAAGGCCAAGACCGAGTCGCCGAGCGTGCTGATGTCGGAAGACGGCAAGGAACTGGCCGTGTTCAAGCGGCTGAACCGTAAATGGGTGGAGCTGGACGAAATTTCCCCGCATGTGATCAAGGCCTTGATCGCTACCGAAGACCACCGATTCTACGAGCACCACGGCGTCGATCTCAAGCGAACCGCAGCGGGTATCCTGCGCACCCTTCAGGGCGATCCGGAAGGCGGCTCGACACTGACGCAGCAGCTGGCGCGCAACCTGTATCCGGAAGAAATCGGCCGCAGGCGCACCATCACCCGCAAGCTGAAGGAACTGATCACGGCCCTCAAGATCGAGTACGCCTACTCGAAGGACGAGATCCTGCTCACCTATCTCAACACGATGCCTTTCCTGTACAACGCCTTCGGCATCGAAATGGGCGCGCGCACCTACTTCGACAAGCCGGCGGCGAAGCTCAACGTGCTGGAAAGCGCCACGCTGATCGGCATGCTCAAGGGAACCAGCTACTACAATCCGGTGCTCAACGGCGAACGAGCGGTCAAGCGCCGCAATGTCGTGCTGTCGCAGATGCTCAAGCGCGGCGCGCTCTCCAGGACAGAATTCGACAATCTGAAAAACCGGCCGCTGCGGCTGGATTTTGAACGCCAGCCGGAGCCTGTCGGACGGGCACCGCATCTGGCAGCCCATGTACGCAAGTGGTTGGTGGACTGGGCGGACCGCAATGACTACAACCTGTATTCCGACGGGCTGGTCGTGATTTCGACTGTCGATTCTCGCCTGCAGGCCTTCGCCAGCCAGGCCATCGAGCGGCACATGGATGCCCTGCAGGCAGTGGCCGATGTCGAATGGGGACTCTCTTCGCCGGCATTGATCTCCACCAATGCGGCCACCTACCGCGGCATGCGGCGTCATGTCCAGCCCTGGGCTCACTGGTGGCGTACCCAGGGTGCGCTGGTCGATTCCTTCGTTCGCGAATCCTCGGCCTATCGCAGCCTTCTGGCAGCCGGTACCGCGCCGGAACAGGCGCTGGCGCAGCTGAAGAAGGATGCGGTCTTCCTGAACGCCTTGCGCGCCGAGAAAACCCGGCTCGAAACCGGCTTCGTCGCGCTAGACCCGGGCACCGGGCATGTTAAGGCCTGGGTCGGCAGCCGCGACCATGCGGTCGATCAGTTCGACCATGTCGCCCAGGCGAAACGCCAGCCGGGCTCGACCTTCAAACCCTTCGTCTACGGCGCGGCGCTCGAGAAAGGGATGACACCGTCCCGACGTTTCGTTGACCGCGAGGTGGAAATCGAACTGAAGAACGGCAGCATCTGGCGTCCAGGCAATGCTTCGGGCATCAGCGGCCGGGAAATGACCCTGCACGAAGGGCTGGCCTATTCGAAGAACACGATCACCGCGCAGGTGATGCAGGAAGTGGGTCCGGCGAAAGTGGCGGCGTTTGCGCGCCGGCTGGGTGTCAGCCAGAGCACGCTTGACGAGGTTCCAGCGCTCTCCCTCGGCACCAGCCCGGTGTCCCTGCTCGAAATGGCAACCGCCTATGGCACGATCGCCAGCGGCGGGGAAATGCGCAAGCCTATCCTGGTGAGCCGCATCCTCGACAAGGACGGCAAGCTGCTGGAGACCTTCACCAGCGAGCCCGAGCGAGCGATGTCGGCACGGACCGCGGAGGACCTGACCGACATGCTGCGCGGCGTCATCACGCGGGGTACTGGCCGCGCCATCCGCAGCCAGTACGGACTTCATGCCGACGTCGCCGGCAAGACAGGCACCACCCAGAACAATACCGACGGCTGGTTCATCCTGATGCATCCGCGCCTGGTGGCGGGTTCCTGGGTCGGTTTCAACGACGCACGCGTGGCCATGCGCAGCAGCTATTGGGGCCAAGGAGCGCAGACCGCGCTGCCGGTGGTTGGAGACACCTTCCGCCAGGCCGTGCATGCGCGCCTGATCGACAATAGCACCCGCTTCCCGACCGCGCCGGAACCGTTCCTCACCGCATTGTGGACAAAAGTGTCTGCCTGGTTCGACCGGGAAAAGCCCAAGGACGAGGTGCCCGCCCGGCCATCAAGACCCAGGCCGGCCGCTCCACCCGCACCTTCGGCTCCGCCGCCGACGGAACGCATTCCCGAGGATGTGCCTGACATGCATTACGATGAAATGCAGCGAATCATCGAGCAGGCCCGCAATGGCGGCATGACGCTGCCGGACGGCATGCCGGCGGAGATCGTTCTTCCCGATGGAACGGTATTGGTTCCCGTCTACCCCGAAGAAGGCCGCGTTTTCATCGCTCCTCAACCCTGATGGCGGATTTTTGATGCCTGATTTCCGAAGGCCGAGGTCCGGGATACCGGGAAGGATTACTCATCCCGCTCTGCCGGCGTGGGATCACCCGGCTCAGCTTCTTCCCACGACCGGCAGCGCCGCGCCATGCACCGCGCGCGCCGCATCGGAGGCAAGGAAAACAATGACTTCGGCCAGCGCGTCCGGGGCTACCCAGCGCGAGGCATCCGCATCCGGCATTGCCGCCCGGTTTTCAGGCGTGTCGATGATGCTCGGCATCACGCAATTGACATTGATATTGTTATCGCGCAGCTCCGCCGCCATCGATTCCGTCAGTCGGATCACTACATCCTTGCTGGCGCAGTACGCGCTCATCTGGGCCAGGCCACGCTGCGCAGAATTGGCGGCCACATTGACGATCTTGCCGCCGCCGGCCTTGAGCATCAGCGGAACCACCGCGTGCGCGGTATTGAGTACGCTGCGGGCATTGAGGTTAAGCAGGAAGTCCCAGTCCTGGTCCGACGTTTCATGCACAGCAGAACCCATGCGGAACCCGCCGGCGACATTGCACAGCACGTCGATGCGCGTGAAGCGTTCCTCCGCGGCCTTCACCGCAGCGCCCAACTCGTTCTTGTCGAGCAGATTCGCCGGTACCAGCAGGCGTTGCGGATGATTGGCGCCGTAGATCTGCTCCAGCGTGGCGCGATCGAGATCGAGCAGCACGAGATTGGCGCCCTGCGCTGCAAATGCGTCAGCCACCGCGCGGCCGAGATTGCCGCCGGCGCCGGTGATCATCACGGTGCGGTTACTGGTAGTCATGCCTGGTTCCTTTCATTCTTCTTGGATCAATCTGCGGCGAAGCGGGCAAAGGCCGCATCGGCATACGCCGCGAGGTCGGCGTCGCGCTGCGTGAGGCCGTTTGCGTCATGCGTGGTCAGCGTGATGGCCACCTTGTTGTAGACGTTGAACCATTCCGGATGGTGATTGCGCTTTTCGGCGACGATCGCGATCTGCGTCATGAAGGCGAAGGCTTCGCCGAAATCCGCAAACGCGAATTCCCGACTGATCGCGTCGCGCCCGGCATCGTGCTTCCATTCGGGTAACGCGGCGAGCGCGGCGGCGCGGGCTGCGGCATCAAATTTTTCCATAGGATCTCCTGCTGTCAATACTGTGTTAACTTGCAGGGCGCATGCACCCTGCTCCGTTTGTCTTGCCTGCCTCGCCTTCTCAGTCCAGTACCTTCACGATCGCTTCCGCAACCGGCGCGATCGTATCCTGGGTCAATGCGGCCATGCACATGCGGCCCGATCCGATCAGGTACACGCCATATTCCTCGCGCAGGCGGCGCACCTGTTCCTGCGACAGGCCGGTATAACTGAACATGCCTTTCTGCTTGAGCAGATAATCGAAATTGCGATCCGGACGCGATGCATGCAGCGCATCGTACAAACCGGAGCGCATCGCCAGGATGCGGCTGCGCATCGCGGTGAGTTCGTCTTCCCACCGTCCGCGCATGTCTTCCAGCACCATGGCGACGATGCGCGCACCGTGCGTGGGCGGGCTGGAGTAATTGCGGCGCACCGCGGACTTCAGCTGGCCGAGGACGTTTTCGGCCTGGGCGCTGTCGGGGCAGACCACGTTGAGCGAGCCGCAGCGTTCGCCATAGAGGGAAAAGTTCTTGGAGAAGGAACTGGCCACCATGGATACCAGCCCTTCGGAAGTGAAGTGGCGGATTGCGAAGGCGTCCTGCTCGATGCCCTCTCCGAAACCCTGATAAGCGATATCGAAGAAAGGCAGCAGGCGGCGCTCGCGGAATACCGGGACCAGTTCGCGCCATTGCTGCTCCGTCAGGTCGGCCCCGGTGGGATTGTGGCAGCAGGCATGCAGCAGGACGATGTCGCCTTGCGGCACTTTCTGCAATGCCGCCTTCATCGCCTCGAAGTCGACGCCCTGGGTTACCGGGCTGTAGTACGGATAGGCATGCACCTTGAATCCGGCCCCGGAGAAAATGCTGCGGTGATTGTCCCAGCTCGGATCGCAGATCCAGACCTGCGCATCGGGGAAATACGCCTTCAGGAAATCCGCGCCGACCTTGAGCGCGCCCGAGCCGCCGATGGTCTGCACGGTGGCGATGCGCTTTTCACCGACCGCCATGCTATCGTCGCCGAACAGCAGACTTTGCGCCGCCTTGCGGTAGCTCGGAGCGCCCTCCATCGGCAGGTAGGGACGCGTGCCGATCTGCTTGAGAATCGCGGTCTCCGCCTCCAGCACCGCACCCATGATGGGAAGGCGGCGCGCATCGTCCAGAAACACTCCAATGCTGAGATTGACCTTGTTCGGCCGCGGATCGCCCGCAAAGCTCTCGTTCAGGGTCAGGATCGGATCGCCGGGATAGACATCAACGTGCTGGAACACTCTTGCCTCGCTAAGAAGGTTGCTTGAAGGCGGCGTTTTAGGCCGGATGAAGACTGCCTGTATACCACGGACCAAAACGGCCCGCCGAAACGATGTGTCCGCCAGATCGAAGCCTTTTCGACATGGCGGACACGAGATACGGGCCGGTCTGGGCAGACCGGCAACCGACTATATCAGGCGGTCTGCAGCACGCCGCGGCGGATCTGATCGCGTTCCATCGATTCGAACAGTGCCTTGAAGTTGCCCTCGCCGAAACCGTCATCGCCCTTGCGCTGGATGAATTCGAAAAACACCGGGCCGAACACCGATTGCGAAAAGATCTGCAGCAGCAGGCGCTTGTCGCCGCTCTTGGTGTTGCCGTCGACCAGGATGCCGCGCGTCTTCAGCGAAGATACTTCCTCGCCGTGGCCGGGCAGGCGCTCTTCCAGCATCTCGTAGTAGGTCTCGGGAGGCGCCGGCACGAACGATACGCCGGCCAGCTTCAGTTGGTCGAGGGTTTCGCGCAGGTCGTCGGTCAGCAATGCAATGTGCTGGATGCCCTCGCCGTTGAACTGCATCAGGAATTCCTCGATCTGGCCGCCGCCCTTCTTCGATTCCTCATTGAGCGGGATGCGGATCATGCCGTCGGGCGCGGTCATGGCCTTGGAAGTCAGGCCGGTGTATTCACCGCTGATGTCGAAGTAACGGATCTCGCGGAAGTTGAACAGCTTCTCATAGAAACCGGCCCAGAAACTCATGCGGCCGCGGTAGACATTGTGGGTCAGGTGATCGATGATCTTCAGGCCCGCGCCCTTCGGATTGCGGTCGACGCCTTCGATGAATTCGAAGTCGATGTCATAGATTGACTTGCCTTCCTCGAAGCGGTCGATCAGATAGAGCGGCGCGCCGCCGATGCCCTTGATGGCCGGCAGGCGCAGTTCCATCGGGCCGGTCGGGATCTCGATCGGCTGCGCGCCGAGTTCGAGCGCGCGGTTGTAGGCCTTGTGCGCATCGCGCACGCGGAATGCCATGCCGCAGGCGGACGGACCGTGCTCGGCGGCAAAATAGGAGGCGATGCTTTTCGGTTCGTTGTTGACGATGAAATTGATGCCGCCCTGACGGTACAGGACAACATCCTTCGAACGGTGCTTCGCGACCTTGGTAAAGCCCATCATTTCGAAGATCGGCTCGAGCACACCGGGAGTCGGCGATGCGAACTCGACGAATTCGAAGCCCATGAGGCCCATCGGATTTTCAAAGATATCGGACATGATGTGTTCCCGGTCAAGTGAGGATGGCTAGAAATGGATGCTGCGTCCGCAACCGCTGGTTCGACCGCATATGAAAAAGCATGTTGCACGGTCCGGCGCGGGCATTGCCTGATGTTTTCAACATCGAATCGGCATGAAAATATTTTAGTGCGCGAACTTTGCAATAGGTGCGCATATTTTGGTATATATTTCACAATACATGCACATTTTGTTCATAGATAGTCCATAATCCGGGAAACATATGTCATCGGTAACCGTAGACCGCCACGATCTGGAATTGCTGGCCGAACTGCAGCGTGACGGCAAGCTGACCAACAGCACGCTTGGCGAAAGAATTCACCTCTCCACTTCTCAGGTCAGCCGACGCATCCAGCGCCTGGAAGAGACCAAGGTCATCAGCCATTACGCCGCCATCCTCGACCTCGACGTGGTCGGGCTCGGCGTCACCGCCTTTACCTCGGTCACGCTCGGACGGCATGGCGAAGCGCAGGGAGACGCCTTCGAACGCGCGGTCGCCGACATGCCTGAAGTGCTGGAGTGCCTCTCCGTCAGCGGGGAAGCCGACTATGTACTGCGCGTCGTGACCCCCGATCTCGCATCGTTTTCCGAATTCATGATGAAGCGCCTGCTGCGCCTGCCGAGCGTGGTCAATGTCAAGTCCAATATCGCCCTCAAGCGCATCAAGCAGACCCATGTCTTGCCGCTGGACCATGTCATGCAACCTGTGGAAGCGCGGCGACGGCTGGTCTTTTCAAAGTAGGCATGGCTCCCGGCTATCGGTTTGATTCATCTCAAGCAAGTGGGGTCTGCGCACTGCGAGCCGGCATCGCCGGCGGCGACGCGACGCGGTATATTCGGGGTCCGCGTCACTGTCTCTTGCACGCTCACAACCCAGCATGTTTGCCGCAATCCACCATGAGGACACGACCATGAAATATCTCGCCATCGCCGCCATGTTCGCCGCCACCAGCGCACTCGCCCACCATGGCTGGAGCGAATACGACGCCGACAAGCCCCTGCAGCTGTCGGGCACCATTCAGGAATCCGGGTACTCCCATCCGCATGGCATCGTGCAGCTCAAGACCGCGGACAAGACCTGGAACGTGGTCCTGGCGCCTCCGACCCGCATGGAGAACCGTGGTCTGCAAAAGGAACTGCTCAACCCGGGCGGCAAGGCCACGGTCTACGGCTACCCCAACCGCAACAAGCCTGACGAACTGCGGGCGGAACGCATTACCATCGGCGGCAAGACCACGGAGCTGCGCTGATGCAGCCCATGCCCATGGGCGGCGGCTTCGGCTGGCTGGAAGCGACGGCGCTGGGCAGCGCCATGCGATCGAGCCTATGGATGTACCCCATCGTCGAAATCTTTCACATCGTCGGCTTCGTGTTTCTCGTCGGCGCCGTCTTCATGTTCGACCTGCGCGTGCTCGGCCTGTCGAAAAACCTCCCGGTCACGGCCATGGCAAGGCACCTGCTGCGATGGTCGGTCATGGGCCTGCTGTTCGTGGTGCCGGCGGGACTGATGATGTTTGCCGCGCATCCCGGCGATTTCATTTCCAACCGAATCTTCGTGCTCAAGCTGCTGCTGATCATGGCGGCGGGCATCAACGCGGCCATTTTCCATACCGGCGTCTACCGCAGCGTCGATGAATGGAACACGCTTGCGAGCGCACCGCCCCTGGCCCGTCTTCATGCCGGGCTGTCGATGGCGCTCTGGGTAGGCGTGATCGCCTGCGGACGCCTTCTGGCCTATACATGAGGGCCGGATTGGCCGGATCAGTATCTGCGTCGATCCGCCGCCGACTATAATGCCGCCGAGCGCAGCCGCATGCGCCAGCTCCTGATCCCCACCTACCTGAGAAAGCGAGAATGCCATGGCAATGGATGAAATTGATTATGAAATCTTCGGTTCGGACATGCAGTATGTCGAAGTGGAACTCGATCCGGGCGAGGCGGCGGTCGGCGAAGCCGGAATGATGATGTTCATGCAGGACGGCGTGGAGATGGATACCGTCTTCGGCGACGGATCCCAGCAGGGCGGATTGTTTGGCAAGCTGCTTGGCGCGGGCAAGCGCCTGCTGACCGGCGAATCGATGTTTACTACCGTATTCCACAACGAAGGCGGACAGAAAGCCCGTGTCGCGTTCGCGGCGCCGTATCCCGGCAAGATCATACCCATCCATCTCGCCGATATCGGCGGCGCGCTAGTCTGCCAGAAAGATTCATTCCTGTGCGCGGCAAAGGGCGTATCGCTGGGCATCGCCTTGCAGCGCCGGCTTGGTGCCGGCCTGTTCGGCGGCGAGGGATTCATCATGCAAAAGCTAGAAGGCGACGGCTGGGCGTTCGTCCATGCCGGCGGAATGCTGGTCGAGAAAACGCTGGCGCCGGGAGAAGTACTTAGGGTCGATACAGGTTGCGTGGTGGCATTCCAGCCCCAGGTCGATTTCGACATCAAGTTCGTCGGCAAGATCAAGTCTGCCATCTTCGGCGGCGAAGGCCTGTTCTTCGCAACACTACGCGGACCAGGCAAAATCTGGCTGCAGTCGCTGCCGCTGTCGCGCCTTGCCAATCGGCTGATGACGGCGGCGCCTGCCTCGGGATCCTCCAGCAGCAGTTCCCTCCTGGGCGCCGGTGCGATCGGCGGCGGCCTGGGCGGCCTGCTGGGCGGTGACGACGATTGAACGCTTCGGCGTTCCACGGCCGCCTGTTCGGTGCCGGCATCGCCGGTGCCGGCGCGGGCGCGCGGGCGTGGTGGGACGGTTCGACCCTTGTCGTGCAGACGCAGAACGAACTCTATCGTGCCGACGGCGCGAGCCTGCAAATCGAAGCGGCGGGTTTCAATCTTCGTCAGCTTAGGCTGTCATGGAACGCGATGGATGGCAGCTATACCTTCTTTGTCGAAGTCGACGAAGACCGCACGCGGCTGACTTCGGGTGCGCCCGACTCGCTGCGTCAAGCATTCGCACGCGCTACCGCCGCCCAGCGTCGCATGGGCCGCCGATTCGGCGCCGCGGCGTTCGTATACGGCGCCGTTGTTGCCCTGCCCCTGTTGCTGCTGCTAGCCTTTCTCCTGAACATTGGACGTCTTGTCGATTGGGCGGCGGAAAAGGTTCCGGTGCGCTATGAAGAGCGCATAGGCGATCTCGTCCTTGCCCAAACGCGCGCGCAGATGAAGCTTATCGAAAGCGGACCCGCGCATGAAGCCGTCACGGCGATCGGCGCCGCATTGACATCGGATTCACGCTACCGGTACCGATGGTTCGTTGCGGACAATAAGGAAATCAATGCCTTTGCCGCGCCTGGCGGCGTCATTGTGGTTTACTCCGGCTTGATTGCACAGACGGCGCGCGCCGAAGAGCTGGCCGGCGTGCTCGCGCATGAAGTTGCGCATGTCGAGCAAAGACATAGCCTGAAGAATTTGATGAAAACGGCCGGCTTCAGCGTCCTCTTGGCGCTTGCCATCGGCGACTGGACCGGCACTGCACTGGGCAATGCCGCCGGCAAGCTGACCGAACTGAAGTTTTCGCGGGACGCCGAAACGGATGCAGATCGGGAAGGCTTGCGCCTCCTCGTGGACGCCGGCATTGCTCCGCATCCCATGGCGGATTTCTTCGCCAAGCTTGCAGACAAGGAAAACGGCACGCTGCCATCGATGCTTGCCACGCATCCGGCATCTGCCGAGCGACAGCAGCGTTTGCGCGCGATGATCGCCGGGTTGCCGTCAAGGCAGTACACGCCATTGCGTTTCGACTGGGCGCAGGTCAGGTCTTCATTACCTGTCGCTGCAGCAGGACAGTAGCTGCATTGCGATATTGAAAGCGGCTATTGCAACCTTCGGTTTTACCGAAGAAAAAGGCCTCTTTCCATCGCTTCTGCAATAAGCGGAATCGTTTTATCATAAGGCCTTTCCAATTCCTTCAATGGAGTACGCGATGTCTGAAAAGACTGAATGGGAACTTGTTGACACGCCTCAGCCCAACCACGGCGGCGACAATCCCGAGCGCGGTGCGCGTGCTGGCGTCAACTCTGAACAAGGCAAGACATCCACGAATGTACTGCAAGCCATGCTGGGCCGGTGGTGGCAACTGAAACTGCTTGGCGCAGGCGTAGCGGCAGTCGTTGCGTTCGCCTTGTTGCTGATGATTGGCGGTGTCCTCGTGCTGACGATTTCAATTCTGGCTGCATTATCCTGGGGAATAGCACGAATGGTTTCCTGGTTGCGTGGCAAGCAACTTGCACATCGGACACATATTACCCAGCACAATCGTTAGCCTCGGAAATACTGATGCAGAGCAGAAAAGCTTTGCGTATGAAAGTTTTTCTCTTGCATTGAATTAGATACATAGTTTCAGATACATACTTTCCCGTTCCTGCCGACTGCAGCGCATGCACACGCGAAGTGCGGGGATTTCAGGACGGGAGCTTCCGTCATCAGACCCGTGCTGTCACTGCCACTCGAAACTAGGCCGAAACACTGAGTTAAGCTGGCCTGAAAAATGCTTGCCTTTCTTTTAATGCATCAAGAAGGCGCTTGTGAACCAACGCCCTTCACACAGCGCACTATTTCTTAACCAAGTAGCGATACGGTTGAACGGCGAGTCTTTACGCCGTCATTGTGACATCTGCGCGTCCAAGCCCGAACGATAGTTTCTGAATCGCGCATACTCTTTTCACATCGTCACTATATCAGCCGCTCTTTCGGAAAAATTTATTCGTTCGACGCAATGAATACACAAACTCTCTCAAACGCTTCTTTGGACTATGACCCTAACCGACTGCTAGACACGGTGCTTGCCCGACTCGGCGTGAACAGCGATAAGGCTCTGTCACGCAAACTGCAGGTCGCGGACTCGGTCATCAGCAGGATTCGCAGCCGCCGGTTACCTGTTGCCGCGTCCCTGTTGTTGTGGATATCCGAATGCACCGGCGCAAGCATTCAGGAGCTCCGACAGATTCTGGGCGATCGGCGCGCAAAAGCGCGCATGGTCTATGTCAAGAATTCTCGTCCTGTACCACGAGCCTGATGCGACGCTTCCATAACGGCCAACAGCATGGAATTGAACGCCTCGTTTCGTGTCGAGGCAATTTCCATTAAAGCCGGGAACGGGTTCAGTCGAGACGAATCCATGCAACATGCAGGAGCCTGGATGACAACCGTGCGGCGACGTGCCTCCATGGCAGTTCACGTCCGCGCCAAATAACGAGGGCTTCAGCACCATCACTATCGCGAACAGTTGCGCACGTTTTCAGGAGGAACCCGGATGCTCGAAAAATTGCCAAGCGTAATAGGCCATGCATTGCATGATCGCCGTGCCGGCCTGGACAGCATTGCCTTCAATTTGATCGACCTGCGCAATGGAACCGCGGCGATCACAGTGACAAGTCTGGCCTTTGGCGATCATGAGGCGATACCGGCGCAATATACGGCGGACGGTGAGGGCAAGTCGCCGCCACTGGAGTGGACCGGCATTCCGGACCAGACCAACTCCATCGCGGTGCTGGTCGAGGATGCCGATGCGCCAACGCCGCATCCGCTGGTGCATGCGATCGTGGTTTCTTTGCCGCCGAAGGACGGCAGTCTGGCGGAAGGCGCACTGGGAGACGACGAGCTTGATGCCGATATCGGCCGCAACTCCTATCTGCGCACGCGTTGGCTTCCGCCTGATCCGCCTCCCGGCCATGGTGTGCATCGCTATGCATTCCAGGTGTTTGCGCTGCATGGCGATACGGCCTTGCCGAAGACGCCGGGCCGCGAGGCACTGCTCAAGGCGATCGAGGAACACGGGATCGCCAGCGGCTGCCTGATCGGCACTTACGAAAGACCGGATGGTTCGATCAAGATCCCGGCTTCCAGCGCCGCCGCCGTCGGCACGACGGAAACACCAGGAATCTAACGCAGCTCGGATGCTTGTCGCAGCTGCTCCTTGAACTCGGAAAACGTGTCGAGCAGGGTACGCGCGCGAAATGGCTTGAGTATCACGCGCGTCACCTTGCGATGCCGCAGCTCCTGCAGGAGAACGGTGTCGCAGTGATCGACCAGCACGGCAACCGGCATATCGCGGCAAGCCGGATCCGCACTCGTCCGTATTTCATTGAGCAGGCCGAAATCATATTGCGCATAACGTCGCTCCCCGAAATCAAGTGCGATGACGGCGCCGTAATAGGAACGCTCGCCGAGCATGCGGATCGCTGCTGATTGGCTTGCGGCTTCATGAATGTGTCCTATGCCCAGGGTACGCGCAGTGAGCGCGACGGTGCGGCGGAGCAAGGCATCTTTTTCCACGAGCAGCATTGCACCCGACCGGAAAGCCTTCGTCGCTGCAGTTTGCATGGGCACGGACGGCGCGGATGCCGGTATTCGCGTCGAATTCATGCGCCGACCTCGGGCATTTCACCTGGCGACAGCATTTCACTGACCACGAGATCTCGCAGCGACGCAAGAATGGACAGGTCTGTCGAATCAATGCGCCGGACCTTCGTGTCGATCAGGCAGAGTGTGCCGATTGCCTGCCCTCCCGGCATGATCAGGGGCGCACCGGCATAAAAGCGGATGAAGGGAGCGCCAAGAACCAGCGGATTGTCGACGAACCGCTCGTCGACACGCGCATCCGGGACAACAAGGATGTCCTTGCAATGGATCGCATGGCCGCAAAATGAAATATTGCGCGGCGTTTCGCACAACCCGATTCCTATCCTGGACTTGAACCACTGCCGCTTCTCGTCGATCAGCGAGAGAAGCGCGATGGGAACATCGAACTCAGCTGCGGCGAATTCAACAATACGGTCAAAACGCTCTTCAGGAGGAGTATCGAGTATCAGCAAGGCGCGCAACGCCTCGAGCCGTTGCGGCTCGTTGACGGGAATCGGAGCAATTTGCATGGGAGCAGGTCGGAAATTTTTCGCTTATTGCAAGCAACTTTACTGCATTATCTGAACGGGCTGCAAGCTGCTCTCACTTGATCCGTCGCCGGCCGATAATAAAGGTTCCGATGGCGGCATCAGGCGAGCTTGAATTTTTAATAACATGCAGCACGCTTCGCTATCACGCCGATTTCCGTCCAGTACGGACTTATTGCTGCGGCAGATAACCAGCCTCGGCGCCGACCGTGTCCGATTCCTGTACAGGCTTGCGCCCTTTCGCCAGTTCGGCCATCAACTCGTCAGCGATCACCTGCATGAGCTTGAGTTCGCGCGGGCTCAAGGTACGTGGCTTCAAGTCGATCACGCAAAGCGAACCAATCACATGACCGGAGCTTGTGCGCAGGGGAACGCCGGCATAGAAGCGCATACCGTTTTCGCGCAGCAGCGGATTTTGCGCGAAACGCGGATCGCGCGCGGTATCTTCGACCACGAGCGGTGCATTGGCGACCACGACGTAATTGCAGACGGACGTCTCGCGCGTACCCTGGCGCGATCTTTCAAGTTCCGCCGGCAAGCCCCATGCCCCCTTCCACAATTGCAGGCTTTCGTCGATCAGGGAAACCATGGCGATGGGCATGTCCATGGCATCGGCGACCGTGTGCGCAACCCGGTCCAGGTGAACGCTGTTGTCTGGATCGAGCGCCCCGCTGGCCTGCAACGCCTGCAACCTTGCCTCTTCCTCCGCCGGAATAGGAACGGGTAGCAGGTTTGTCGGGGCAGTTGCCTGCCCGACGATTTCCTCGACCATATGCGCAACGGCCTCGACGCTGGTTGCCGCCGAGTCCGCTCCCGCGTCTGCGGCGAGCTTTTCCGGCGTACCGGCTTCGGCTGCAAGATTCCACGCGCCGATCACGATTTTCAGGCGTCGCGATCGCGGCTTCAGGCGGCGGCAGACAAAGCGAGCATAGGCCTTCGGCGTGGGGTTGAGATAGGACAGGCAAATCACCTCGACTCCGGCCAGATCGAGGCTGCCGATGTTGTCCAGACTGATCGCGCTCGACTCGACGACGCGCGCCCCGATGCCGCGGCTTTCAAGCACGTGGACCAGCAGCGTGGCCGCAGCATAGTCGAGTTCGCCGCGGCCGGCGACGCACAGCACGGGCGTTCCCAGCCAGCGGTTGCCGTACACGCCGTCTTCTTCCGACCGGCGCAATTCGAATTCATGCAGGTCCGCGACGACCGCACGAATCCCGTCGGCGACATTCTTGCGGTCTTCCCTGCTGGCGCCTCGCTCCCGGGCATTCTCGGCAAGCCGCAGCGCGGGCAAGGCGACCCTGTCGTAAAACGACAGAAGCGAATCTTCCGCTACTTCGCCTTCCGCAATATCGATGGCCTCTTCCACATTGCCGGCCAGGAGGCGCTGATAGATGCGTTCATCCGCCGACAGGACCGGATCGCTTCCGAGCAGGACGTCGATGAAAGTCAGCTGAGGCACATAGCGTCCCATGACGACGAAACACACGGTGAGGGGAGTGGCAAGTATCAATCCGACGGGCCCCCACAGCAAGGTCCAGAAAATCGCCGACAAGATCACCGCCATCGGTGTCATGCCTGTGCTCGAGCCATAAAGCCAGGGTTCGATGATGTTGTTGCTGACCAGCTCAAGCACGAGAATCAGCGCTCCGGTCCAGAGCAGCATGTTCCAGCCAGGGTCGACCGCGAACGCGAGCATCATTGGAAATATCGCCGCGATAACGGGGCCGAGGTAGGGAATGAAGCGCAGCAGCGTCGCCAGCAGGGCCCACAGGAATGCTCCCGGAACGCCGATCAGATACAGCCCGATGCCGAGGGGAATACCGTAGGTCGCGTTCACGACCAGCTGCATCAGCAGGTAGCGGCTGACGCGGCTGGCCGCTTCACTCAATGCTTCCGTGGTGCGGTGCAGGTCGGTACCGGCCAACCGAATGAAGCGGTCGCGCAGGTCGCTGGGCGCAAGCAGGACGAAGAAGATGAAAACGATCACCAGGCCGGCAGTGCTGACGGGTCCCATCAATGAACCGGCTACGCTACGCACGGTCTCCACCGGGTGCTGTTCGCCCTCCTCGATGATTACCGGCATGGGCTGCTTCTTCGTCTGATTCGATGTGCTTCCCTTGGGACGCTGCGTGGTGGTGCCGGCCACTTCCGACAATTCCTGCCCCAGCGCCTGGATCACCGCCGAGGTGCGGTCTATTGCCCCCCCTCCCGGCGCGGCCGATCGAATGGAGCGTATTTTCATCTGCATCGTCTTCTGGTAAGTCGGCAGGTTCTCGGACAATGCAACCACCTGGCTTCCCATCAATACGGATACGCCGGCAACCATTGCCACCGCGCCGCTGACCACAAAGACCACGGCGGCGGTACGCGGAATGCGGACGCGGCGCAGCCAGGCAACCGGCGGCGCCAGCATGAAGCTCAGCAGAATGGCGAGCGCGAATGGCACGAAAATATCGCGCCCGACGTATAGCACGGCGATGGTAAGCACGACCACGACGGCGGTGCTAATGTTGATGCCAGGATTGATGGACTCGTCGGACACGAATAGAAATCTGAGGTAGGTGAACGCCAAATGGGAAGCTCGGAACGGCGTTTGCCGCCACGACATGACGATTTTCAAGACATATCGACAAGTTAGGCTTCGGAAAGGAAAAAGTGTTCCAGAGTGGTTGACGCAGGCATTGCGATTGCGCAACGCTTTGGATGCAAGCCCGAGTCGGGTATTAGCGGAGCCCGCGCTCCTTATAGATCCTGAGGCCTGTCTTCGGCAGGCGGGCTCCAAAAAGGGAAGCGCGAACCGGTTGCGAACGAAATGTGGAGGCGACTTGTTTTATGTGTCCATGTTCCCCGGCAACGCGCCTTCGGCTTGCGGGAAGGGAAAACAGCAACGCTACCTGCAGCCGAAAAGAATGGCTTGCGCGAGATCGAGGTTTTGATCGGATTTCAAGACACTGCTCTCCCGGACGAATATTTCAAAATCGCCAGGGGGCAATGGCCTGCTGAAAAAATAGCCTTGGACTTCATCACAGTAATTCAACGCAAGAAAGGAGAACTGCTTTTGCGTTTCAACACCCTCGGCGACAACTTTCAACTTGAGGCGATGTGCCATTGCGATCACCGCCTGCACGATCGATAGCGACTCGGAACTTTGGGTCATTTCAATGACAAACGAGCGGTCGATTTTTAACTTGTCTACCGGGAAGCGCTTCAGATAACTCAGGTTTGAGAAGCCCGTGCCGAAGTCGTCGATACTGATTGAAATGCCGAGTTCTTTCAACGACCTCATGACGCTTATACTTTGTTCCGCGTTCGCCATCGAGGCACTTTCAGTGAGCTCGAATTCCAGCAGTTCCGGAGGCAGGCCGGTTGTTTCCAAAGTAGTCCGCACGTAACTGACCAGTTCCGGATCCAGAAACTGGCAGGCGGACAGATTCACGGCGACCGGATATTCCCCCAGGCCGTCATTGCGCCACCGTTGCACCTGCGCACAAGCAGCATGCAAGACATACCGGCCGATATCGATAATGAGTCCGTGCTCTTCGGCAAACGGAATGAAAACCGATGGCGATACATTCCCAAGAATCGGGTCCTGCCACCTTAAGAGCGCTTCAACCCCTGAAATCCTTCCAGTACGCACGTCTGCCTTGGGTTGGTAATGAAGCGAAAAATGCCCGTCCCGGATCGCCAGGGTGAGCCGCTCGCGAAGCCTCGAATGTTCTTCTCCACGGTTCCGCTCTCCGAGCAATGCCCTGTCCGCAGGAGCGCTTACCAGCATGACCTTGCGTCCATGCCTGCTGGCGGCAGCAACGAACCTGACCAGGACGCTGATGGTCGCTCCATCCGCAGTCCGCCAACATTGAATCACACCCTCCTCGGTCTGATCGTCAGATCGCGCCACACTGCTCGATGGTTCCATAAGCTGGGCGAGAACAATGTCGGCATAGGACTTTCCTTTAACATCGCTCAGCCCCTTCACACCGAGAAGAGCGAGCGCATCGTCATCCGCAAAGTCAATCCGCTCATCGATAAGCACGATGAGACCCTCATCCATCTTTTCCACCCTGCCCGCCGGTTCCATTTGCGCCATCAACAAACTCATGCCTGCAAGCGCAACCGGTAGGTTTCTTCATTCAGAAATTTGCGAATCGCGTGGATCGTTTCGTCCGGCGCACTCATGTTCGGACAATGTCCGGTAGCTTTCAACTGCACGAAATGACTTCCCTTGATGCATTGCTGAACATACAAACCCACTGCATCCGGCGCAATCGCGTCTTGTGAACACTGCATTACAAGCGTTGGAATCTCCACCTTCGCAAAATCGCTGCGATGGTCGGAATTGAAGGTCAGCCGCGCAAAATGCTTTGCTATTTCGGGCTCCATCCGGCAAAAGCTCTGGGTCAGTTCAGCTCCAAGTTCCGGCCGATCCAGATTTCCCATCACCGTCGGCGCAATGGCGCTGGCCCAGGCTTCGAAATTCTCGTCCAGGAAATCCAGCAGACGATCCATGGTGTCCCGATCAAAGCCACCGACATAGTCACGGTCATTGATAAAACATGGTGACGGCGCGACCATCACAAGCCTGGACAATAAATCAGGTGCCTTGATTGATGCCAGCGCTCCTATCGTTGCCGATACGGAGTGCCCGACGAAAATGATATTTTCCGCATCAATGCCGGCGCAGATTTCCAATACATCATCGGCATAGCGCTCGAGCGATGCGTATTTCCGGGATTCGAACTCCGAGGTATCGGAGCGCCCGGCACCGACATGGTCGAACAAGACAATCCTGAACTGGGATTCGAATGCAGGCCATACGAAGCGCCACATGTTTTTGTCACATCCAAACCCATGGGCGAACACCATGGCGATATTGCCGTCCCCGTGCTGGGAAACGTTATTTCTTTGAAAGGGATTCACCTGAACCTCACGTATTGCACGATTAACTGACGAGGGAAAATGATCGTCAATAAAAAGCAAAGCATTGCCGCGGGTTTCAGGCGGTGACCAACTTGATGGTGCGCAGGTTCGGGGCGCACTAAGGGCGTTACTTCATTGGTGCTGCTAAAAGACCAAGCATCACTTATTTCTGCGGTACGGAGCAGCGTCGGATGATGCTTGTCAAAATTGGTGTTGTCGCTATTCTATTCGTACAGAAAATTCAGTGAGAGTTTGCTTGCGCAGCATCACCGATCTCGAACCTGCTGACCAGTTGCAATAAGCTGCTGGCCTGCTGCCTGAGTGACTCGGCCGTAGCTGCAGCCTGTTCCACCAAGGCGGCATTTTGTTGCGTCACCTGGTCCATCCGTCCAACGGCCTGGTTGACCTGATTCAAGCCGGTGCTCTGCTCGTGCGACGCGGCGGTAATTTCCGCCATGATGTCATTCACCCGCTTCACACTTTGGACAATTTCGTTCATTGTACTTCCAGCCAAGCCAACCAGTTGGCTTCCGGTGCTTACCTTTTCAACGGAGTCGCTTATCAGCAACTTGATCTCCTTGGCTGCGGCGGCGGAGCGCTGCGCGAGAGTCCGCACTTCCGTGGCGACGACGGCAAAGCCGCGCCCCTGCTCGCCGGCGCGTGCCGCTTCCACCGCCGCATTCAATGCCAGGATGTTGGTCTGGAATGCAATACCATCGATGACGCTGATGATGTCGGAATTTTTGCTGCCGAATCGTTGATCTCGCCCATCGTCACCACCACCTTCGAGACCACCTGCCCTCCCCTGACCGCAACCGACGACGCCGCAGAGGCCAGATCGTTAGCCTGATGGGCATGTTCGGTATTTTGTTTGACGGTCGTGTTCAGCTCTTTCATCGAGGAAGCCGTCTCCTCCAGCGCGCTTGCCTGCTGCTCGGTGCGGGCTGCCAAGTCCTGGTTGCCGCTCGCAATCTGGGTAGAGGCGGAACTGATCGTATCGGTGCTTGCGCGGATCTTCGCCACGACATCCGCCAAGCTGTCGCGCATGTTCTTCATGGCCGCGACGACGCTCGCATCGTCATCGCGGCGTGTCGAGATTGCGACTGTCAGATCGCCGGCAGCAATCCGGCTTGCGATATGGCGCACGTCGCTTGGCTCTCCGCCCAGTTGTTGAAGCAGGCCTCGTGTGATCGCAACGGCGACGGCGATACTGATCGCGACGGCAATCGCCGAGATTAATAGAATCAGCATTCCTGACTGCGCGGTTGCCTCTTCAAGATTCCGGCCGTCTGTTTCTACCGCTTGCTGTACAGCCTTGATGACGACATCTATTTCTGCGACGATTTTCCGACGCAAGGGACTGCACTCATTTACAAGGAATTTTCCAAACTCCTCCATGTTTTTCGCTGCGACGTACTGGCGGGGGCGTTTTAGCTCTTCCGCCATTGCCAGAAGATCCTTGCGCATCGCATCGAAGTCGGCATTACCGTCAAATAATGGCGTCAGCCCTGCCAGCGCATCAAGGTAAATCGTCTTTTGCTGATCAAGCAGCGCGAGTTCCTTGGCAGCCTCGTCCTCGTTGCTGAAGATGTAGGCATTGCGTGCCGCCAGGCCGGTCTGGCCGAGCGCTTCGCGAACGACATATAACTGTTCAAGTTTTTGGGTGCGTATTCTGCTCTGCTCCTCGAGCAAATTCGTTGTCGTCCGGGTTTGCATAACCGATACCGTGCAAAGGACGACAAGAAGAAAGATAACGACGCCAAAGCTGATGCCAAGCTTGGTACCGATTCGTATGTTCGCGTAGGCGGTCATGGTCCTGATTCGAGGTAAGGCAAAACAAATGGCATCGGGAGCCATGCCGGGTATGGTCAATTCATGCAGGAAAGCTCAAGCAGCCTGGCATGTATTACCGCATGGAAATGATATGATGAAGCTGCCGTACAAATCCGTATATAAGCGTACATTGCCATACCATATCGTATTGATTTGATACGAATTCGTACGGATATCATCTTGCGTCAGGTTTCCATGGACAAATTGTTATCACTGCTTCCGCGTTTTGGGTTCAGCGCATCCGTATTTTTCCGCGGCGAATTCTGCGGGCAGAACCAGTTCAAGGCCAGCGAAGGAGTCGGGCATCTTCACCTTGTAAGCAAGGGCCCCATCATCATGGAGCACAAGGATTGCCCGCCGCTTCAGGTGCTCAAGCCGACACTGGTGTTCTATCCACGCGCGTACGACCACAGGCTGGTGGTGCCGCCGGAAAGCGCGGCGTCCCTGTTGTGCGCGAACGTGCGCTTCAACCATGCCTCACGCAATCCGATCGCGCTGGCCCTGCCGGATGTGATGTGCGTGCCTCTGGACGAAGAGACGGGCCTATCGCCGACATTGTCCCTGTTGTTTATCGAAGCGTCCGCGGATGATATTGGCAGGCGGCTGATCATGGATCACTTGTGCGACATGCTTGTGGTTCATCTTGTACGTCATGCGAGAAAAATGAAGCTGCTTCGTACCGGCGTCATTGCTGGCCTGTCGGATGCCCAGATCGCACTTGTGCTGGCGGCGCTTCATACGGAACCTGCGCGCGCATGGTCGGTAGACGACATGGCAGCGTTGGCACACATGTCGCGTACAACGTTTATCAATCGATTCCGCGACATTGTCGGCGTGCCTCCGGCGGAATACCTGACGGGATGGCGGATGGAACTGGCGAAGATCCAACTCAGGGAAGGCAAACCCGTCAAGGAAGTCGCGCTTGCCGCCGGCTACAGCTATCAGCCAGGCTTTTCCAAGGCGTTTACCTCCTGGTACGGCATGTCGCCTACGGAATGGCTGAAGAATTCTTCGGCAGACTGCATCTGACGGTGCTGTCCCGTTGAAGAACGGTGCCTGTGCATTCAGGATCGAGCCGATGGTACTGATGGGAAGTCGGCGCAAGGATTTACGGCTTGACCGGAACCCTGAACGCGGCCAGGTAATAAGTAATCGGCTTGCGCTATCGTTGGCGTGCCGGTCGAATGGCGCAACGCGGCATGACAACGTGTGAACACCACAGGGAAATGAACCGGCAAAAAACAAGGGCTTAGTGATTGCTCTCTAAGCCCTTGTTCTTATCGCGAATTATGGTGCGGCTGGCAGGAATCGAACCCACGACCCCTTGGTTCGTAGCCAAGTACTCTATCCAGCTGAGCTACAGCCGCGAAGGACTCGCATCATAGCGCAAAGACAATTTCTTTGCCAGTCCTTTTAGTACATTTCTTTGCAAAATTACTCTCTGCATGCAATGACGGTCCCCTCAGCTTTCATAATTGGCGTCTCGTCCATCCATCGTCCCACTTCTCTTTTTTACCAGAATGGATGATCGCTCCCCTCGTCCATGCTTGAGAAATTTCAAATAAGTATCCAAGTACGATTTTTCCTACCTGCAAAGACAGACGATTCCGATTCTCCTCGCCAGCCGGCTTCGATATATTTCTTGCAACGCGGCCAGGTGCCGTAATTCATTCATAAATGCATAACATCGATAAGGAGGCTGGGATGAGCGATGAAGCGGATGTCGCCAACGACAACATTGAACGCAACCGCATGGCGGCGATCGAGGCATGCCGTCGGCAGCCGACGCTGCCTGCAAAAGGCACTTGCTGGTTTTGCGAGGAAGCACTTCCTCCGAACCACAAATTCTGCGACAGTGACTGCGCAAGCGACTATGAGCTTGAGCAGGCTGCGTGGGCACGAGCCGGACGACCGCGTGGGCCGGGAGAAGTGTACGCCGAGCAGTAAGCAGGATGAACAAGGGACCGGCGTCCATTGGCGCCGGTCGATCCGTGCCAGCATTAAAGCTGATCAACTACCAACTGCCGTTATTATGTCCCTGGCGTCGAAGCCTGCATCGACGCTATCTCGATGGCGGTTGCAGGCGACCTAGCAGCTTGAGGCGGCCCGACTGGTCCTTTCGCGCAACCAGCATTTCTCCCGATGACAAGGACTCCCCGACCAGGGCCTGGATGTTTTGCTGATGCGTGACTAGAACCAGATTTCCCTTCAGTTCGGCGCGCGTAATCACACGCATCGCTTCCGCGGTCTTCTCCGCAGCCCGCTTGGCATCGTCATTGAATATCGAATCCAGCATAGGCATGGTCTTTGCGTTTTCAAAGGCCAGCAGCGCCGTGTCGATGCAGCGGCACCACCGGCTTGTCCATACATCCTCCACGGGAATCGATTTTTCGCGGAACATTCGACCTATTCGCCTTGCATCGTCACGGCCTTGTCCCGAGAGATTACGTTGCGTGCTGCAGTCGCCCAGCATGAAATTCGATGGATCGCCGATTCCGGATAGCGTAACGGCATGGCGCATCAGGATGACGTGGCCACCCTGTCGCAACTGCGACCACAACGCCTCGTCGGCACGTGCGACAAGCGCGCAAGTTGACATGGCAACCAGCAGAGCAAGGCTCGCCGCGAGGCGAAACATGGCATGTTGCAGAGTCGTCATTGCATTCTCCATAAGGCTTTTCCGCATGATAGGGCTTCCGATACGCGAGCGCATTGCCATCCCTCACACCACTATCGAGGCAAGTGGGCGCAGCCGCGCATTCACTTATGATAAAACGGCAAACACAGCCGCCAACCGGTGCAGCATCAGCCCGCAGCATGGATCTCCTACATAAACATGGGATTGCGGAATCATGGCATTGCGGATAGCTTCACCCGTACTGGGATTAACGATGATGAAAACAACATGTACAGCTTTGAACTGTGTAGAAAATACCAGGAAGCAATCAACAGGGGAAATCTGGAACAGGCCCTGACCCTGTTTGCCGACGAAGCGACTGTTAATGCGCCTTTGACAGGACAATCGAGCGCGCGTAAATTTCATGAATGGCTGCTCGGCACCACTAAGGAAACGATAACGCGCCTAAAGCACGTATTTCAATCGCTGGATAGCAGCGGCGCGCTGGCCATGCAGCTCCACTATACCTGGGTCTTAAGCAATGGAAAGACCCTCGAATTCGAGGGCGTAATGATTTTCGAATTCACCGCTGATCGCATGTCGATCTGCAAGCTAACTATCATTTACGATACGGAACCCATTCGCACCCACGTGTCGCAAAGCGCTCTTGCAGCAATCCGTTAGCCCGGTATTCGACTGAAAGGTGCCATTCATTGCGGGCTCGAAGTCTATCGCACTGGCCGGCACCAATGCAAAAAAGTTTCCTTAAAGTCATTTTTTGTTACATTGAGTAACACTCCCGCGTCAACTATCCTTTTGACAAGTGCGTTTCCTGACGAGCTAGCGCTTCTTTGACCTGCACGAGGCAACAGAACGCTCGCGATACATATTGTCCAGTGGCGTTTTCAAACCGCCACGGGCCACGGCTCGATCAGTCTGGAGTTGAAGCGGAGATGAATATGGAACAAAGCAGGGTCAAGGAGCAACTAGCACGCGTCGAACAATCCATCGGCGTTGCAAGGGAAATGTGCGAAAGGCATATGGACGGACGCGTACAGACCTATCTGAAAAGCCTTAACCGCGATTCGGCCCACCTGCGTGTCATGCTGGACAACGGTCAAGCCACAGCAAGCCTCGGCGACTATCGGGAGCATCTGAAAGCAACTGGCGCCCTTCTCTTGCATACCTGTGAACAGCCGCGTCATAAAGACACCCGCCACGCGCTGGAACAACTGCACGACGAGCTGTTCATGCTGGAGCAGTACCTGCAGTAGAGCGTGCTCGGGCAATAAGCGGGAACGGCCTTAAAACCTTCCCGCGTCGACCGCTGATGGGCCTCTACCTTCCACTCGCCCGCTATTCTTCCCCTATCTTCCAGTTGCCGCATGTTGTGCCCACAATGGCATATCATGGGACATCCGCTCTTGACGTTGTCAAATGCCAGTTGCCATAGCCGGCGCAAATTCTTCCTCTTTACCCCTTCCTCAAAGCCGGGGTGGCAAATTTTTCAACAATTGAACACGCCTGACTGAGCTTTGTCATACCTCCCTTTCCCGATTGCTGGATAATAGCGGTCCGCTAATTTTTTTGCCGTGATGATGCCGTTGTCACGGCACACCTATTTTTTTGGAAGCAGATATTGAAGACAACACGAATCAAACGATGGGATGGCAAGATTGACAACCTCCCGGTCGAATACCTCAACGGCGTATTGGAAAAAATGCAGGCCTATGGCGATCGCGTGCAGTTTTCTTATGTTGCCGGCGGCCCGCAGCCCGGCTATCAGGTCATCAATGAACTGGGCAAGACCATGGCTTTCGATCGCAATCACCATTTGCTTGCAGTACAGGGCGAGGAATTCATTGGCCCCAATGCGACTGCCGTCATGAGCCTTGAGCAGATACAAAGACTGATCAGCGGCATAGGCACAGCCACGCGTACCGGATCACGCGGGGTTCGGGTCGCACGCAAGGCAGCCGGCGGCACTGGCGAGACCAAGACTGCGAAGGCGCGCCAGTTGGACATGTTCGCCGCCCAGCGTTATGAATATTTCAGGAATAACAGGCAATCCCTGCCGCCCACGATCAGCGAGCATACCGAGGAAATTACCGAACTGATGACCAAGGGAAAATCAGTGGAAGAAGCCTTCGGGGAGGTCGTCAGCAAGTATTACGGCTGAGGCGGGTTGAAGCCTGGGTTGATCCTGAGTTGACAGCCTGGCCAACTCCAAAGAAAGGATAACGCGCCCGCGTACTACGGTCTGATCATCGGGCGCGTCATCGGATACCTCATTTCAATGGATTCAACACGCCAACTGCCGACGACAAGGCACTGGGCAGGATCAGACTGATTGTCCTGTTCCAATTCGCCAGCGGCGTGGCTGCCACATACACCACATCCTTCGGCGACAATTCAAATCCCTCCGCCATGGCCAGCGCGCCAGTCGAGCGTCCGTCAAGCTGATACACCACCTGGTCCGTTCCGTTTTTGCGAATGACATAAATCTGGCTGCCGTCACCGGAAAGCGGATTAACCCCGCCCGACTCGCCAAGTGCCTCGTTCAGCGTCAGGCGCCCGTTATGCATCGTAAGGGCACGCGGGCTCACCACTTCCCCCGAGACGAAAACCTTGCTTTCGTCTCGCGACCGGATGCGCACCACGTCACCGTCCGCCAGCATGATACTGCCCGGATTGACGCCGCGCTTAACCAACTGGGGAAGGTTGATATCGTAGTTCGTTCCCGCGCGATTGATCACGATCTGGCTCTGGTCGCCGGTGGGCATGACACCCCCTGCGCGATTGAGAGCCTCCATCAAGCTCATCGGGATGTCGTTGATCGCCTGCAGGCCGGGATTTCTTACCTCGCCATCCACATACACCCGCTTGCTTCGATATGACTGCACACGCAGGGTCACTCTCGGCTGGCGTAGGAATTTCGAAAGTTTGGTGGTCAGCAGATTGCGCGCCTGCTCCTGCGTCAAGCCGGACACTTTGACATTGCCGGCATAGGGAAACTGGATTTCACCCTGATGGTCGACGATGAATCCCGCAGGAGGTGCCGTCGTTGCGGACGTCGACGCATCTGCCCCTGTCCCGGCCTGCATTCCTGTCGCAGTCGTCGCACTGTTCGACAGCTCGGGATGATCCCAGACAACGATAGACAGCACATCGCCGCTATCGATCGCATAGGGCGAAGGTTTCCCAAGGAGCTTGCTGATATCCTGGCTGAGCTGCTTTTCGCGCAACGCACTTTCCATCTTGACCAGCTGTGGCGTGATCGGTTTAAGAACCGCATTGGTCATGTCCGAGCCGGACGCGCTCATGCTTCCTGAATCCGAAGAACCATGCGTGCCCTGCATATGCATGCCGGGTGCGACCGACGCACAGCCCGTCAGGAACCATGGTGCGGAAAGAAGCACCGCAAGCGTTGTCACTGATTTCCGTGCATGGCGCAACATATTAATCTCCTGTCTTTGACGTGATGATGATCCGCATTTTGTATCGCGCTATGGCCGTGGCGTTACACTTGTCATACTTGATATACCGTTCGTGAAACGGTCGGCTGCGGCGTCTCACGCATGCGCGCGATGCGGAGAATGGCGGACCAACCAATGCAATGTGCCAGCCGTTCGAACGGATTTCATGCCGTTAAACACGCCTTGCACCACTCTAGAATGATGGCGGCCCGGCGTGTTGAGTGTAATCAACGGGACAGGCCGACTTTGCAACATCAATGCAACGGAAAGCATGGCGTCTCGAATGGTCCACCGCAGACTACTGGCAGGAATTTGGATTACACCTGCCAGCAAGACTGGAAGCGTCCCGGAAACGATCAGGAAGCCCAATATTCTCAGCTCAATCGCTGTGAATGGCGTTGAGCTGATACGACAACTGCTGCTTTCTCAAGTGGAACAAGCATTGCCCATCATGGTCTATCCGGATCATGGATTTTTATGCAGATGGAGCGGCAATGAAGTGGTACTACAGATGGAGGCTGCGCAGGGTTCGCGCAGAGATCGCCGCCTTGGAAGAAGCGACTCGGGCAAAGCTGATTGACAATTACACGCTCCATTCAAGATTGCGCATCCTGCAGAGAATTGCGCAGCGTCTGCAGGAGCGATTGGAGCCCCCCGCAAGCAAAATTGCTCCCGGCAGGCAGGAGGATGAATAATCGAATATTTGAGTGGATTTCATCCATGACAGCATAATAAAAACGCGGCGTGCAGCGCCGCGTTTTATCTATTGCGCTATGAGGCGCCTGGAGCAATCAATGCGCATTGAGCACGGAGTTGCCGTCCTGTCCTGTTCTCGACTGCCACTGTGTGAAGCTCAATGCTTCGCCGTTGAAATTAGCAAAGATCGAAGACGTACTGGTGTAGCGGTTTCCAGAATAGGTACCGAACCGGGCCACCGCACTGGTTCCCAGATCGCTGCTGATTCGATATATCTCCTGCCTGCCGGTTATCGAGAATGCATTGCTGTTAAAGGCATTATTCCGCACTACCGAGGATGCGCCCGCCTCCACGATCTGCACGTGTGCCTGCGTATTTTGCGCAAACACATTTCCGGACACGGTGTTGTCATAACCGTTCAGTATTTCCATCCCATTGCCGCTGCCGGTCACCGTATTGCCTGATACCGAAGTTCCGTTGGCATAGTCGCCCAGATAGATTCCCCAAGCCAGAATCTGCTCGGGTCCGACGTTGCGCACCAGGTTGTTTTCAATGCGCGTGTTAAGGACCGTGCGCTCCGGCGACGAAGTAAAAATGCCGCCGCAGTCCGTGAGCGTCCTGCATGCGCCGTCAACCGTGTTTCCGGACACGACGGCATTGCGGAACACGCGTATTCCGATATACCCGGAATTGGTCACCCTATTGTTCTCGACGACCGCGCTGTCGCTCAAGGTCAGGTTGATTGCGGCATGCGAGTTGGTCGGCATGCCGTAGCTTCCGGATGCATCGATGGTCGAGTTGGTGATGCGTTCGCCGCCTCCACCCCATTTGAGGGCAATCGCATCGTGCCTCGAATTGCGTATCGCCGCCGCATCGACTCGCAGGCCGGAGCCTCCCGAATTCAAAATGCCGTTACCCGAAGAATTGCGAATGTCGACGTTAAGCACATGGAGATTGACGGCGCCGGTGGCGTTGATGCCATTGGCTGCACCGGAAATGGCGACACCGTCCACGGTAATGGCCTGGGAGTCGCTTGCATCGATGCCATCCTTGTCGGGCGAAGCCCATACGCGTCCTTCGGGCGACAGCCCGTCCGGAGCCCAGACGTATAGCCTGCCATTGCTGACCGCCCATTCGCCCGGCTCGTCCAGCATCCACAATTTTCCCTCGACGTAAAAGTCAACCTGACCACCGAGCGCATAGCCGCCGAAATTGACGTTTCCGGTACTTGCAAGGCTCATGGTGTTACCGGAGTAAGCTGTAATCCTGCGAGCTTCAATTGCCCAGACATAGGGCTTGAATATCAGCGTCGCACCGACAAGATCCGCATTGGGCATGCCATACGAAAGGCTGGACTGGCTCGACGCGTTTGCGCGCGCCCAGACCTGTGTAGCGCTCGGCCAGTGGGCTTTCGGCAATGGTTGCTCTGAAATGCTTACCTGCGCCACATCGAATCCGACGGGCGCCGAGTAGATATTTCCCTGGTGCCGGACCCAGCCATTGATTGCCTGCCCCGGCGAAAGAACCGCCTTGCCGCAATTTCCCACCGTGTTGACTACGACATTCGACTTTCCCCTTAGATCGAGGGTACCCTGATATAAACGGCCGCATTCGAGTTGCACGGTGCTGCCATTGGCGATGGATGACGGCATCGCCAGGGGCGGAAGCGAGGTGTTCTGAGTTGGTGCTGCCGGTGCTGCCGGTTCTGCCGGTTCTGCCGGTGCTACCGGCACGACCGGTACTACCGAGCTAGTTGTTCCGCTCGGCGTCGAATTCGCCACTCCGCCAGTTGTTGCCGTCGAGGGGGCGGAGGGTGAATCAACAGCATTTGCAGCCGTCGCGTTGGCCGCCGTCTGCGGTCTACCTGCGGATACATCGTTGCTGGCGCTTGTTGCAAGACCATTGTCCGCGCCGCCGCCGCATGCCGCCAGCAGAACGGAAGTCGAGGTAGCCAAGGCAAGGCGTTTCAGGGTAACGGGAGCTTGAAAAGTGGGCATATCTACGTCGGCTCAATGCGCGACACGAGATCGCATGCCGAATAAAATTAACGGAAGTAGATTTCAACACTTCAATTTCCCTGATTCAATGTTTTTTCTACAATTCCCGACTTGTGTTTTGTTACCAATAGTGAGTAATGTAAATACCCTGGCCAGAATCAGCAGTAATAAACTTTGCAAGGAACGATGTCTCGAAGAACGATCATTGATTGGAAATGAATATGAAGACCCCATTCATTCTGACCGCATGCATGCTTGCGTCGAGTCTGCTAAGCGCTTGCATTACCCGCACGAGTTTCCAGGATCTCTACGGGCAAGCCATTGACGTTGCGGCTCCCGTACAGCACGTCATCGTGATTCATCCGGACACGCGCCACGTCAATATCCAGGGCGGCGATGCGGTGCGTTTTATGGCTGGCGGCAAATCGTTCGCGTGGCAGTTCAATGTGGCACGCACCATCGACTCGTTCGATCTCCGGGAAGTAGCACCGCCAGGCATGCTTGATCATGCCGTGATTGCTTATGTATCACCGGATCCGAAATATCTAGGGATGCCTTAAGTGAGGCCGGCATCCGGGATGAGGTCAGTAAGCGACAAACTGAAATGAAGTTCTGTCTCAGGCTTGGGTGCCGATTACAACGATGCCTAGCGCACAAAGAGTCAACGTGAATCCAAGCAAAATACCTGCATAGGGATTTCGCTTGGTATGGCAGCCGTGACATTCACGCTCGTTCCATTCTTTTTTTGCGCCGCAAGTTCCACAGCGTCCTGCGATGAAATGCCACATAAATCGCTCATTGAATGCTTAATGACCGCCTCAGTGTAATGGCGCGCAACGCCCATGCATTGAGGATTAGCAATATGGCGGCGATGCATTTGCTTCGAGGCGACAAATGCAGGCAAACATGACGGGCGACATAAGCTTCTCGTGGACGGAACGGCCATTCAATGTTCCACACCGGGCATTCAAACTCCATTCCTCCTGCTGGCTAATGCGTTACCGCGATCACGACAATAACCGCGATCGCATGTGCAACATATTTAATACTTGAATTAGTTTTTCTCCTATAAGACCTGCTATTGTGCAACGCAAAATTATTCTTCCTCGAATTAGGAACTTGCCAAATTCATCAGGCTCTACAGAAGCTCGTTTTGGCGTATGAGCGTATGCGCCAAACGTATTCCTCATGTCTGGTCAACCAGGAGATCGCAATGTTTAATTTTTCGCAGGAACTTACGCCGGCCCTGAAAGCGCATATCGATGCTCAGTATTCGATGTTTTCTGACCTGTCGCAAAAGATGTTCGACACCGCCCAGAAAATCAATGAGCTTAATGTTCAGACGGCAAAGAATATGCTTGAAGGCTCGCTGTCGAGTGCACAGCAAGTCATCGTGGCCAAGGATCCCTACGAAGCACTTTCGATTGCGGCAGCGCAGGCACAGCCTTCCGCAGAAAGGGTGCGCGAATACCAGCAGCATTTGAACGACATCGCCGCACGCACGCAGGCTGACCTTGCAAAAACTGCGGAAACTCATGTTCCGACCGCGAGCCGCACCGCAGCAGCGGTCGCCGATGAAGTCGCGAGAAAGGCCAATGAGGAAACCGAGAAGGCGGCATCTCGTCAGAAAGCCGCGTTCGAACGATTCAAAACCACGTTTGAGCGCAGCGACGAACAGAAGGCACAGGCGAATCGCCCGGCCGCATAATGCCGCCTTCGTGCTCGGGCGCCTGACTGATCCTAAGCGCACCGCACCGATGTTCGGTGCTTGAACTACGCGAGCGATAATTCCTTGCTCGTCCTGATCCACAACTTATACATTTTTCGGAGTCGACATGTTCCTCTTCAACCAATCTCTTCCGCCCTCGGCAAAAGCGCATCTCGAATCGCAGTTCACGTTTATGTCCGAACTGTCGAAGCAGCTTTTCACGTCAGTGCAGAGAATCAATGATTTGAACATCAGCATTGCGCAAAGCGTGCTTCAGGATACGCTTCACAGCACTCGGGAAGTCGCCAGCGCGCAAAATCCCTATGAAGCCATTTCGATCGCTGCCGGTCAGGTACAGCCCGCTGCGGAACGGCTTCGGGCATATCAGCAGCAATTGACGAATATCGCCGCCAATACGCAAGTCGATATGGCAAAGACCGCGGAAGTTCATGTCCCGGCAACTAGCCGCACAGCTACGGCGCTTGCGGATGAAGTAGCCCGACGTGCCAATGAGGAAGCTCAGAAGGCAACACAGCGCCAGAAAGCAACGATTGACAAACTCGCGGCTCCTATTGGCAAGCCCGATGCCGGTAAAGGCACAACGGCCAACGTGCATTGATTGACCGCCTGCGGCAACGGGCCGCAGCAAGCCGACCCTGCTGCCGTTTCGACGATCACCTTCGAAACGGCAGATTTTCACCCATTCCATATTCCCAGCAGACTTCCCAAGTCATCATCCGTCTTGCTTGATCAAGCCTGATTGGACCTTCTCTCAAACCACGGAAAGCCCTCGCTTTGCCCTGAATCAATTTTAGGTGATCCGGGCATTTGCATGCGAAACCTTATTAGCGTTCATGCAATCACATCATGGTCAGCGCTATACGCGCGAGCTATCGATTGTAAATTTCTATGGGCTATGGCATGAAAACACCGCGACACTTTTCAATGATCCGCGGCTTCCATCTTGCAGATTTTTTCACATTGGGCAATGCAGCCTGTGGCGTGGCTGCGGTGTTCTTTACCATGCTATATGTATCGTCAAGATCACCAACGTATTTATTTGCAGCCGCTGCGATGGCGCCGCTAGCATTTCTTTTTGACGTGCTGGATGGAATGATCGCGCGATGGCGGCATCAGCACTCGCCGCTCGGCCGTGAATTGGATTCGCTAGCCGATGTCATCTCGTTTGGCGTAGCGCCGGCAACGCTCGGCTTTGCCGTTGGACTACAAGGCGGATGGGATGCCGCCGCACTCATCTATTTTGTTTGCTGCGGCGTCAGTCGCCTGGCCCGGTTCAATGTAACGGCGGAGGAATTATCACAGGGCGGTGAAAAAGTCGCATATTTTGAAGGAACGCCGATACCGACCAGCGTTGTTCTTACCGCCATCCTTGCATTCGCCGCGTTTCAGAACCGGATAGGCGATGCGCTGTATGGCGGCGTATGGACAATCGGCCCTTGGAACTTTCATCCGCTGGTCCTGATATTCGTGGTCTCAGGAAGCATGATGATAAGCAAGACACTACGGATCCCGAAGCCTTGATTTGAGCATGCCCGTAACAGTCCGCCGTAAATCTTCGGCTCAGCATCCGTAGCGGCGATCCCCATTTACGATTCGATAGCCTCCCCATTTATCGACAAAACATATCGCATCGTCGGAATGCTGTACATGAGCAAGCTTGGCCTTGCGTGGCGGCCGGCGGAATTTCCAGGGAGGAACCGGGTCGTCATCGCTCCAGAGTCCTCGGCGATCACGGCGGGCCATCGCTTCAAGTGCCGGCAAAGATAAATCATTATTGTGCTTTGGATCTACCCAAGCCAGGCCACGTTCAACCTGCAGGCGATTGGCTTCACTGCCATCACATTGCACCACCGCGACCAAGGTGCCTGAATAGTCCAGCTGCCTGTTCTGGAGCACCGCATTCTTTCCAAGACAAAGATCCGCAAGCGATTTGCGGGAGGCGTCTCCGTATGCCTGTTTCTTTTCCGGGGCGTCGATGTGCGCAAGCTTGAGCGGTACCGGCCGATTATCGAGAACGATAGTCATCGTATTGCCGTCTTCAACGCTCTTGACCTTCTCCGCATGCGCCACGCCGGATACCGACACCATAAGAATGCAGAGCAAGTAAGCACGACTGTGTGTTACGTTCATTTAATGCCGCTATTACATAAAACCGGAGTAAATGTACTTTATGAAAGTAGATGCGCAATTGCAACTTTATTTTTTGGCTTGTACCAAATAAACACCAGCTTGCCTCCAATTAGTTGGCAACTGGCACGATAGACGTAGTAAGCCCGTTTCAATTCAACTGCGAATCCACGGAGACCAAGCGGGCGAATGAAATTCGGAAAGTATTGATAGTGCGGACCGCCAGATGCAAAATTTTTAGATTCACAAAAGAATCTTTTCAAATATTTTGAAATTTTCGGTGTAATATCTGCCCGCTGTAACAAAAAAATCCAATCCAGGACGACGAGAGAGACAGGAACCCCGTATAGCATTGTCTTTGCGGGGTTTTCCTTTTTCGAGATATCGAGTTGATGAATACCTCATATCA
This sequence comes from Noviherbaspirillum album, assembly GCF_035916955.1. Lineage (NCBI taxonomy): Bacteria > Pseudomonadati > Pseudomonadota > Betaproteobacteria > Burkholderiales > Oxalobacteraceae > Noviherbaspirillum > Noviherbaspirillum album. The sequence continues at coordinate 81,328 of NZ_JAWIIV010000014.1, read as the reverse complement.
TGGAAAAAAAGCGGCATTTTATTGTGCGATGCATTAAAGTGAACTTGTCTCCTCCAACTCTCCTTGAATTGGATTTAAACCCGCTCTTGCAGCGGGTTTTTTTTCGCCCAACTCAAGCGTTTCCACGCGCAGTTCCCAAGATTTTACGTACTCAAGGTCTCTAGATCGCTTGACGCGGTCATTTGACGGCAGGCAGTCTTTGTCAGCGTCCTCTTCGTTAGTTGCTTCCCCTTTTTGGAATAGGCGCCTGTTTAAGGCAGCATACTGATTCCACCTCCTTTCGCTGGTAGCTATCTTCGCTATTTTTTCCACATGCGGCCGAATTCGGTCACTGTTCTTATTCGAAGAAAGAACTCTGCGGTACAGAACTTACCGCTTGCAGTTAGTTCGTTCCAACCAAATTTCTCGGGCTGCGGTCCTCATGGCTGCAGATATGAGTCTGTAAGAATTACAGTGGCTTTGAACGCGACATGCCTTGCTAAAAGCTTCAGAATCTAGTGGCCTTCTTTACTCATAGGTTTACCTGCGCGCGCTCGATTCTTGCTTTTAATGCAAATGAAAAGTCATGTTCATTCGTGGAGGCAGCATGAGATGGGAAGGCAATCGTGAAAGCGAAAACATTGAAGACAGGCGAGGCAATGCCGGCGGATACGGAGGAATGCTTGGCGGCCGATCCATAGGACTCGGTACGGTTGCGATTGCACTTGTAGCGTCGTACTTTCTCGGTGTCAGCCCCATGACAGTCTTGAGCCTGTTGACCGGCGGATCATCGGGCACTTCAGTTTCCCAGCAAACGTCGGCGCAGCAACCCTCGGCCTCGGACCAGATGACCCGATTCGTCTCCACGGTGCTGGCCGATACCGAAGACACGTGGACTGCGATCTTTAGCCAGCAAGGCGGCACCTATGTAAAACCACGCCTGGTCCTGTTTTCGGGAAGCACGCCGACAGCCTGCGGTGCGGGTCAATCCGCAATGGGCCCCTTCTATTGCCCGGGTGACCAGCGGATTTATATCGATCTCAGCTTCTATCGCCTGATGCAGCAGCGTTTCAACGTGTCGGGTGAATTTGCCCAAGCCTATGTGATTGCACACGAGGTGGGTCATCATGTACAGCACCTGATGGGCATCACCGATAAAGTCCATGCCGCGCGGCGAAGCACGTCGGAGGCACAAGGCAATGCGCTTTCCGTACGCCTTGAATTGCAAGCCGATTGCTTTGCAGGCGTTTGGGCGCACCATGCCAATCGCGCGCGCAACATACTTGAAGCGGGTGACGTGGAATCGGCTCTCAATGCAGCCAGTGCAATCGGCGATGATGCGCTTCAGCGCCAGGCACAAGGTCATGTAGTGCCTGATTCATTTACGCACGGCACATCGGCACAGAGGGTTCGATGGTTCACGCAGGGAATCAAGTCAGGCCAGGTCACCGCATGCAATACTTTCGATGCCAAGCAGCTGTGAGCACGATCATTCCGCTACAATGCGTCCTTTTCCAGCCAAACAGCACCACATGTCCTTCGACTCAAATCTGACATTGCTTCGTACCTCGCTCACGGCCTTGAATGCGAAACAAATGAGCCTAAGCGAGTTCTGCAAGATCTGGCGCAGCCAGCAAGGTTTGCTTGCTGCGCTGCCGGAACGCTATGGTCAAGTGATGGAGGATTTGCTTGGACGCATGGAAGCGGGCAGTCTCTTTACGGAAGAAAGCTGCTCGTTCAGTCAAGACGATCTGCAGACCAATCTGAGCGTCTGGCTCGACAAGGCAACTCAGACACTGGAGAAGCATCAATGACGCGCATTCGAGCGATTGAGTTCGCGATACAAGGCGAATATGTCGAACTCAATCAGTTGCTCAAGCTCGTGGGCATTGCCGATAGCGGCGGCGCCGGCAAGGCGATCGTCGCCCGCGGGGAAGTGTCAGTGGACGGCCAGATAGAAATGCGCAAAACATGCAAGCTCCGGCCCGGTCAGATGGTCAGTCTCGGTAATATAAGAATCCGCTTGACGGAAAGCTGAATTTCAACTCTAGCTTCGAATTGCTGCGAATGGGGAGCGCCGCGCTCAGGATTCCGTCTCGCCTTCGCTCTTGTCCTCGCTCCCTTCCCACCCCTTGCCCCAGCGATCCGCCCAGCGCTGCAAGGGCATTAGCGCCTCGAGCAATTCCTTCCCCTGCGCGCTGAGCGCATATCCTGCAGGGTCGTCCAAAAAAACGATATCCACATCGCGTAATTCTCGCAGCCTCTGATTGAGTACGGTGGGTGACATGCCGTCACATTGCTCGCGCAGTTCGCGAAAAGTCAGCGGCCGATCACGCAACTCCCACAAGATGCGCAGTACCCAGCGTCTGCCGAGCATGTCGAGCAAGGCCATGACGGGCCGTCCTGTCCGCGAACCACGAACAGGCATTCCAGGTTTAACTGATGCCATGAAATTCCCGCTACTAAATATGTAGCATCATGCTACAGTAAACGTAGCACGTCGTCCATAACGAATTAGCATTCAGGCGTGCTTTTTTCACTAAGGAGATATGATGCGCAAATTTGAGGCCGATACACGACTTGCACCAATGGATGAACCGTACGATTCCGCTGTGGCGGTAGCGCTGAACCGCATCACCCCGCCAGGGCAAGCGCCGCTCAAGCTGTTTCGCGTGATGGCGCATAGCCCTCGTGTGCTGACGCGCATGTTCGCGGGCAGCCTGCTGGACAAGGGGTCATTGACGCTACGCCAACGCGAGTTAATCATTCTTCGCAGCTGCGCGCGGTGCAACTCGGAATATGAATGGGGAGTTCACGTTGCCCTCTTCGCCGGCAAGGCTCGTCTCAGCGACGAAGAAATTCGCGCAAGCCGCGAGTCATTGCCTGCTGCGTGGTGTAAAGATGACGCGCTATTACTGAGATTGGTCGATGAATTGCATGAAAAGTCCGATGTGAGCGATGAATTATGGAAATCACTGTACGAGGAATTCAGTGAAGAGCAACTTCTGGAAATGGTCGCTCTCACAGGGTATTACCATACGATTTCCTTTATGACGAACGCTTTCCGGATTGAGAAGGAAAGCTTCGCGCCGGATTTCACCTCGGTCGACATTTCCATGCGCTGATTTGCGAATGAAGTTACAAGGTCCTCAAAGGCGATTCATTGATTGGGAAGCCGGCTGCAAAAAGAAAGGCCGCATTGCGGCCTTTGATCCCGAGTGTCCAGATCTATTCCGGTTCGGAAACCGGAATCGGCGATCAGACAGTCGCGTTCTGGTTAACGGTTTGATTGCCTGCCGGAGTGAACTGGCTTGCGGCATTGGTCAGGTTCGTTTCGAACGCCTGCACCGCCTGCTTGGCTGTTTTATTGAACTGCTCATAGCCTGCAGCCGCATTGCCAAATGCGGTCTTGAACATCGCTACGGCGTTTTCGGAGCCGGGAGGCGCATTCTTCGCAGCTTCATCGACGAATTGTCCGATCTGACGGCTGACATCAGCAAACTGTTGCTCTGCCGCGCGGGAGAACTCTGCCTGGACGCCACTCGCGATATTGGCCAGGTGGCCGTTATACGCAATGGCTTTATCCAGCGTGGGCTTGGCTTGTGCATTGATCAGCGCAGCAAATTGCTGAGGATCCCTGGCCGATAGCAATTGGCGCGTCGTCGCCGACGACTCATCCAGCGATGCCTTTACCGCCGTCAGGTTAAGGGTCCACAACTTCTCGATGCTTTCGAGTGCCTTGCCGCTCAAGGTGGTGTACAGATTCAGGCTGGATTCGATATTGGCTTTTGCTGCTTGGGAAATGGCGTCTTGCGATGGGAACATGTTATCTCCTAGATGAGGCAGGATAGACCACGGACAGCATGGAAAAGTTGCGATATATTGTGCGTAGCAACAGGGCTCATTCTAGAGTGGCTGGCAACTGACTTCAAGGATGTTGTTGTGCAACGCGGAAGACGTACTTGGGCGCGTTAACTACATCTGTGTGATGCTTTAAAGAAGAACCAAGGCCGACTCGTTAGCTTGGTCTATATCGCCTCACATCCGCATTTCGATTAAGATTAAGGGACTGTTCAAGCGACCATTCGGGACGTAAAGGCCGGCGCTTCCTCATTCAGTCTCACATGGAAATGCGCGGCGTGCACACAAGATCGGAAACAGTAACGATGAATGACGACTCTCCTCGCGCGCGTCTGTATTATCTATTCGGCCCAAACAACACTCCGCAGCGTGGCTCGTGGCTGGCAAGATTTCCCGCCGGTATTTTCGCAATCTCGTTAGGACTGTTCGGCCTGGCAGGAGCATGGCGCCGTGCGGACGCATACGGCTTGAGTTCTGCACAGGGAATCAGTGATCTGATCTTCTTTCCGGCCCTTGCAGTCTGGATCGTTTCGGTCCTGCTCTACCTTCTCAAATGCAGGCGACATTCGCAAGCAGTGCTGGCCGAATTCCGCCATCCGGTACAAGGCGCACTGCTGTCGCTGCTCCCCTTGTCGGCCCTGCTTGCAATCTTTCTCCTGCAGCAACCGGGTCAAGGAATCTGGCTGCTGGCCTGCGTTTGCGCACTGGGATTGAACGGACTTATTGCCTGCCGAACCGTCTACCTGCTTGCAGTCGGCAAGTTGCCGCACAATGCAGTGACTCCCGCCTTATATCTGCCTGTAGTCGCCGGCTTCCTGGTGGGAGCGATGACACTGGCCTCCCTTCATCATGAAGTAGTTGCAGCCGTGCTGTTCGGGACCGGCGTCTCGGGATGGGCAATTCTCGAGATGCGTGTTCTCGGTCAATTGTTCGAAGGCCCAATGCCCGAACCCCTGCGCGCCACCATCGGTATCGAACTGGCCCCGCCGGCCGTGGCGACACTTGCGGCGGCCACTATCTGGCCCGGGCTTTCCGCGCAAGCCATTGCAGTCGGCATTGGCATGACGATGTTGCCGATCGTAAGTGTCTTCGCCCGTTATCACTGGTGGAGCCGCACTCCGTTTGCAATCGGCTTCTGGTCATTTTCATTTCCGGCAGCGGCCTTCGCAAGCATCGTGCTCGAGGCTGGTCACCGTGGCGGATGGCCGTCATGGATCGGCACACTTGCGCTCTTCACCGCGACCGCGGTCATTGCATGGCTCGTGTTGCGCACCCTGGCCCTGCTGTTTCGCGGTCGGCTCCTATCGCAATAGAGCCGCGCCCGGCTTAGCGCTGCAATGTCTCGGTACGTCGACTGGAACGCCTTTCCACCGAGTGCGACGATACGCAGAACTCAAGATTGGTGATGCCGATCGCCCCTGGCGGTCCAGCAACGAAGTCGAATCCACTCTTGACCGGGAAAAGGCAGTCGTCGCGCAGGATCAGGTCCGTGTGGCAATTCGGAGTCGGCGAATACAAGTGCTCCTTGATTGAATCCCAGATGGGCGGCGTCACCCAGCCGTAGAGATAGAGCTGGTTCGGGTAAAGCGAACTGTCGGAATCGAGAAAACCCTTCTGGTTCTTCTGCAAGGGTGGCTGCTCCGGCGTGGAGTCGACCACCGCCAGATCAACGGAACCCTCGCCGATCGGATATGCCTCTTCGTTCTGGTAAGAGGTATAGGCAAGGCGCAAATGCCATCTGCAGATGAGCGCGATCTTCTTTTGCATGCCGACCTTTTCAGTCGCCATGGACAAGCCGTCGGTGACCGTCAGCTGGGTACACATGATTTGACCGATGAGCGTCGGCTCCAGTCTCCGGAAATCCTCAAGGTTCTCATGCAGGTTCCAGAACAGCCATTTAACGCGTTCGCCCTCGGTCATATCAGGCAGGTCGGCGATGGTCTTGCTCCCATGCGACTCGATAGTCCGCATGACGTCCTTGCGCATTTTCTCATGCGCTTCATCAATTTCCGCACCAAACCGATGGATGTAATCGCTCCGCATAAACCTCTCCGAGTAAGACGACGCTGGATAAATCAGTGTAGGACTCAATTTCCAAATAAACAGGGCGACATCGCATGCACAGGCAATGCTTGCAGCGATGTCAACAATCCTGGCGGATAGAGTTTTATCCAGCCTGTAAGTTCATGCTTGCAAGCGGATCCGCGGCATTCCCGCAAACAGGCTTGATATTCCGGGGATGTTCATGCGACGGGCGAGTGCCGGTATCGGATAGTATCGGCCATACATCTCCATCCGAATGACCGATATCAAGAAAGCAAGCCATGCCGAGCCTAATCTATATTGCCGACCCGATGTGTTCCTGGTGCTATGGTTTTAGCGCCGAATTGACGGCGCTGCTGGATGGCCTGCCCGGTCTACCGGTGGAGATTGTCGTTGGCGGCCTGCGCGCCTACAACACCGTACCGATGGACGATGTACTGAAGACCAAGCTGCAGATGCACTGGCAGCAGGTTAGCGAGCGCACCGGCTTGAGCCTGGCGCCGACGGCGCTGGACGGCGAGAATTTCATCTACAACACCGAGCCGGCCTGCCGCGCGGTGGTGGCCACCCGCATGCTCGCACCGGCGGCCTGCCTCAAGGTATTTGAGGCCATCCAGTCGGCGTTCTACGCGGACGGCAAAGACGTAACCCGGACTGAAATTCTCTGCGACATTGCAGCTCGGGCGATTACCTCCGCAGGCACCCCGATGGATGCAGAGACTTTCCTTGCAGCATTCAAGTCCGAAGCCGCCGTCATGGCGACCTATCATGATATCGAACAGGCCAAGCGCTGGCAGGTCGCCGGATTTCCGACGCTGGTCCTTGAACGGGAAGGAGCGCTCGACTTGGTAACGTCCGGATACGTCACGATGCCGGAGCTCGTCGAGCGAATGCAGGCGCTGGTCGATGCAAGCACAGCCGAGACGGCATAGGAAGACATTTCGCCCTCCCCTGGTTCCATCTACGCTGACCAAAAACATAAAACCCTGACCGCAAGTGCGGATCAGGGTTTTCTTTCATGGCCGTGCGTTAATGATCCGGATTCGATCATCAATGCATGTGCTGTCCGCCATTGATCGCAATGTTGGCGCCGGTCAGGAAGGCGGCCTCATCGGATGCGAGATAGGCCACAAGGCCGGCAACTTCTTCCGGCTTGCCCAGGCGGCCCATCGGAATTTGCGGAATGATCTTGGATTCCAGTACTTCCGACGGAATCGCCATGACCATCTTGGTGCCGATGTAGCCTGGCGAAATGGTATTGACAGTCACGCCCTTGCGTGCAACTTCCAGCGCAAGCGCCTTGGTGAAGCCATGCATCCCGGCCTTCGCGGCGGAGTAGTTGGTCTGGCCGAACGCACCCTTCTGCCCGTTGACGGAAGAAATATTGATGATGCGACCCCAGCCGCGCTCCAGCATGCCGTCGCATACCGGCTTGGTCATGTTGAACACGGAGTCGAGATTGGTCTTCATGACCGCATCCCAATTGACCTTGTCCATTTTCTTGAAAGTCATGTCGCGCGTGATGCCGGCGTTGTTTACAAGCACGTCCACCGGGCCGATTTCCTCGGTGATCTTGCTGATGCATGACACCGCGGAATCATAGTCAGAAACGTCACATGGATACGCTCGGAATTTAAAGCCCTGTGATTCCATCGATGCCAGCCAGTCCTGCGCCTTGGTATTGCCCGGGGAATACGTGGTGACTACCTGATACCCCAGTGCCGCCATCTTGATGCAGATTGCCTCTCCCAGACCGCCCATGCCACCGGTAACTAATGCGACTCTTGCCATGTTGTTATCTCTCTTTGCTTATGAGTTAAAACAAATACAACGCCTTGCAACAGACTGCTGAACAACTCGCTGATTAGCGCTCGATGGCAAGGGCAACACCCATGCCGCCGCCGATGCAAAGGCTGGCAAGCCCGCGCTTGGCATCGCGCCTGATCATTTCGTGAATCAGGGTGACCAGAATACGGCAGCCAGAAGCGCCGATCGGATGGCCGATGGCAATGGCGCCACCATTGACGTTGATCTTGCTGGTATCCCAGCCCATTTCCTTGTTGACGCCGATGGCCTGCGCCGCGAAGGCTTCATTGATCTCCATGAGGTCAACTTCCTCATGCGTCCAGCCGGCCTTGCGCAGGCACAGCTGGGAAGCCGGGACCGGTCCCATGCCCATGATGGTCGGATCGACACCGGCTGACGAATAGGCGCGGATGCGGGCCAGAGGTTTCAGGCCAAGCTGGTCCGCCTTCTTGGCGGACATCATGATCACCGCTGCGGCGCCGTCGTTGATGCCGGAAGCGTTGCCGGCGGTGACGGTGCCGTCCTTGGCGAATGCCGGGCGCAGCGCCGACAGCGCTTCGAGCGTCACGCCGGGTTTGATGAACTCGTCGGAGTCGAAAACGATCGAGCCCTTTTTCGAGGGGATTTCGAAGGGAATGATTTCATCCTTGAACTTGCCCGCTTTCTGAGCCGCCTCGGCCTTGTTCTGGGATGCGGTGGCGAATTCGTCCTGCTCCTGGCGGGAAACGCCGTATTTCTTGGCGACGTTTTCAGCGGTAATGCCCATGTGGTACTGGTTATAAACATCCCACAGGCCATCCACAATCATGGTATCGACCAACTTGGCGTCACCCATGCGGAAGCCGTCGCGGGAATTGTTGAGCACATGCGGCGATGCGCTCATGTTTTCCTGGCCTCCGGCGATCACGATTTCAGCGTCGCCGCACATGATTGCCTGGGCCGCCAGATGAGTTGCCTTGAGGCCGCTGCCGCAAACCTTGTTGATGGTCATGCCGGGCACCATGTCCGGCAGGCCGGCGCGGATCACTGCCTGGCGCGCGGGGTTCTGCCCGACGCCGGCCGTCAGCACCTGACCCATGATGACTTCACTGACCATCTCCGGCGCAATCCCTGTCTTGGAAATCAGCGTCTTGATTACATGCGCGCCCAGGTCCGACGCTGCGGTCTTTGCCAGCGCCCCACCGAATTTACCTACGGCGGTACGTCCCGCAGCGACGATTACGACATCAGTCATTGCAACTCCTCTTCAAGACAAAACAGGTTAAAAACTTGCTTAATTTCACTGTAAATGCATTGCGCGGGCAGAGCGCATTGATAAAAGAATCAGAGTTTCATCATAACGTTGAGGTAAATCATGCTGATTGATCTGGATCAATCGTCTCCTAGCGGGAAGGATGCAAGTCAGCTGCTTCTTTTTATTCAATCAGGACGCCCGTCGATTTGCAATATAGCAATTTATTCGCCGGCGTAAAAGTAAAAAAGGAAACCAACGCAAAGGCAGGCCAGGTTTTGTTTGCCTGGCAGGAGCCTGCCTGAGCCTGCCTGAGCCGGCTTGAGCGGTATGAAAGGCCATGAATTAATTAGGGCAATAAGCAGCGCGCTCTCCGTTACCTTTCTCATGAGCCTTTAACAAGCCCAGCCGCAAGCCCTGCCCCACCCGGTTCGCCATAGTAGCGACCGGGTATCTCTGCGTGCGGCCCGTCCTTTTCTATCGATGCGGGAGCATCAATCATGCTTCGGACCGAATTCCGCGCTGGCGCATGGCGATGGCTGAGTCATCCGGCAATGATGGCCATAACTATGACCAACATTCCGGCAGTGACCGCGGCAATGAATGACAACGCATCTAGCCGCCTAGCCACGTGCGTGCCATGCATTCCCGCGCAACGTGCTCATTATTCGGCTGGATGAACATTGCCGCGTCAGCGTACCCGCGACTCCATCTGCCGGGAGTAATTTGGAGGAATTGACGGAAGGGTTGTCGGCAGGCGAACAAAATATAGGGGGTGGCGTCTACATGAACCAGCCCTGGATTTCATACGCCGTGAAACGACACTTGCATGCGCTAGGCGTCATCGATCAGCTTCTGGAGAAGCTGAAGTGCGTCAAAACCCGCCTGCGCCTGTTCGTCGCTCAGCCTGCCGACCGTTTCCGCACGCAGTTCGGAGATGGCGGCATTGATGCGCACCACCACGCGTTTTGCCTTCGGCGTAAGGCGCACCAGCTTGACGCGCGCATCTTCCGGCGGCGCGAGCCGCGTAACCCAGCCGGCATCCTCAAGTTGCTTGACGAGACGGGTCACTGTCGGCGCCTCGATGCCAAGCATACGCGCAAGGTCGGACTGGGCAAGTCCGCCATCGATGCGCGAAAGGTAAAGCAGGGCCGTCCAGCGCGACTGGCTCAGACCGGTTGGTTTGAGACGCTGAGTCACCTTGTCGCGCCAGGCACGGCTGACATCGCCGATGGCGACACCGAATTTTTCCTGGATGGTGCCCGGCGGCTGCATCTCGATGAATTTTGCAATTGGCTTCATGGTTCCCATCCGAACGATTTTAACGCAAATGCTAGAATAGTTCGCATGGCTAACTAATTTTGAGCCGTGTCCAGGGCCTCCCGCCACGGGCCTCTCGGCGCATGCTTCGGACTTTCATGAAAAAGACTTTCCTCATACCCGTTCTCCTGATGCTCGTTCTGGCAGGCGCCGCCTGGCATTTTCTCAAGCCGGCGGAGAAACCGGCGGCCATGCAGGGTAACCAGCCGCCGCCGGTATTGGTCAACACCGTGCCCGCACAGCGCACCGTGGTTCCGGTCCGGCTGGAAGCGAACGGCTATGTCAGTTCGCTCAACAGCGTCGAGGTGCGGCCGCAAGTCTCAAGCACCATCGCCAAGGTTCATATCCGCGAAGGCCAGTTCGTCAAGGCGGGAGATCTTCTGTTCACGCTCGACGATCGTGCCGACCGGGTCAACCTCCAGAAAGCCGAAGCCCAGCTGAAGAAGGACGAAGCAAGCCTGGCCGACTTTCAGCGCCAGCTGGCCCGCAGCCAGGACCTGCTGAGCAAGGGCTTCATATCGCACAGCGCCGTCGATACCGTCCAAAGCCAGGTCGACAGCGCGCGCGCCACCGTTCAGGCCGACAAGGCGGCCATCGAGGCGGCCCGGGTGGCCTTGAGCTACGCAAGCATCCGAGCAAGCTCCGCCGGGCGTGCCGGCGCCATCTCGGTGTATGCGGGCAGCCTGGTCCAACCCGCTTCGGCGCCGCTGGTCACCATTTCCCAGATCGATCCCATCGCCGTCACCTTCACACTCCCGGAAACGGAGCTCGGAGCGCTGGTCGAAGCCCAGAAGGCGGGCGACGTCAAGGTGAGCGCCCGGGCATCGAACGGCAACACCGTGGAAGGCAAGGTGACATTCATCGACAACGCCGTCGATGCGCAGAACGGCACCATCCGGGTGAAGGCGGCATTCGCCAATGCCGACCAGCTGCTCTGGCCTGGCCAGTATGTCACCGTCGGCACGACGGTACGAGAGATCCGCGATGCCATCGTGATTCCGCAGGCCGCGATCATTACCGGCATCGACGCCAGCACTGTCTATGTCGTCGGCCAGGACAGGACCGCGCAGGCCAGGCCGGTTGAACTGCTGTACTCGTTCGGAGCGCAGGCCGTGGTCAAGGGCGTGCAGGAAGGCGAGCGCATCGTCGTCGACGGAAAGCAGAATCTGCGTCCCGGCAGCCGCGTAAATGAAACGGGCAGCGCGAATGGCTCGCAGAAATCCGGTAATGCCAATGCCGGCACCCAGGGAGTACAGGCAGCACAAAGCGCCGGCAACGGCGGCACATCCGGAAAGTCCGCACCATGAATATTTCTGAACTCTGCATCCGCCGTCCGATCATGACGGTGCTGCTCAGCCTGTCCGTGGTGGTGGCCGGCATCCTGGCGTATCTCAAGATTCCGGTTGCGGCGCTGCCGAGCTACAACACGCCGGTGATCAATGTCAGCGCTTCGCTGCCCGGCGCCAGTCCGGAAACCATGGCGTCCTCAGTCGCGCTGCCGCTGGAAAAGCAGTTTTCAACGATTGCCGGCCTGAGCGTCATCAGTTCCACCAGTACGCTAGGCTCTACTTCGCTGACGCTGGAGTTCGATACGGCGCGCGACATCGATGCGGCCGCAGTCGACGTGCAGGCCGCGCTGCTGCGTGCGCAGCGGGCGCTGCCGGAGGAAATGACCTCCCTGCCCTCCTACCGCAAGGTCAATCCGGCCGACGCGCCGGTTCTGCTGCTGGCTCTGACCTCGCCTTCGCTTAACATTTCCGATCTAAATGATTTCGCCGAAAATCTGATTTCCCCCAGCCTTTCCACGCTCAACGGCGTGGCACAGGTCAATATCTACGGCCAGAAGCGTTACGCAGTGAGGGTCAAAGTCAATCCCGCGCTGCTCGCCGCCCGAAACATGACCATGGACGAGTTGCTGACGGGCATACGCGCGGCCAATGCCAACACGCCGGTCGGCGTGCTCGACGGGCCTCGCCAGACGCTCACCATCCAGGCCAACCAGCAACTCAAGAGCGCAGCGGAATTTTCCGACCTGATCGTGGCGAGCCGCAACAACGTGCCGGTACGGCTGCGTGAAGTCGCCGAAGTCCAGGACAGCTACGAATCGATCAAGACCGCCAGCCGCTTCAACGGCGAACGCTCCATTGTGCTCGCCATCCAGCGCCAGCCGAATGCGAACACGGTGGTGGTGGTCGATTCCATCCATGAAATGCTGCCGCGCTTCAAGGCGCAACTGCCGGCCTCGATCCAGATCAACCTGCTCAACGACCGCTCGGTGTCGGTGCGCGAGGCGATCCATGACGTCAACCTCACGCTGGCGCTGACCGTGGCACTGGTGGTCATGGTGATCTTCCTGTTTCTGCGGCGCTTCATCGCAACGCTGATACCGACGCTGTCGCTGCCGGTCTCGCTGATCGGCGCGGTCGCCCTGCTCTATGCTTTCGGCTACAGCCTGGACAATATCTCGCTGCTGGGCATTACGCTGGCGGTTGGGCTGGTGGTGGACGATGCGATCGTAGTGCTGGAAAACATTGTGCGGCACGTGGAGAACGGCATGCAGCCGTTCAAGGCGGCATTGGTGGGCTCGAAGGAAATGGGCTTCACCATCGTCTCGATTTCAGTGTCGCTGGTGGCGGTGTTCATTCCCATTTTTTTCATGCCGGGCGTGATCGGCCTGTTATTCCATGAATTCGCGGTGGTGGTCGGCTTGGCGGTGCTCGTTTCCGCCGTGGTCTCGCTGACGCTGGTGCCGATGCTGAGCAGCCGCTACCTGAAGCCCGAGCAGCATGGCCGCAAGGAGAATTTCGTCGTCCACGGCTTCGGACGCCTGTTCGACGGCACGCACAGGCGCTATGCCAGTTCGCTGGACTGGAGCCTGCGGCATCGCTCGGTCATCCTGGGCGTCGCCCTGATGACGTTCGCGCTGACCGCCTACCTGTTCATCACCATTCCCAAGGGCTTCTTCCCGGAGGAGGACATCGGCCAGATCAGCGTTACAACGGAGGGCCCGGAAGACATCTCGTTCACCGCGATGGCGGAAAGGCAAACCCAGATAGCCGACATCATCGGACGCAACCCCAATGTAGCGAGCGTCGCTTCGACGCTGGGCGGGGGCAGCAACAGCTCCCAGAATAGCGGAAGGCTGTTCGTGAACCTGAAACCGCGTGGCGAGCGGGACGAGATGAGCAAGGTGCTGGAAGGCCTGCGCAAGGACTTGCGCACCGTGCCCGGCATGTCGGTTTATTTCCGGCCGATACAGAATCTGCAACTCGGCGGACGAGCCAGCAAGAGCCGGTACCAGTACATCCTGCAGAGCGTGCAGGCCGGCGAACTCAATGACTGGAGCACGCGCATGATGGAAAAGATGCGCAACGACCCCGCGTTCCGCGACGTCACCAGCGATTCGCAGCTTAAAGGGCTGCAGGCTTCGCTGCGCATCGACCGCGACAAGGCCAACCTGCTCGGCGTGCAGATGCAGGACCTGCGCAGCGCCCTGTACAGCGCCTTCGGCGACCGCCAGGTGTCGACCATCTATACCAGCAGCAACGACTACCAGGTCATCATGCAGGTTGGCGATGAATTCAAGCGCGATGAAAGTGCATTTGCCAAGATCCATGTACGCGGCAGCGACGGCAACCTGGTGCCGCTGACCAGTTTCGCCACGGTGGAACGCACGGTCGGCCCGACCTCGGTCAATCACCAGGGGCAGTTGCAGGCGATCACCCTGTCCTTCAACCTTGCGCCGGAAGTGCCGCTGGGCGTGGCGACCGCGAAGATCCAGCAATTCCAGGATGAAATCAAGCTGCCGGCCAGCGTCATCACGACCTACGGCGGCGACGCGGCGGTGTTCAAGGATTCGCAATCCAGCCAGGCGATGCTGCTAGTCGTCGCGCTGCTGGTGATCTATGTCCTGCTCGGCGTGCTGTATGAAAGCTTCATCCATCCGCTGACCATTCTCTCCGGACTGCCTTCAGCAGCGGTCGGCGCGCTCCTCACGCTGAAACTGTTCGGGATGGACCTGACGCTCATCGCGACCATCGGCATCCTCCTGCTGATCGGCATCGTGAAAAAGAACGCAATCATGATGATCGACTTCGCACTGGACGCGCAGCGCAACCAGCACATGTCGCCGCAGGAAGCGATACGGCAGGCTTGCCTGCTGCGGTTCAGGCCCATCATGATGACCACGCTGGCGGCCGTGATGGGAGCGCTGCCGATTGCGCTCGGCCTCGGCGCCGGCGCCGAACTGCGCCAGCCGCTGGGCCTGGCGGTGGTCGGCGGCCTGATGTTCTCGCAGGTGATCACGCTGTACATCACGCCGGTCATCTATCTCTACCTGGACCGCTACAGCGGCAAGGGGCCGATCACGACGTCGTTCGAAGAGGATAGCGACGCCGTGCACATGCCGGCGCCGCACGGCCAGCCTACAGGCGGCTCAGGCGCTCGACCAGTTCCAGCAGACGTGGCTTGACCTCGTTGAGCAGGAAGTCGGGTGAAAGATTAAAGGAGGGGCCGCCGCAGTTAATGCTCAGGATGGAAGTGCCGTTGGCGGGCCGGAAGGCGACGGCGATGGCATTGACATCATGCTGCCAGTCGCCGAAGGAGGTGCAGCAACCGATGCGGTGGTATTCCTCGACCGAGCGCGTCACGCCTTCATGGATGGCCGGCCATTTGAGTTCGTCGAGTTCGCGCACCCGCTCCAGGATGTCGCTGCGCTCGCTGCCGGAAGTTTCGGCGAGATAGGCGCGGCCCATGGCGGTCTGCGCTATCGGAATGCGTGCGCCGACGTCCAGCCGCAAGGTCAGCGCCGCCTGGCTGCGGCAGTTCTCGATGTAAATCATGCTGAGCCGGTCGCGCATGCCGAGCGAAACGGTGGCATGCGAGAAATCGGCCAGTTCCTGCATGTAGGGACGCGCGTACTGGCGGATGTCGAGCTTGGACAGCATCGCGCTCCCCAGCGCGAGGCTGGCGGTGCCGAGCCGGTATTTGCCGACTTCCTCGTCGTACTGCAGGTAGCCGAGCTTGGTCAGCGTATAAGTCAGGCGCGAAACGGTCGACTTCGGAAGTTTTGCCCTTTCGGCAAGCTCCTGGTTGCCGAGCATCTTTTCGCCGGAACGGAAGCAGGACAGCAACTCCAGTCCGCGCGCCAGCGCGGTGACGAAATGGCGGTCTTCCTTGGCGTTGGACTGCTTGACCGCCGGGGTGTCTTCTTCGTTGATGTCTTCCATCATGGCATCTCGTTTCAATTGCGGTCGCCTTCCTCATGCGCTGTTGCGGGCGGCATGCGAGGCGCAGCCGCGACGATGGGTAAATAGCTGCTTGGCGGCATTATCCGATATCGGGCAGCCAAAACAAAATCGATCAATTCGATGCGGTGCCGCGATGCTGCCCTGGCATGCGCATCAGTCATGCCTTTTCATTCAGCATCTGCTGCGCCCGCTGCTGAAGCTCCTTCTTCAGGACCTTGCCGGTGGCCGCTGCCGGCAACTGGTCGAGGACGATGACTTCGGATGGAATCTTGTAGGGCGACAGGTTGGCTTTCAGGTGGGCATAGAGCGATTCCAGGTCGATGTCGGTGTCCCGGGCCCGTTCGACGAAGCCAATCACTTCCTCGTTTCCCTCCACGGTGCGGCCCACGACCGCCGACTGCACCACGTCGGGATAGGCGTTCAGCACCTGTTCCACCTCGATCGGATAGACGTTGAAGCCGGAGCGGATGATCAGCTCCTTGCTGCGGCCGACGATGGCGATGGCGCCGTCGTCCTGTTCCCGGGCCAGATCGCCGGTGCGCAGCCAGCCGTCGGGCGTGACCGTCTCCGCCGTCAGATCCGGGGCGCGGTAATAGCCTTTCATCACGTTCGGGCCGCGCACCCACAACTCGCCCACGCCCTCGCTGCTCTGGTCGGCGCCATGCAGCTTGATTTCGACGCCGGGAATGGGCTGGCCGACCGAGCAATCGCTGCGCGGCGCATCCAGCCGCGTCTGGCAGATCGAAGGCGAGGCCTCCGTCATGCCGTAACCGTTCTGCAGGATGAGGCCGAATGTTTTCTCGAAGGCCTGCTTCAGCGGCATGGTCAGCGGCGCGCCCCCAGACTGCGCCACCCGCAGCGCCGGGGCCTGCAGGGCAACGCCACCGCTTTCGCTCCACTCCAGCAGCTTGGCGTACATCGCCGGCGCGCCGTGCATGACCGTAATGCCATCGTTGGCGAGTGCATGCGCGAGCGCTTCCGGCTGGTAGCGCGCCACGAGATAAAGCGAAGCGCCGCCGAGCAGGGCCGCCACCAGGAGCGCGGACAAGCCATATACATGCGACAGCGGAAGCACGCCATAGATCACATCGGTCGGCACCAGCTTGCGCATGCGGCAATTGTTGGCGCCGATGAACAACAAGTTGGCATGCGTCAGCATCACTGCTTTGGGCGCGCCGGTGGTGCCAGAGGTATAGACCATCGCCGCCACTTGCCGCGCACCGTCTTCTTCCACCGGTTCGGTCACCGCGTCCTGGTTGACCGGGCCGAGCATCAGCGTCCCGATCGCCGGCCACTCGACCGACTGCGCACCGCGCAGTTCGCCATGCGCCTTGGCCTGCGGCGAACCGGCACTGAAATACAGTGCGACGCGCGCGCCGGAATGAGAAAGGAAATTGTCGATTTCACGTGCCGACAATCGTGCATTGACGGTAGCCGACCAGGCCTGCAGCCGGCTGACCGCAAGGATACAGACCGCGAGCGCCACGCTGTTTTCCGCCACCAGCAGGACACGGTCACCCGCACGCACACCCGCATCTTCAAGTTTCCGGGCCGCCTGTTCTACCGCCGCTTCCAGTTCCTGATAAGAAAGTCGCCGTTCAGAGTCCGCAAGCGCGAGCTTGTCGGGGTAGCTTGCGGTCCAAGTCAGGTAGGCTTCGTGGATGCGGCAAGGGCTGCCGGGCTGATTGACGGTATGGTTCATTGGATTTCCTTCGAAGAGTCGGGAGGTACTCGTGCCCGAGTCGGTATTGCAAGTCGTGCAAGCCGAAATAGTGGCATACAGCAAATCGAAATGCAATCAATATGCGGAATTTTGTTCTGCTATGCAGCACTCATCATGAGCTTTTACGTATTATGAGGATCGCAGCAAGGAGACTGGGATAGCTTGTCCTGATCGGGAATTAATTCTTTAGGTAAAGCAATATAAAGAACGACCATGCGATTTCTTGACATCATGTAGCCAAACACATACAGTTCCGTTTTAATGAAATTTCTTCTGCACTGCAGAACTTTATTCCAAATCTTAGGAGAGTAGGATGGAGACAGGAACGCTGCCGGCGCCCACTTCGCCGGACCTGGTTGTCGGACTGGTCGGTTGCGGCATCATGGGACGCGGGATCGCGCAGATTGCAGTGCTGTCGGGCGCTCGCGTTCGCCTGCATGATGGCCGCGAAGGTGCCGCCGTAGCTGCCCGCGAAGAACTGCTCGCCACCTTCGCCAAGCTGGCTGACAAGGGCAAGCTGGATGCAGGCGCCGCGCAGCAGGCGGGCGAACGCCTAGTTGCCTGCGGAAGCCTTGAAGACCTGGCCGACTGCCACGTGGTGGTTGAAGCCATCGTGGAAAACCTCGATGCGAAGAAAGCGCTGTTCGGCGCGCTTGAAGGCATCGTTTCCGCCGACGCCATCCTCGCCACCAACACCTCTTCCCTTCCTGTCACCGCCATTGCCGCCGGCCTCAAGCGTCCCGGGCGTGTCGCCGGCTTCCATTTCTTCAATCCGGTACCGCTGATGAAGATCGTGGAGGCCATCGGCGGATTCCTGACCGAGCCCGCCGTGGTCGACTATCTTCTCGCGCTCGGCAAGCATTGGGGCCATACCGCGGTGCGCGCCAAGGATACGCCCGGCTTCATCGTCAACCATGCCGGGCGCGGCTACGGCACCGAAGGCCTGCGCCTGCTGGCCGAAGGCGTCGCCTCGGTGCCCGCCCTGGACAACATCCTGCGCGATACCGCGGGCTTCCGGCTGGGACCCTGCGAACTGCTGGACCTGACCGGCCTCGACGTTTCGCATCCGGTGATGGAGTCGATCTATCACCAGTACTATGAAGAACCGCGCTTCCGTCCGCAGGTCCATACGCGCCAGATGCTGACCGCCGGCGCCCTCGGCAAGAAGGTTGGCCACGGTTTCTATCGCTACGGTGCCGACGGCAAGAAGGAAAACGTCGCCGAAGCCGCGCAGCCGACTGCCAGGGCCACCAGCGTCTGGCTCAGCCAGGAGCGCCCGGAACTGGCGGAGCGCATTGCCGTGCTGATCGCGGCGGCCGGCATTCCACAGGAGTCCGGCGAACGCCCAAGCGAATCCGCCCTATGCATCGTTACGCCGCTCGGCGAAGACGCCACCACCTGCTGCGTGCGCGAAAACCTGGATGCGCGCCGCACCGTTGGCGTCGAGGCGCTGTTCGATGTCAGCCGCCGCCGCGTCGTCATGACCACACCCGCCACCGATGCACAAACTCTGGCCATGGCCTGCGGCCTGTTCGGCGCCACCGGCACGCCGGTGAGCGTGATCCGCGACAGCGCCGGCTTGGTGTCGCAGCGCGTGGTCGCGCACATCGTCAACATTGCCTGCGAGATCGCCCAGCAAGGCATCGCGGAACCGCAGGACATCGACCGCGCGGTGACTCTTGGCCTCGGCTATCCGCTCGGTCCGCTCGCCTGGGGCGACCAGCTCGGGCCGCAGACCGTGCTCGCCATCCTGAAGAATCTGGAACTGCAAACCGGCGACAGCCGCTATCGCCCCAGCCCCTGGCTGCAGCGTCGCGCCCTGCTCGGCCTCTCACTACATCACAAGGAGATCTGAACCATGCTCGACGCTTACATTTATGACGGCCTGCGTTCGCCCATCGGACGCCACGGCGGCGCCCTGGCGGCGGTACGTCCCGACGACCTGGCAGCGGAAGTGATGCGCGCCGTCGTCGCCCGCAATCCCTGGAAGCCGGAACAGATCGAAGACGTGATCCTCGGCGACACCAACCAGGCCGGCGAGGATTCGCGCAATGTCGCGCGCAACGCCCTGCTCGCCGCCGGACTGCCGGTGACCGTCGCGGGCCAGACCGTCAACCGCCTGTGCGCCAGCGGCCTGGCCGCCATCATGGATGCGGCGCGTGCCGTCACCTGCGGCGAAGGCGAACTGTATCTCGCCGGCGGCGTGGAGAGCATGAGCCGCGCGCCCTTCGTCGTGGCCAAGTCCGAATCGGCTTTCAGCCGCGATTTCAAGGTGTTCGACACGACCATCGGCGCCCGCTTCCCCAACCCGAAAGTCACCAAGGAATTCGGCGGCCATACCATGCCGGAAACCGGCGACAACGTTGCCCATGAATTCGGCATCACCCGCGAGCAGGCCGACGCCTTCGCACTGGCATCGCAGATGAAATACCATGCCGCGCTGCAGGATGGCTTCTATACCGGCGAAATCCATCCGATCAGCGTGCCCACCGGCCGCAAGACGCCGCCGGTGCTGGTCGAGAAGGACGAGCATCCGCGTCCCGAAACCACTGCCGCCACGCTGGAAAAGCTCAAGCCGCTGTTCGAAGGCGGCGTCGTTACGGCGGGCAATGCATCGGGTATCAACGACGGTGCGGCGGCGCTGCTGATTGGCAGCCGCGCCATCGGGGAGCAGGCCGGCAAGGCGCCGATGGTGCGCATCCTGTCGGCGGCAGTCGCCGGCGTGGATCCGCGCATCATGGGTATCGGTCCCGTCTATGCGATCCGCAAGGCACTGCAGCGCGCCAACCTGACGCTGGCCGACATGGACATCATCGAGATCAACGAAGCCTTCGCCAGCCAGGTGCTCGGCTGCCTGAAGCTGCTGGAAATCGATTTCAACGACAGCCGGGTCAATCCCAACGGCGGCGCCATTGCCATCGGCCATCCTCTCGGCGCATCGGGCGCCCGCCTGGCCCTGAGCGCCAGCCGCGAACTGGCGCGCCGCAACGGCCGCTACGCGGTTGTCAGCCTGTGCATCGGCGTCGGCCAGGGCCTGGCCGTCGTCATCGAAAAAGTTTAAGCATCCAAGAACGGAGATCATCATGTCCAGCCACAAAGTTCAATTCCACTGGGACGACCCGCTGCTGCTCAACGAGCAGCTCACCGCCGACGAGCGCGCTGTGCGCGACGCCGCCAACGCCTATTGCCAGGACAAGCTGCAGCCGCGCGTGCTGGAAGCCTTCCGCCATGAAACCACCGATCCTGCCATCTTCCGCGAGATGGGCGAACTCGGCCTGCTCGGCCCCACCATTCCCGAACAGTACGGCGGCCCGGGCCTGAACTACGTGTCCTACGGCTTGATCGCCCGCGAAGTCGAGCGCGTCGATTCCGGCTACCGCTCGATGATGAGCGTGCAGTCCTCGCTGGTGATGGTGCCGATCAACGAGTTCGGCAATGAAGAGACCAGGCAGAAATACCTGCCCAAGCTGGCGACCGGCGAATGGATCGGCTGCTTCGGCCTGACCGAACCCAACCACGGCTCCGACCCGGGCTCCATGGTCACCCGCGCCAAGAAAGTGGACGGCGGCTACAGCCTCACCGGCAGCAAGATGTGGATCTCCAATTCCCCGATCGCCGATGTGTTCGTAGTCTGGGCGAAGGATGACGAAGGCGCGATCCGCGGCTTCGTGCTGGAAAAAGGCTGGAAGGGCCTGAGCGCGCCCGCGATCCACGGCAAGTTCGGCCTGCGCGCCTCGATCACCGGCGAGATCGTGATGGATGAAGTGTTCTGCCCGGAAGAGAACGCCTTCCCGGAAGTGCGCGGCCTCAAAGGCCCGTTCACCTGCCTCAACTCCGCCCGCTACGGCATCGCCTGGGGCGCGCTCGGCGCAGCCGAATCCTGCTGGCATACCGCCCGCCAGTACGTGCTCGACCGCAAGCAATTCGGCAAGCCGCTGGCCGCCAACCAGCTGATCCAGAAGAAGCTGGCCGACATGCAGACGGAAATCACCATGGGCCTGCAGGGCTGCCTGCGCCTGGGGCGCATGAAGGATGAAGGCACCGCCGCCGTGGCGATCACCTCGATGATGAAGCGCAACTCCTGCGGCAAGGCGCTGGACGTGGCGCGCATGGCGCGCGACATGCTGGGCGGGAACGGCATTTCCGACGAATTCGGCGTGATCCGCCACATGGTCAACCTGGAGGTCGTCAACACCTATGAAGGCACGCATGACATCCATGCGCTGATCCTCGGCCGCGAGCAGACCGGGATCGCGGCGTTCTGATCGCCGTAATCCAAGGTTAAACAAAAACACCAGAGAAAAACACCAGAGGCACACATGGACCTTAATTTCTCCCCCGAGGAACTCGCCTTCCGCCAGGAAGTGCGCGAGTTCGTCGCCACCTCCCTGCCGGCGGATATCCAGCACAAGGTGCTCAACGGCCTGGTCCTGCACAGCGAGGATTACATCCGCTGGCAGAAGATCCTGCATGCCAAGGGCTGGGGCGGCTCGGGCTGGCGCAAGGAATTCGGCGGTACCGGCTGGAGCGCCGGCCAGCAATACATCTTCGAGGAAGAGTTGGCCGCCGCAGGCGCGCCGCGCATGGTTCCCTTCGGCCTGAAGATGGTGGCGCCGGTCATCATGCAATACGGTTCTCCCGCGCAGCAGGAACGCTTCCTGCCGAAGATCCTGGCAGCCGACGAATGGTGGTGCCAGGGCTATTCGGAACCCGGTTCCGGCTCCGACCTGGCGTCGGTCAAGACGCGCGCCGTGCTCGAAGGCGACCATTATGTCGTCAACGGCCAGAAAACCTGGACCACGCAGGGGCAGTACGCGGACTGGATCTTCTGCCTGGTACGCACCGACACCGAAGTAAAGCCGCAGCGCGGCATTTCCTTCCTGCTGATCGATATGAAAACGCCCGGCATCACCGTGCGCCCGATCATCACGATGGATGGTGCGCACGAGGTCAATGAAGTCTGGTTCGAGAACGTGCGCGTGCCGGTGGAAAACCGCGTCGGCGAAGAGAACGCCGGCTGGACCTATGCCAAGTTCCTGCTCGGCCACGAACGCACCAACATTGCAGGCATCGGCATCGCCAAGCGCGAGATCGCGCGCCTGAAGCGCATCGCGACGCTGGAAACCAAGAACGGCAAGCCGCTGATCAAGGATCCGATGTTCGCTTCGCGCATTGCCCAGGTGGAGATCGACCTGACCGCGCTGGAAATCACCAACCTGCGGGTGCTGTCGGCCGAAGCCGCGCACCGCGCGCCGGGACCGGAGGCCTCGATCCTGAAGATCAAGGGCACGGAGATACAGCAGGCCATCACCGAACTGCTGGTGCAGGCGGTAGGCACCTATGCGCTGCCGCTGCGCCGCGAGGCCATGGCCGCCGGCTACCAGGGCGATGCCGTCGGGCCGTTCTATGCGACGCCGCTGGCCGCCAACTATCTCAACATGCGCAAGCTGTCGATCTACGGCGGCTCGAACGAAATCCAGAAGAACATCATCTCGCAGATGATCCTCGGCCTGTAGGAGCACGCAATGGACTTTACCTTTACCGAAGAACAGCAGATGCTGCAGGACACCACCCGCCGCTTCATCGCCAAGGATTACGGCTTCGAAGCGCGCAGGCAGATCAAGGAGAAGTCTCCGGAAGGCTTCAGCCGCGAAGTGTGGCAGAGCCTGGCGGACATCGGCCTGCTGTCATTGAACGTGCCGGAAGATGATGGCGGCCTGAACGGCAGCGCGATCGACAACATGCTGGTGATGAATGCGGTTGGCGAAGGCCTGCTGCTCGAGCCCTATCTCGCCAGCGCGGTGATGGCCACGCGCACCATCGCCGCCGTCGGCAACGAGGCGCAGCGCGCAGAGCTGCTGCCGGCGCTTGCCGGCGGAGAAAAGATCGCGGTGCTGGCGCATGAAGAGCCGCAGACGCGCTTCGACCGCATGGATATCCAGACCCGCGCCTGGCCGGTCGGCAACGGTTACCTGGTGACGGGCCACAAGAGCGTGGTGGCGCACGGCGCGTCGGCCGACACGCTGCTGGTCACGGCCCGCATCGGCAAGGCAGGCGAAGACGGAACGCTCGCGGTATTCCGCGTGCAGGCCGATGCGCCGGGGCTGCGCAAGCTTCCCTATCGCACGGTTGACGGCGTGCCGGCGTCAGACATCTGGCTCAACCAGGTATTCGTGCCGGCGGAAGCGCGATTGAACGGAAGCGACGATGTCGAAGCCCGGATGTGCGACGTGCTCGACTTCGCACTGGCGGCGGTTTGCGCGGAAGCCGTAGGCGCGCTCGACAAGATGCTCGCCGCCACCGTCGAGTACACCCGCAACCGCAAGCAGTTCGGCCAGCCGATCGCCAAGTTCCAGGCCTTGCAGCACCGCATGGCAGACATGGTGCTGCATATCGAGCAGGCGCGTTCCATGAGCTATCTGGCGGCGGTGCGCTGCACCGATCCCGATCTGCAGGCCCGCGCGCGCGCGATGTCTGCGGCCAAGGTCGTGATCGGCCAGGCATGCCGGTACGTGGGCCAGCAGGCAGTGCAACTGCACGGCGGCATGGGGGTGACCGATGAACTCGACGTCAGCCACTACTTCAAGCGACTGATGGCAATCGAGCTGCAGTTCGGCAACAGCGACCATCACCTGGAGCAGTACGCGGCGCAACTGGCCTGATACTCTGGCAGCCGACCGCGCTGATAGCATTGCGGCCCGGTATCGATCATTGATGATCGAACCGGGCCGCAATCTTTCTCATCCATGTTCCACGGAATGCCGCCCGGTTAATCCTTCAGCAGCCGCCGAAGCACCTTGCCGGTGCCGGTGGCGGGTATCTCGGCGCGGAACTCGACCGACTTCGGTACCTTGTAAGGCGACATCTGTTCGCGGCTCCACTGGATGATGTCTTCCACCGAGGTGTCCGCCGCCTCCGGTTTCAGCACAATGAACGCCTTGATCACTTCACCCTTGGCCGGATCGGGAATGCCGATCACCGCGGCCTGGCGCACGGCCGGATGCTTGATGAGGATGGTTTCGACCTCTTCCGGGAAAACGCTGTAGCCCGACACCTTGATCATTTCCTTAAAGCGCCCGCTGAAGGTCAGGTAGCCGTCCTCGTCGAGCTTGCCCATGTCACCGGTATGCACCCAGCCGTCGCGCAGCGTTGCGGCTGTCGCTTCGGGCTTGTTCCAGTAGCCTTTGAAGTTGCCCGGGCTGCGCAGCGTGATTTCGCCCATCTGACCGACCGGCAGGACCGCTCTGCTATCCTGATCGACGATGCGGCATTCGACGCCCGGCATCGGCCGTCCCTGCGTTCCCCATTTGACCGCATCGCGCGGGGTGTACGTGTCACAGGTATGGGTCTCCGAAAGTCCGTATGCCGCTTCGAAGGTCTGGCAGCCGCCGGTGAAGTCGCGCCACTGTTCCGCCAGCGGCTGCGTCAACGTGATGCCGAAGCTTGTACAGGGATTGACCTTGAGGGAATGCAGATCGAAGCTCTTCGCATCCGGAACCTGCATTGCGGCCACGTTCATCGGCGCGATGCTGTACCAGTGGCTGACCTTGTAGCGGTCGATCGCCTGCAGCACCGAGCGTGGATCGAAGCGATGCATCAGGATGGCGGTGGCGCCGCTGTAAATGGTCACGTTCAATCCCATCAGCATGCCGGCGATGTGATAGAGCGGCGCGATCGCCAGCGTAACGGTGGTGTCGTCCACGCCGGCGGCAAACGTCGCGCTGGCGGTCTTGAACAGCGCGTTGCGATAGGTGAGCATTGCCCCCTTCGGCATGCCGGTCGTGCCGGAGGTATAGGTCATCAGCACCACGTCGTCCATCGACAGTTCCGGCTGCGGCGGAGCCGACATGCCTTCGAGCGCTTCCAGCAGGTCCATCGTATCTGCGACCCGGTTTTTCGGCGACCGAAGCTCCGGCGGCACATCGATCGTCGCCTCCTGCGGCAGCAGGTCGCCGTAGGATGTGAGGAAGACATGCTTGAGCGGCGTCTTGTCCATGACTTCCTGAACGACCGGATAGAGCGTGTCGGCCGCAACAATCACTTCGGCGCCGACATCGGCCACCTGGTATGCGAGCTCATGCTTCTTGAACAGCGGGCTGCAGGGACTGACGATCGCGCCGAGCTTCTGGATGCCGAAGTGCGCGATCACATATTGAGGGCAATTGTTGAGAAACAGAACGACGCGGTCGCCCTTCTTCACCCCAAGCCCGGCTAGCCGGGCGGCGAAGCGGTCGCTCATGTCGTCCACTTGCCGGTAAGTCAGGCTCGCGCCGTACCAGACATAAGCCGGCTTGCCTGGCTGCGCGCGCGCATGCTGGCGCAGATATTCGTGCAGCGGTTTTTCTTCCTGAAAATAGGGAATCTTATCCATGCCTTGTCTCCTCTCCTGCTGCTACTGCTACTGCTACTGCTACTGCTACTGCTGCTCGGGCCTCGGT
The DNA here is from genome assembly GCF_035916955.1 of Noviherbaspirillum album. Classification (NCBI taxonomy): domain Bacteria; kingdom Pseudomonadati; phylum Pseudomonadota; class Betaproteobacteria; order Burkholderiales; family Oxalobacteraceae; genus Noviherbaspirillum; species Noviherbaspirillum album. The sequence continues at coordinate 55,678 of NZ_JAWIIV010000014.1, read as the reverse complement.
GACTTCGAAGACCTCGAGGCAGGCGTATTCTAATCTTCAAAGCATGTCGCCACGCTACCAGCCGTGTCTTGATCTGCGTCAATCCGGCACCGGCTTGCGCAATCATGCTACCAGGCGGTATAAACTTTATACCGCCTGGTATATTCTTGCTCGAATCCGCAAAATGAGCCCAAGCATGGACCTGCAAATTGAAGGACAGCCAATGAAGAAGGCGGTGAAACCGCGCGCGGATGCGCATACGCCTGCGCCCGCACAAACAAGCAAACGCCGTTCAATGGCGGTCGACGTGCATGACCAGAAGCGGGAACACATTCTGCGCATCGCGGAAGACTTGTTCTACCGCCGCGGATTCGCGGTCACCACCATTTCAGACATCGTGCATGAACTCGGGGTCACCAAGCCTTTCCTCTATTACTATTTCCAGAGCAAGAACGATATCTTCGAAACCCTGTGCTGGCGCGCTTCGCATGCCTGCCTGACCGCGATGCATTTCGATGCGCTTGATTCCCGGCCTGCGATCGAGCGGCTGCGCGAGGGTTTGCATCGCTTCGCCAGCGCCAACGTCACCTATTTCAAATCCGGCACCTTCGCCTACCGCGAAGGCGGCGCCCTGCAACCGGCGTTTCTGAAGAAGCTGCGCACGATGGCGCGGCGCTTCTACAGCGAACTGCGCGCCCTGCTGGAGGAAGCGCGCGGCGATGGCGACCTGGAATTCGACGATGCCAAGCTGACTTCGCTGGCAATCGGAAGCATCGCGGGTTTCATGTACACCTGGTACAAGCCCGAGGGGCGCCTTTCCCCTGACGAGATGGTGGAAGAAATGACGCGCATCCTGCTCAAGATTGCAGGCGTGCGCGTGCAGAAGGGTTCAATCCGCGCCTTGAAGGCGAAAAAGGCCCGCACGGCATCGAAGTAATCGGAACAGATACAGCACGGCACAACGCCAAGGAGACAGTCATGAAACGGATAATGGCAGGGTTCGCGGTCGCGGCATTCGGCATTCTCGGCAGCTCACAAGCAAGTGCGCAGGCAATTGCCCAGGAAAGCATCAAGCTTGCTTTCATCGATCCATTGAGCGGTCCCTTCGCCGATGTCGGCGAGATCATGCTGTCGCATATCCGCTTCGCCATCGATGACATCAACGCCAAGGGCGGCGTGCTCAAGGGCAGCAAGCTCGAGCTCATGACGCTGGACAACAAGCTATCGGCACAGGAAAGCCTCACCGCGCTGCAGGCCGCGATCGATGCCGGCGCAAAGGTGGTGTTCACCGGCGGTTCCGGTTCGTCGGCGGTCAGCGCGATGGTCGAGGCGGCCAACAAGCACAACGAGCGTAATCCCGAAAAAGCAATCCTGATCGTGAACCACTCGTCGATCGATCCGGATCTGACCGGCAAGAACTGCAGCTTCTGGCATTTCACCACCGAGGCCAACACCGCGATGAAGATGAAGGCGCTGACCGGCTTCATGAAGGAGAAGCAGGACATCAAGAAAGTTTACCTGCTGAACCAGGATTATGCGCATGGCCGCGTCTGGGCCAGGCTGGGCAAGGAAATGCTGAGCACGGCGCGCAGCGACGTGCAGTTCGTCGGCGAGGACTTCCATGCAATCGGCAAGGTCAAGGACTTCTCCCCCTATGTCGCAAAGATCAAGGCCAGCGGCGCCGATACCGTCATTTCCGGCAACTGGGGCAGCGATCTGAACTTGCTGCTGAAGTCGGCCGCCGATTCCGGCATGAACCTGCGCTACATCAACCACAGTGCAGGCGCCCTGCCCGGCGCGGTATTCGCCGTTTCTCAGGCCAAGCTGGGCCAGTTGACCTGGGTCGGCGAATGGCACCAGAACATCGAAAGCCCGAAGGTGACTCCGCTTGCCACCGCATACAAGCAGCGCTTCAACAAGCCTTTCCTCGCGCCGCGCATGGACATGACGCCGCGCATTGTCGCCGCCGCGATCAACACGGCCGGGTCGAGCGCGCCGCTGAAGATTGCGTTGGCGCTGGAAGGCATGACCTATGCGTCGGTGATCGGCGACGTCACCATGCGCAAGGAAGATCACCAGTTGCTGCTGCCGCAGATCGTCTCCACCGTGGCGCCGGTGGACGGCACGACGGTGAAATCCGGAGTCGAGGGCACCAGCTATGGCTTCCGCACCGAAACCACGGTGGACGGCAAGGACCTCGCGCTGCCGACCGAATGCAAGATGCGCCGTCCCGCGGGTGCCTGATCCGACCACACATCGACAATGACCATCAACACACTGCTCATCGCCAATCGCGGCGAAATCGCCATCCGCATTGCCCGCGCGGCGGCCGAACTCGGCATCCGCACCGTTGCCGTCTATTCCGAAGACGATGCCGCTTCGCTTCACCCGCGCAAGGCGGACGAGGCGCGGCCGCTGCGCGGCAAGGGAGTTGCGGCCTATCTCGACATGGAACAGCTCGTCGCGCTGGCGCGCGATGCGGGCTGCGACGCCATCCATCCCGGTTATGGGTTCCTCAGCGAAAATGCCGCCTTCGCCCGACGCTGCGCCGAAGCGGGATTGCGTTTCGTCGGCCCAACGCCGGAAGTACTCGAACTGTTCGGCGACAAGGCGCGCGCCCGTGAACTCGCAGCGCAGCAACATGTGCCGGTGGTCGCAGGCACCGCGGGCGGAGCAAGCATTGAGGAAATTCGCGCTTTCATGGCCGGCCTCGGCCCGCGCGCGGCCATCATGATCAAGGCGTTGGCCGGTGGCGGCGGGCGCGGCATGCGCGCGGTGCATGACATCGCGGAGATCGGCGATGCCTATACCCGCTGCCGCTCGGAAGCGCAGGCAGCCTTCGGCAATGGCGACCTGTACGCCGAAGCTCTGGTAAGCCGCGCCCGACATATCGAGGTACAGGTGATCGGCGACGGCAGCGGTGCCGTGAGCCACCTGTGGGAACGCGAATGCACGCTGCAGCGGCGCAACCAGAAACTGGTCGAGATTGCACCCAGCCCGTCGCTGGCATCGGCACCGCGGCTGCGCGGCCGCATCATCGATGCAGCGCTGCGCATGGCGGCGGCGGTCGAGTATCGCGGTCTCGGAACCTTCGAATTCCTGGTGGACGCCGATGCCGAGGACGCCGGCGATGATGCCGCCTTCAATTTCATGGAGGCCAACCCGCGCCTGCAGGTCGAGCATACGGTGACCGAGGAAGTGACGGGCATCGATCTCGTCAAGGCACAGCTTCGCATTGCCGGCGGACACTCGCTGCGAGAACTCGGCCTGCTGCAGGACTCGATTCCCGCGCCGCGCGGGCATGCTATCCAGCTGCGCATCAACATGGAAACCATGACGTCCGACGGCGGAACGCACCCTGCCGGCGGCATGCTGAGCGTGTTTGAACCGCCTTCCGGCCCCGGCATCCGGGTGGACAGTTTCGGCTACGCGGGCTACACCACCAGCCCCAATTTCGATTCCCTGCTAGCCAAGCAGATCACTCATCTGCCATCCGGCAGTTTTGCGGAATCGGTGGCAAAAGCCTACCGTGCTTTGTGTGAGTTCCGGGTCGAAGGCGTGGACACCAATATCTCCTTCCTGCAAAACCTGCTCCGGCATCCCGACGTCATCGCCAACAGGGTCGATACCCGTTTTGTAGAAACACGGCTGTCGGACTTGCTGGCCGAAAACCGGGAAATGCACCGCGCGCTGTATGTCAAGGCCGCGGCAGGCCAAGCCGGTTCGGCGCGCAGGCAGGCCGAACCGGATGCGCCGCCGGGTACGATAGCCTCGGTTGCGCCGATGCAGGGTTCGGTGGTCGGCATCGATGTCGCCGAAGGCGCGCAGGTACATGCCGGACAGCAGATCGCGGTGCTGGAAGCGATGAAGATGGAGCATATCGTCAAGGCCGAGTGCAGCGGCATCGTCCGCATGATTGCCGTCGCCAGAGGCGACGTGGTGGCGCACGGCCAGCCATTGCTTTACCTGGAGCCGATGGAAGTCGATGCGGCACATCATGGCGACCAGGAAGAGGCCGACCTCGACCGACTGCGGCCCGACCTGGAAGAAACGCTGATGCGGCATGCGATCGGCCTCGACGCCCAGCGTCCCGACGCGGTGGCCAGGCGGCGCAAGACGGGGCAGCGCACGGCCCGCGAAAACATCGAGGACCTGTGCGACGCCGGCAGCTTCATCGAATACGGGGCGCTGGCGCTGGCCGCGCAGCGCCGCCGCCGCTCGATCGATGAACTGATACGCATCAGCCCCGCCGATGGATTGGTGGCCGGGGTCGGCAGCGTCAACGGCGACCAGTTCGCCGATGATGTCTCCCGCTGCATGGTGATGTCCTATGACTACACGGTATTCGCCGGCACCCAGGGCATGATGAACCACAAGAAGACCGATCGCATGTTCCAGCTGGCACAGGAGTGGAAGCTGCCGGTGGTGCTGTTCGCCGAAGGCGGCGGCGGACGCCCCGGCGATACCGATGCGATGCTGGTCGCCGGGCTGGACGTGATGTCCTTCATCAATTTCGCCCGCCTGAGCGGGCTGGTGCCGCGAGTGGGCATCGTTTCCGGCCGCTGCTTTGCCGGCAACGCTGCGTTCCTCGGCTGCTGCGACGTGATCATCGCCACCGAAAACGCAACCATCGGCATGGGCGGCCCGGCGATGATCGAAGGCGGCGGCCTCGGGATCTTCCAGCCGGAGGAAGTCGGTCCGGTCAGCATGCAGGCCCCGAACGGCGTAATCGACGTGGTGGTCAGCAATGAAGAGGAAGCGGTGCGCGCGGCGAAACGGTACCTGTCCTATTTCCAGGGCCCGCTCACGCAATGGGAATGCGCCGACCAGCGCGAGCTGCGCCGGCTGATACCGGAAAACCGGCTGCGCTCCTATGACATCCGCAAGGTGATCGATACCCTGGCCGACAGGGATTCGGTGCTGGAGCTGCGCCGGCAGTTCGGCGTCGGCATCATCACGGCGCTGGTGCGCATCGAAGGCCGGCCCTTCGGCCTGATCGCCAACAATTCCATGCACCTCGGCGGCGCCATCGATGCCGATGCCGCCGACAAGGCGGCGCGCTTCATGCAGCTGTGCGATGCATTCGACCTTCCCATCGTGTCGCTTTGCGACACGCCCGGCTTCATGGTCGGCCCGGACGCGGAAAGCACGGCGATGGTGCGGCATGTTTCGCGCATGTTCGTCACCGCCGGCAGCATCGACGTGCCATTCTTCACCATCGTGCTGCGCAAGGGCTACGGCCTCGGCGCGCAGGCCATGGCCGGCGGCAGCTTCCATGCACCCTTCTTTACCGTGGCCTGGCCCAGCGGCGAGTTCGGCGCGATGGGACTGGAAGGCGCGGTGCGCCTCGGCTACCGCAAGGAACTGGAAGCGATTGCCGACCTTGATGAACGCAAGGCCATGTTCGACAGGATGGTGGCGCAGTCGTATGAGCAGGGCAAGGCCATCAACATGGCGTCCTTCCTGGAAATCGACGATGTAATCGATCCCCGGGAATCGCGTCGCTGGCTGCTGCGCGGCCTGCGTTCATGTCCGCCGGCGCCGGCACGGACCGGCAAGAAACGCTCTTTCATCGATACCTGGTAAGCGACGGCTTGCGCGAGCTCAGCTTCGACAACTCGGGGCGGCGCGCGCGGTCTCATGCGCATGAACCCGACAACACGATCCCGCCGCACGCGCGGCGCAAAGCTGCCGCGCGATTTCTATGCCGGCGATACCGTCGAGGTGGCACGCGCGCTGCTCGGCAAGCATCTCGTGCACGTGCGCGACGGCATCGCGATGCGCGGCCGTATCGTGGAGACCGAAGCCTATCTTGGTGCGCACGATCTCGCTTCGCACTCGTCCAAGGGCGTTACGCCGCGCACCGCGATCATGTACGGTCCGCCGGGTTATGCCTACGTGTACCTGATCTATGGCATGCACCACTGCATGAACGTGGTCACCGAGACGGAAGGACACGGTGCGGCCGTGCTGCTGCGTGCGCTGGAGCCGGTCGAGCATGTGGAGGGCAATACCAAGGGGCCGGGTCTGCTGTGCCGCGCGCTGGGCATCGACCGCAGCCTGAACGGCCATGACCTGCTGAGCGAGGACTTCCATATCGTGGATTCCGGCGAGGCGCGGGATTTCAATATCGTGACGCGGCCTCGCATCGGTGTCGCCTATGCCAGGGAATGGGCCGAGGCGGACTTGCGCTTTTATATCGAAGGCAATCCCTGGGTATCGAAGAAATGAACGAGCGGGGTATGCGGACTAATGCCGTTGCTCCACGTCGATCGGCGCCGGCTTGGTCACGCTCTGGTTTTCCAGGCCGTGGCGATCGCGGTTGTTGGCGTCCTGCGCGTCTTGGGCGGGCTGGCCGCGAGTGCGGTCGGCTTCGTCGCTGCCTGCCGCGTCGGAGGTGTACGGCGCGGTGACATTGAGATCTTCCAGGCTGCCCGGCGCCGGCCTGTCGGCCGAGGGCTGTGACTGCTGTGACGGTTTTGACTGCGGCGGCGTGTTGGCATCTTGCATGATGAACTCCTGAACCGGTACGGATATTGTTAGGATGGCATGCAAGTGGAATAGTTCGAAGCAGGTCTCCGTGCGGATACTACAGACGATGTACGGACACCGCACCCGGAAGCGGCGCTATCGGAAGTTGCCCGCGACCTCGTCGCTCCATTCGAAGGCCAGCAGTTGCATCAGGTAAAGCTCCTTGCAGGATACCTGCAGTTCAGCGAGTACCCCGCCCAGCGCCGCATCGCTGGCTTGACGCCATTCGGTGTATTCGGCGGCATCCAGCAGCCGGCCGAAATATCCCTCCCGCCGGAGCAATGCGGCGCTCACTTCCTCGGCCACCGGGATCTGTTCCAGGATGTCCGTCATCGGCATGGAGAACAGGGTATCCATCAGCGACATGATGCCGATGGTAAAAGCCGTGTCCGCCTGTCCGCGGTTGCCGGGCCGTGTCTTGTGAGCCAGCAGTTCCATCAGCCTACCGCGCGTGGTGGCTTGCCGCGCCAGCACCTCGGCTCCGGCGGCAGCCTTGCCGTGGTCCGCATACAGCATCAGCTGCAGCCAGCGCTGCAGCTGGTTGCGCCCCAGCACCTTCATCGCCTGCCGCAGCGAATCGATCCGGTGCGTGCTGATGGCCGGCGTATTGGCCAGGCGCAGAAGGTTGAGCCCGAGCGCGATATCGGCCTTGATCTTGTGTTCGATCACAGCGTCTTCGGCATCCGATGCCAGCATTTCCAGCAGCTCCATGATGGCCGCCTGGGTGGGCGACAGCGCGGCCCCGCCCTCCATCCGCGGCGTTGTGAAGAAATAGCCCTGGAAGGCATCAAAGCCCAGGCTGGCGCACAGATCGAACTGATCGGGGGTGTCGACACGTTCGGCCAGCAGCTTCTTGTGATGGATGCGGAAACCTGCGCAGAAGCGGCTCAATTCCTCGGCGGAGCGGCCGGTGACGTCAATGCGCACGCCATCGATGAGGTCGAGCAGGTCGGCGATATCCTGCGCGCGGTGAGTGACCGCGAGCGCAAAGCGGAAGCCGCGCCTGCGCAGTGCCGCGAGCTGCTCGCGCACCCCAGCCCCGGCCCCCGGCATCTCCGTGAGTACCAGGGTGACCTGGTCCGCGGGCAGGAAGGTAAAAAGTTCGTTTTCCAGTGCGGCGCCGTCGATGCAGAGCATGCCGGGCAGATCGCCGAGTACGCGGGTCATGCCATACTGGATCACGTCTGCGATGACGGAAGCGCTGGCCGGCAATTCGCCCACCGCCCCATTCGCGCCATTCGACCCGCTTGCTCCTTCCGCTCCGGCTTGCCGAAACAGCAATTCATGGGCAATCAGGTTTCGCCCACGGTCGACTACGGGACGGCGCGCCATGAAAAAGTCGGATCCAATGGCTATGCTGTGGGTACTGCTGAAAGTGACGCTGATGCTCATCTGCTCCTCCTTGCCGGTCCGCTATCGGTTATCGACCAGGTCTCGTCGTATCGCCGGCAAAACTTGCTTTACCTCAACAATACGCCGCCAGCATCGTGGACGCCAGTGGTTTCGCACATTGCCTTACCAGCTGTCGAGACGATCCCCCCAGCTGATCATGTCCCGGGTGTAGAAGCGGTAGGCGTCGGGATGGCCCGCTCCCAGCCTGGGCAGATCGAAAATGAACAATGCCCGGCCGATCGCACGTCGGCGGAATCCCGGGCTGCGCTTGCGCAGGATGGCATCGCGCCATGCGCCGAGGTTGATATACGTGAAATTATTGCGACCCGAAACAGGTGGACGGCACTGCAGATCCGCTTCCAGCGCCACGTGCGTATGCCCTTCCACGTGCAACCGCAGTCCGAGCTCACGGTAGCGCTCGGAAAATGCCGGCAGCCCGAACAGCGTCCTGGTGGAGATATCGGACTCCGGTTCCTGCACTTTCGCCATGAGCCGCATCAGCGCCATGTCGAGCCAGTACCATTGCAGTTTCGTCAGTACCGACAGCAGATGCAGCCCCATCCGGGTGCTGCGCCAGGCACTGTTCCATGTTTCGGCATGGCTTAGCCAGAGAACGAGACTATCACGGAAACAGCCGAGCATGGCATCGTGCAAGTCCATGGCCTGCGAATCCTTGCGCGCCATTCGTCTCGATTCCGACAGCAGGCGCACCACGGCAGCTACCGACGGCCTGTACAGATCCATTTCGTCAAGCAGATTGCACAGCCGCTGCGCACCTGGCAACTTCGGATCGATGTGCCTGGCTGCGCACCAGATGAAATGCGAAAGCATGCCGGCCGCGACCGTGTCGCCGAAGCAGGGGTCGCTGAACGCGCGGTAGCCCTCCTGCTGCCACTTCTTCGGCGTCCATCCGTCGCACGGCCGCCAGCCGGCGGTTGCCCGCGAGTTGTCGGCATCGCGCCATTGGCCGTGGGTGGCCAGCAGCCGCAAGCGGACGTCGGCAATGTAGAAAGGTAGCAGTGGATAAAGCTCGTTGCGGGCGCTGCCCATCTGGGCGCCGACCCAGGCGCGGTAAGAATCGGAAATGTCGAGCGCGGTGAGGCCAAGGCATTCTTCGTAGAACATTTGCCGTGCCACCGGCACCACCTGCAGCTCCTTGTCATGGTTGCCGACGATGGGCACGATGGTTACCCTGACCCCGCTCCCGCGCAGGCCGTCCAGGCTTTTCCGCATCCAGTAGAAAAAGCCGGAATACGGCAAACGGCTGTCGTCCGGCCGTTCGCGCGCATGGATGCGCACGATATCGCGCATGATGTCGAGCACGATCCGGCCGAAGCGCGGATCGTCGCGCTGCCAGGGATAAACGCCGGCCTGCGCCCATTTGCTGGTGCGGATCAGGTCGATGATGTCTCCGTTGAGGATCAGGATGAGTTCATCAATGCGCTGCTCCGGCGGCGTATGCGCCTTGTCGCCGGGATTGCGAACCGCGAATTCCAGCTGCTCGAAGAATAGCTGCCAGTCGCTTTCGGAAGCGGTCTGGTTGCCGACGGTGCAATCGGTGCAATGTATGTCGCTGATCAGCACGCATAGCCGGTTGCCGGGATCCGCATCGGCCGGCCACGGCACGAGGCCGGGAGGGAGGATGGCCTTGCCCGCCTCAGTCATGGCTATGCTCCTTCAGGAAGCCGAGCAGATGGGGAAATACGTCCTGCGCCGCGTCGCGTCCCATGAACATGTCCTGGTGCCCGTAACCGGGAACCACGTGCAGCCGGTGGCGGCCGGGGGCGTGGCGCTCGAACAGCTCATGGCATTGAATATTGGAATCGGCGAACACCCGGTTGTCCTGTCCCTGCAGCAGCAGGATGGGCGTCGGCTGCGCGGCGATGTGCGTGGTGTAGTCATCCGGCAGCGCCGCAAAACGCGGATCGGACTGGTCGTACTTGACTGCCCGGTTGCCGCTTTCCACCATCTTGTGCACGTGCCGGTAGTAGTTCACCCCGACGCCGCCGAACAGGTCGCCCAGCCGGTCGTGGGTCGCCGGCAGCAGATTGGCGTGATTGAACAGCGCGGGTCGGCCGCTGCCCCACATCAGGCTGAGCATGTGGCATTCCGGCGAGTCGCATTCCTGGTGCACCAGGTCGGCGCCCCAGGCAATGAGCTTGCCCACCGACAGTCCGGGCTCGCGCCGCCACGACGGATTGTAGTATTCGATACCGAGCAGATTGTCCGACACCCAGGGCGCAACGCCGAGCTTGGTTTTCGACCAGGCCGGCACGCGCGGCGTCAGGGCGACGCTGTTGAGCACGGCGCTGGAAATGCCTTCCACCGTCTTGCCGAACAGGCCCATCGCCATGGTCAGCGCACCGACGCAATGGGCCACCACATGCACCCGGCGCCGCGGGCCGACATGCCGGCGCAGCTCCTGCAGCGCGGCGGGATGGTCGAACAGCGCGATGTCGTCGAAGGTATAGAGGGTGCGCGCAAGGTTATAGGGGAAGCGGCAGCTGCCGCGGTAGTCGAGCGTCCATACGTCGCCATAACCTTCATCCAGCAGGGTCTGCACCAGGTTCCGGTGTTCGGGCATGATGAACATGTCGGAGGAACTGGTCAGGCCATGCACTACCAGCACCACGTCGTCGCTCGGCACGCGGCAAAAGCGGGTGAGTTCGAGCCGCAGGCCGTCGGCCGTCAGGAAAGGATGGGTACTGATCGCGGCGCCGGCGACGCCTTCGGTGGTGAACTTCGCGTAGCGCCGCTGCGGCTGGTTGGGAGCCGGCGGCAGGTGTGGTCCATAAACGTCCCACAGCTTGCCGGCAAAAAAGCGGCCGAAGGCGATCAGGCCGGTCACGCTGGTCTTGCCTTGGACGTCAGTGGCGCTCAGCCCGCGCAGAACCTGCATGAAATCCATCAGGCCGAGGCTGATGATGCCGGTCACCCATAACCGGTCTCGCGCGGGCGTGCCGGGGTCCGCATGGCCGCGATAGACGTTCACGAACAGCGTCGTGGTGTCTTTCCAGGCGTCGAGCGGCGCATCATGCTGCACCTGCTTGTTGCCCACGAAGGTGAACTCTTCTCCGCCGGGCGTGGTGCAGTAGACCTGGTAGTACATCACCTTGCGGTCGCGGTCGGCGGTGTCCGGCATCAGGCGAAAGGTGCCGGACCGGACCGGGCAGACTCCGCCGAGCAGCGGGCAATTGATATGGCCGGACAGCGTGCCGGCATGCTCGCCCTCCGCCAGGAATTCGCCGAGATCGGGGATGCGGACCGTTACATGCAAGGCCAGCGCATGTCCTGCCCGCTCCCCGTCGGCATAGCCGTCCGCGAAAGTGGTGGCTTCGGCGCTGACGTATCCCTTCATGACTTCGGCGAACTGGATGCTGACGCCGTTCAGTTTTTCGGACATGCGATGCACTCCCTCAGGCATGCACGCGCGGCGGAGCGCGCCGGGCGGTGCTGTATTGATTTGATGATTGACGTCGCAAGCGCCGGACCGGCGCGGAAACGGCGCGCCGTTTCACAGTGCCGCATCACAGCGCCGCATCCGGCATGTCGCCGGTGATGTCATGCGCGATCCACTCCGACACGGCCGTGATGGTCGCGACCGGATTGGCGCCCAGCGCGGTGGGCATCAAGGAACCGTCGGCGACATACAGGTTGCGATAACCGAATACCTGGCCGCGGCTGCCATCGAGCGAGCTGACCACGCCCTGCTCCGGCGATGCGGCCAGCGCGCAGCCGCCGAGCGGATGCACGGTGACATTGTTCTTTACCGGCCACAGCCAGGTCGGCATCGGGACGAAATGACTGGCGCCGATGAAGCGCGTAAAGCGCTCCCCCAGCGCCAGGATCGCGTCATACAAGGGACGATTGCTCTCCTGCGGCCAGTCGATGTCGAGATAGCCATCCTTGTTCAGGCGCAGCACGCCCCGCGCATTGTCCAGTCCCATGCAGAGCAGCACGGCGCTGTACTGGGACAGATCGCGGGAAAACAGCTTCTGCACCATGAAGCCGACGCTGCTCTGCTTGCGTCCCGGATAGTAGCGGTCGAATGCGTAGCCGAGCACCTGCCTGCAGGTCTGCCAGAGCATCTGGAACGGATTCATCATCGGACCGATGGCGGCGGCAGCCCAGCCGACCTGGGTGGCATAGCTGGCGTCCTCAAGCAGGAAAGCCTGGCTGCGATCGAGATTCTCGAACAGGTGATGGTCGGTGTACTGGGTGATGACAGGTCCGTAGGTCGAATTCACTTCCTTCTTGCCGTCGACCGCGAAAGCAAGAAAATCGCCGTTGCCGGAAAAATGCCGGCCCAGCCGGGAAGAGATGCGCGGCAGGCTGCGATGCACATCGCGGCAGCGCAGCAGCAGTTCGTTGGTGCCGAGCGTGCCGGCCGACACCACGACGCGACGCGCGGTCACCTCCCACGGTTTGCCGTGCTCAAGATCGCGGTAGTAGATGCGGTAGCCGTGGCTGCCGTCGGCCTGCGGATCATCCGCCTGCCGTTCGTTGAGCGGCACGATACGTTCCACCAGAGACTGCGTTCGCACCTCCATGCCGTAGCGTTCCCGGGCGACATGCAGGTAATTGTGATCCACCGAATTCTTGGCCTGGACATTGCACCCGATATCGCATTCGCCGCAATAGGTGCATGAAGTCTGCAGCGCCCCGTAGCGGTTGGGCTGCTGGACGCCGAGAGGCAGCGGCTCGCCGTTGCCCTTGTAGCTGTAGTCGTTGCCGAAGTAGACGCAAATGTCGGCAAGCCTGGTCGGCAGTCCTGCTTCGCGGGCGAAGGACTGGAACTGCACGGTGCGCTGGATGTGGCGGCGGTCGTCCGGCCCGGCGGCTGGCGGCACGGTGCGGGCGCCGAGCACCTGCTGGGCGACATCGTAATAAGGCGCGAGCGTGTCGCGGTTGAGGCCGGCAGGCCAGTCCTGCTCGAACACCGCGGCCGGCGGGCGCAGGAAGACGTTGGCGTAGATCTGCGAGCCGCCGCCGTAGACAGCGGAAGTCACGGTATCAATCTTGTCGAAATGCCGGATATCGAACATGCCGGTCAGCTGTACGCGCTGTTCCTTGCGCTTGCGCACCGCCCGCGGCCGCCTCGCCATATCCTCCTGCGGGCACCAGACGTTGTCTGCCAGGTCATGGGGACTACGCGGATAGGCGCCGAGCGCGTACTGGCGACCGCGCTCTAGCAGGAGTACGCGCCCCGGCCAGCGCCGGGTCAGCCGGGCGGACATGACCGCGCCGCCGAAACCGCTACCAATAATCAACACGTCATACTGGACTGGTATGCTCATGATCATTCCTGACGTAGGCTTTTGCATGCAAAAGCGGGATATATTTGTGCCGCGCCGGTACCGCGTTCGGATATTATTTCTCTTCAGAAATATGCACTTTATAACAAATGTGACCATTAGTTGCCAATGAACCACATCTTCTTGTTGGCATTCAAGCGGCTGGGATAGCAATGTTTCTTCTTTTTAACGTCTCTGGACCGCCTGGGTTCCTGCGCGCCTTACTCGCTCTGTGCGCGTTTCTGTGTGCTCAGGTGCAGGCCGGCGACCTGCGCATCGACGACAAGGGCCTCGCCGCGCCGCTGGTATTGACGCCCTATTGGGATGTGCTGGAAGACCGCGAACAACGACTGGGCATTGCCGAAGTGACCGCCGCGGACATGGCAGCGCGCTTCAAGCCATCAAACATGCGCTCGGATTCGCTGAATTTCGGTCCGCGTTCCTCGGCCATCTGGCTGCGGATCCAGCTGCGCAATGCATCGCCACAGCAGGTGGAGCGCCTGCTGGAAGTTTCCTTCACCCACCTGCATTCGGTGGAGTTCTATACGCCGCGCGCCGGGGGCTATGACCGCATCGTCACCGGGCATTCGCGCCCGTTCGCCGAGCGGCCGATCAACCACCGCCATTTCGTCTTCCCGGTCCATGTGGCGGCCGAGTCCAGCGGGGTTTATTTTCTGCGGGTAGCCTCCGGCACCTCGCTCGACATCCCGACCAAGCTGTGGGAGCCCCAAACCTTCAACCGCCAGAGCATGCACGAATACATCGGCCAGTCGCTGTACTTCGGCATGCAGCTGGCGCTCGGCCTGTACAACTTGCTGCTGTTCGCCTCGCTGCGCGATCGCACCTATCTCTACTACGTACTCTTCGTTTGCGCGAACGCCCTGTCGATCATTGCCTTCAGCGGCCTGGGGTTCCAGTTCCTGTGGCCGAACATGCCGGAATGGTCGATGATTTCCTCGATGATCGGCTTCGCCCTCACCGGAATCACGCTGCTCCTGTTCCAGCGGCGGCTGCTGGCCACCTATGACACCGTGCCCTGGCTGGACCGGGTCATGCGCGTCTTCCTGGCGCTCAATATCCTGCAGATAATCGCATTTTTCGTCTTCCCCTATCACCGGATCATCGCCATTGCCATCGGCCTGGATGCGGCGAACATGCTGCTGGCGCTGATCGTCGGCGTGGTATGCAAGCTGCGCGGCCAGCGCAGCGCGCGTTTCTTCCTGCTGGCATTCAGCTGCCTCGTGTTCACGGCAATCCTGACCGCATTGCGCAGCTATGGCGTTCCGGACATACCGAATTTCATGACGGTCTACGGCATGCAGATCGGCTCGGCCATTGAAATGCTGCTGCTTTCGCTCGCGCTGGCCGACCGCTTCAACCAGATGCGGCGGGAAAAGGAACTTGCGCAGCAGCAGCTGGTGGATGCGCTGAAGCGTTCGGAACGCATCCTGGAACAGCGGGTGCTGGAGCGCACCGCCGAACTGTCGCGCATCAACCAGGAATTGCGCGAACATGAACGGGCCCTGGAAATCGCCAAGCAGGGCGCGGAAGATGCCTCGCGCATGAAATCGGCCTTCCTCGCGAACATGAGCCATGAAATCCGCACGCCGATGAACGCCGTGATCGGCATGGCCTATCTGGCCCTGCGCACCGACCTCAACGGCAAGCAGCGCGACTATGTGGAAAAGATTCACCGCGCAGCGGTATCGCTGTTGGGCATCATCGATGACATTCTCGATTTTTCAAAGATCGAAGCCGGAAAGCTTGCGATCGACAACAACGATTTTTCTTTGCATGACCTGCTCGGCCATGTAAGCACGGTCACCAGCCAGCGCGCCAGCGACAAGAAGCTCGGCTATGTGTTCGACATCGGCGAAGACGTGCCGGTGCACCTGAACGGCGATGCGCTGCGGCTGGGACAGGTGCTTGTGAACCTGATGAGCAATGCGATCAAGTTTACGCATGCGGGCGAGGTGCGGCTGCGCTGCCGGGTCCATGCCATCGACGAAGCGGGCGTGGACCTGCGCTTCGAAGTCCAGGACAGCGGCATCGGCATGGCGCCCGAGCAGCAGGCGCGGCTGTTCCAGGCCTTCAGCCAGGCCGACACCTCGACTACCCGCAAGTACGGCGGCACCGGCCTTGGCCTGGCGATCAGCCGGCGCCTGGTGGAAATGATGGGCGGCGGCATCAGCCTGCACAGCGAGCCGGGAGTGGGTTCCGTGTTCACCTTCACGGTCAGGCTCGGCTTCGGCGCGCTGACGAAGGCCGCATTGCCAAGCCTGCCTGAACGCTTGAAGGCCAGCCGTGTGCTGGTGGTCGACGACAATCCGGCGGCACGGGAAATCATTTGCGACCTGGTCGAGGGCTTCGGCCTGCGTGCGGACAGTGAGGAAAACGCGCTCGATGCGCTGGCCGCCCTGCGGCGAGCCGACGGTGGCGAACCTTACGACCTGGTGCTGGCCGATCTTGGCATGCCGGGCATGAATGGACTGCAGCTGGCGCAGGAAATCGCCGACGGCGGATTGAGCCGGCCTCCCAAGGTGATCCTGATTACCGCGTTCGGCCGCGATGACGTCATGCGCCAGGCCGAGCATGCGCCGCTGGCCGCCGTTCTGTTCAAGCCGATCGACCAGTCGCTGCTGCACGACACATTCGTCAAGGTGCTTGCAAGCGATGCGCCGGTCCGTGCTCCGGGGCTGCACGGACGCCCCCTTCCACGCTTCGATGGCAGGCGCGTGTTGCTGGTGGAGGACAATGACGTCAACCAGGAGATCGCGCGCGAGATGCTGACCGCCGCCGGACTCCAGGTCGATATCGCCGGCAATGGCTGGATCGCGCTGGAGCAGGTATTCGGCGCCGGCCCCGGCGGCTACGACCTGGTGCTGATGGATATCCAGATGCCGGAGATGGGGGGCCATGCGGCGACGCGGCGAATCCGGATGGACGAGCGCTTCATCGACTTGCCCATCATTGCCATGACCGCGCACGCATCCGCCGCCGACCGCGAAGCCTGCATCGCGAGCGGCATGCAGGATCACATTACCAAGCCCATCGATCCCGAGGCATTCTATTCGACGCTGGCGCGCTGGCTTGAGCAGGCGCGAGGCGATGCCATGCCTCATGCTCCTCGCCCGGGTGACCATACCGCCCTGGCGCGCGCGGCGGCCCCGCCAGGGGGGCAAGCGCTGCCGGTGGAAATTCCCGGTTTTGATACCGTGGACACGATAGAGCGGCTGTCGGGCGATGTCGACCTCTATCACCGGGTACTGGAAATGCTGATTCCCAGCCTGGCGGGAACGCTGGCCAAGTTCAACGCGGCGGTGGCCGCTTCCGACGTAGATGCGACCCGTTCGGCGGTGCATACCGTGCGCGGCATGGTTGCCAACGTGGGCGCAACTTCGCTTACCAGGCACGCCGCCGAACTGGAAGCCATGCTGAACTCGCGAATGGCGCCTCCTGAATATTTGCAGCGGTTCCGCGGCATGGTGGAAGAGACATTGCGCCATGTTGAACAGGGCCTGGCAGAACGCAAGGCGGCCTGACCCGCTCTTATCGGGCAAGTACTTCCTTTGATCCCATTCTGGCGCCCTAATTGGCATATCGACGTTGCCAGCCCAGCGCCTTAATCTCTCCTTTTCGCTTGTACGAACATGCCGGAACCATCGGAGTTGCCGGAGCCACTGAACACGCCGGCAATGGCGCATAGACTGTCGGACACATTGCCTTTTGGCATGTTATTGATCTGCTTCAATCTTTTCTCGATGAAACTTTGTTTCGACCGTGATCATTTGTAAGAAATTTGGATTAGGGAAGTTTGTTTGCGCAATATCCAGATGCCGAAGGATGTCCCGTCTATCCTAAAGCGCAATGTTAATTGCCAAACTGAAGCCCTGAAATCCGGATGCCGCGTCGACGCACATGCACAGCATGCCGCCCTCACGGGTTCTCCGTAATGTCGTAATACCGTAATGCCGCAACGCTCAGGGTGTGCGAGGCAAATCCAGAAAACCAGCAAGTGTCACTTTTCCAGAACGGTTGATATGCACGAGGAATCTCATCAATCCCATCGAGCACGCCAGGCCGGCTCGTCCGGAACCCATGCCCCCAGCGCCGGCACGCGGATCGACAATGCCGAAATCGTGAGCCTGATAGGCAGCAGCCCCGCCGCAGCGGTCTACCTGGCCCAGGAGGCAGCCACCGGCAGGCGCATTGCGCTGCGCGAATACATGCCGCACGGACTGGCTTCCCGCGCGAGGGACGGCGTCATACGTCCGTCCGGCGAACAGGAAGCCGCCGTATATGCCGCGGGCCTGCGCAGCTTCATCAACGAGGCGCTGGTGCTTTCGCGATTGTCCTCGCCTTCGCTGCTGAGCTTCGACCGCTATAGCGAATTGAACGGCACCGCCTACGCGTTCATGCCCTTCCATGAAGGAAGCACGCTCGACAGCGCCGTCACCGAACAGGACTTCACGCCCGACGAAACCTGGATCCGCATGCTGGTCGCCCGCCTGCTGGACGCCGCGGAAGCGGTCCAGCGCGCGCAATCCTGCCATGGCAACATCCAGCCCGGCAATATCCTGATCCGCCGCGACGGCACGCCGCTGCTGCTGGAATTCGATGCGGCGCAGGCCACCATCGGCGAAATCATCCATACCCCGACGGGCATTCTCGCTACCGGATACGCGGCGATGGAGCAGCACTTCAACGCCAGGAACCGCGATATCGGCGCCTGGACCGACATCTACGGCATCGGCGCCACCGCCTATTTTCTCGTGACCGGGCATCCACCTCCGTATGCGATGCAAAGGCTGGCCAATGAAGGCATGCTGCCGGCGCTGCACTCGGCGCGCAGCAGCCATTCACGCGGACTGCTGGCGGCCATCGGCCGCGCGCTTGCAATACATCCGGAACACCGGTTTCAGACGGTGGCGGAAATGCGGGCTGCACTGAATGCCGATCCCCAGATCGTCATGCCGGCGGCGCCCTCGATCCTGCGTGCCGACAATGCCCGCGCCGCCGTGCAGTCGCATCGCGAGACACTGGCTGGCGCCGCACAGGTACGCACAGGCACCGACATAGGCGCAAGCGCTGCCGCCGAGGTCCAGCCTACCCAGATCAATCCCGCTGCAATGCAACCCGCACCGGCTCCGCTGTCGGAAATGCAGTTGCAGGCACATGCCCTGCCCGCGCTACCGGATAACTGGCGCAAGCCCATGCCTGCCGACGAATATCGCGTCGGGCGTTCGCGCAAGCCCGGGCGTTCCGCACTATGGGCATCCGGCCTGATGCTGCTGGCCGGCGTGGGCGTCGGTGTGGGTGCCGGCTACCTTCATTTCGTCGCCGACGGCGAAGCACCGCAGGCGGAAGCCACGGAAGGCAAGCGCCAGGTGAACGGATCGGCACCGGACAAGGAAGCGCTGGCGGCGCTGGCAGCGATACCGATGCCGGTCACTGCGGCACCAGCGTCAACGAGCAAGGAGCCTGCAGTGCCAGCTGCTGCGGCTCCCCCCGCTGCTGCCAGCGCAGCTACCGGCTCAGGCGCACAGACGCCGACGCCGGCGACTGCCTCCGCCACCGAGCGGGTGAACGCATCCGCTTCATCTCCGGCAACTCCGGCAACTCCGGCTGCAGCGGCGGCACAGGTGCCCCCGTCAGTCGCCAAAGCTCCACCGCCTGCGCCGCAAGCCGCAAGCGCAGGCAATCCTGCAAAGGCTGTGCCGCCGGCCGACGCGAAGGATGCTGCCCGCCTGGCTGCTCAGGACCAGGAACAGTGGCGCATTGCCAATTACGTGGACCAACCCGTCTCTTACGAAACGTATCTGAGCCGTTATCCCAATGGCCGCTACGCGGACGCCGCGCGGGACAAGCTGGCATCGCTGCGGCGCACGGCTGCTGTCGCCGCAGCGCCGGAGCGCCCTGCCCTGCCCGTCGCGGCCGCGAACAATTCGGCAACGACGATCACGCCAGCGCCGACCGTCTCCGCATCCAGCGCACCCGGCACGTCCGGCATCTCCGCCAGCCGAACCGATCGCCCGGATTCACGCGTGTCCGCCGGCGGCGATGACGATACTGCGGCACCGGCACCGGCCACTGCCGCTGCTGGAAACTCGGGCAACGCCGGCACTGCAAGAGTGATCCGCCTGGACGGCCAAACCATGACCGGCAGCTTCACCGCCGACCCGTCCACCGGCGTCGTTTCCGGCACCGGCCGCATCGAATGGTCCAACGGCGACCGCTTCGACGGCACCCTGGTGCGCGGCTCCAAGGAAGGAAAGGGCCAGTTCGTCTGGCGCAACGGCCAGCGCTACAGCGGCGACTGGGCGGGCAACGAGCCCAACGGCAAGGGAACCATCGTGTTTTCCAACGGCAATCGCTATGACGGCGAAGTGAAAAACGGACTTCCCAATGGCAAGGGGACACTGGTGTTCGCCGACAAGACCCGCTATGAAGGCGATGTGAGAAGTGGTGTCCCGAGTGGCAAGGGAACCATGGTTTTCCCCGACGGCACGCGCTACGAAGGCGACATCCGCAACGGCATGCCCCACGGCCAGGGCGTCACCCGTTTCAGGAACGGCGATGTCTATGTCGGCGCGGTGGCGCAAGGCCGCAGTAACGGGCACGGCCGCTTCAGCTGGAGCAACGGCACGGCTTGGGAAGGAGAATTCCGCGACGGCCAGCGCACCGACAACGGCAGGATGCTGACCGCAATGAGCCGCTCGGCGATGAGTTCCGGCGGCTCGGCGGGCGGAACTGCGGACGGCGGGCCGACGGGTGCAGGCCGCGACGAAATCGTGACGAAACAGTAGTGCCAGTGGTGCCGCTCATCCTATCGTAGTTATCGGTTCGGGAATCCAGCGCAGCGTCAGGATGGTGCAATCCGCATCCACCTCGTAGCGATGATGAATGCCCGCGCCCCAGATGGAGAAATGCCCGACACTCTCCAGCACGTGCTCCACGGTATCTTGCTCGGGAAAGTGCGCATGGCGGGAGAATTGAAGACGGAACCGGCCCGGGGTACCGACCAGGATGGAAAGCGTCCGTCCTTCACTGACCGGCTTGCCATTGCCGCGCGGATCTCCCGCGACATGGGCCATCCATTTCATCGTGAGCGTGTGGGAGCGCAGTTCCATGGGCATGTAGCGAAGCGGGCTGCCCTGGCCTGAACTTTCACGGGTCCAGTCGCTATGACCGAGAAACCAGCCCGTGCCACGGGTATCGAGATTGCCAAGATGCCCAAATTCAATATCCATCAGCGCATTTTCCATGGACTAGTGGGGAGCACTCATTCGGACCTGCGCGCGTTTATCACCTATCGACTATCGGCGCGTCATCGCCTCGTCATCGACCGCGCCGCACTCTGCCGGCACGCGGCGTGTACACGGTTGCCACCGAAACAATGGCGAAAGTGCAAGCCCGAAAGTAGAAAAGCCGGTGCGAAGCCGCCTTCAAAGGGAGCAACAGCGCGTCAAGCAGGATCTCAGACCAATGCGAGGTGCTGTTGCTGCTGGGGCAGAAATTCGCGGATATCGCGCGGCTTGCGGCGGCGTGGGTGCTGGATCTCATCGGTGCGCATGGCCCTGGCGGCCTTCCACAGCAGCACGTCGTCTTCATAGCTGCGCAGCGCCGCGGTCTTTTCCCACAGCACGCGGCGATGGGTAACGAAATCCCAGCATACCGGCGTCAGTCCGTTCAGCTTGCCCTCGTTCTTCATGCGCAACGCTACCGTCATGACATCGCCCGCATGCGGTACATCTTCCGGAAACTGCAGGGAATTAGCCCAGGCCCGCACATCGCAAAAGTCGATCACCTGGCCGCGCAGGGGTTTATGCCACTGGTCAGGATGGGCGTGCTGATTTGGCCAACGACCTGCGCCAACCCAAGTACCCGTTTTGAACATGACTGATCTCCTTGTTTAAGCACTGGCAGGAACCTGACGGATTCCCACGCTGAAAACATGAAAGTTGCGCTTCTTAAACATATGCAATCAAGCAATCGACACCAGGATTATTAATCCTCGGAAATTCTAAACTGCATACTGTTGTTTCATACAGTACGTCGCATTTTAGCCTTTATTTATACGGCCCGCAGAGATTTTTTGTGATTCTAGCGATGCAATTCTTTCGGGTTAATGACATGGCAACATGACTCGTCCGCCTCTTGCCATTTATCAAATAAATGGCCCTGCAAGCCCTTTAATCAAGAGTGCTGCCGCATTGTGTATGCTTATGTTTTGAATCCGCCAGCGCTCGCGGACAACCATCGGGCCGGTTTCGATGCCGGCCGGGAGATTCCATGTACACCCTGTATTACTCGCCTGGTTCCGCCAGCATGGCGGTCCACGCCGCACTGATCGAAGCCGGCGCACCCTATTCGCTGGAAATGCTCGATTTCGAACGCGGAGAACAGCGCAGCAAGGCTTACCTCCGAATCAATCCGCAAGGCACCGTGCCGACGCTCATCATCGACGGCGCCGCATATGTCGAATCCGCGGCGCTGATGCTCGCGCTGGCCGAGCGCCATCCCGAGTCGGAGCTCGGTCCAAGGGCGGGAAGCCCGCTTCGCCCGGCGTGGCAGCAATGGATGGTGTATCTGTCCAATAACCTAGGCGCAACCTTCCGCTACTGGTTTTACCCGGGCGACCTCGGTGCGGACGAGCATCCGCCGCATGTGCGCAAGGCATTGCAGGACAAGATCGAATCCGTGTGGAGCCGGCTCGACGGCGAACTGGCGGCGAACGGTCCCTATCTGCTCGGCGAGCATTTTTCCGCCGCCGACCTGCTGCTGACCATGTACATGCGCTGGTCGCGCAACATGCCGCGCCCGGCCACCAGCTGGCCGGCGCTCGACCGGCTGGCCCTGCTGGTGCGGCAGCGTGAAAGCTGGAAGCGCATGGTGGAAATCGAGGGATTGACCGACTGGACGCTGATGGCTTGAGGCGCGGTAGCGCACTCTTCCTGTGATCCTGGGGGAATGAAGCGGAACAAGGTGCAATGAAGGCGGAGTGAAAGCAAAACGGCCTGCGCGATGCAGGCCGTTTCTGTCGAAGTCAAACGCCGTAGCCGGGAAGAGCCAGGACCAACACCGCCGGCTCCCGCTACACGATCACTTGCCCGGGAGCTTGCCGGCCACGCCTTCCACGTAGTAATCCATCTTGTTAAGTGCGTCGTCGTTCAGCGAACCCTTTTCAAGGCGAACCTTGCCTTCGTTATCCTTGACCGGACCGTCGAACGGCGTCAGCTTGCCCGAGACAATTTCCTTTTCCTTGGCGGCCACGAGCTGCTTCACATCCTCGGGTACGGCGCTGCCGATCGCTTCCAGCTTGACCATGCCGTCCTTGATGCCGCCCCAGGTGCTGCTGGTTTTCCACTTGCCGTCGATAACCTGCTGAGCGGCCTTGGTGTAATAAGCACCCCAGTGATGGGTCACCGCGCCGATCTGCGCCTTGGAACCGAATTTCTTCATGTCGGAATGGTAAGCCACCGCGTACTTGCCCTTCTCTTCCGCAGCCTGGACGATGGCGGTGGAGTCGGTATGGTGGGTTACCACGTCGGCGTTCTGTCCCAGCAGGGTCATGGCGGCATCGCGCTCCTTGCCCGGATCGAACCAGCTGTTGACCCAGACCACCTTGACTTCAGCCTTCGGATTGACGCTGCGCATGCCGCGGGTAAAAGCGTTGATTCCCTGCAGGACTTCCGGAATCGGGAACGCGCCGACATAGCCGGCGACATTCGTCTTGGTCATCTTGCCGGCCAGGACGCCGGCGAGGTAACGGCCTTCATAGAAACGTGCATTCGTGGTGGCGACATTGGGCGCGGTCTTGTAACCGGTCACGTGCACGAATTTGACATCCGGGAATTGCCTCGCAACCTTGAGCGTCGGATTCATGTAACCGAACGAGGTGGTGAAGATCAGCTTGTTTCCCTGCTGCGCCAGGTCGCGAATGACGCGCTCGGCATCGGCGCTTTCGGGCACATTCTCGACGAACTTGGTGGTCACCTTGCCGCCCAGGCTTTTTTCCATTTCCTTGCGCGCGATATCGTGCTGGGTGGTCCAGCCCGCTTCGCCGATCGGGCTGATATAGACGAAGCCGGCGTTCAGGGGCGCGGGGTCGGCTGCGAAGGACGGTGCGGCCGCAAGTGCCGGCAGGACGGCGATGGCGGACAGTGCGCCCCGCATGAAGGTTTTCGACATGGTTTTCCTCTACATGTGACTCCCACTTGCTGATCAATGGACGTCAAGCCACGCCGGTGGGTAAGACAGCGGGATTGTCCGGACGCCGGGAAAACCCTGCGCCAAAAGTCCGGTCCGGATACGAACGCGATGCATTCGGATCGATAATGCCAACTTCGAAAACAACTCGCTGCCGGTGTCGTGCACCGCTTGTCAAACATGCATCTGCAGTACAAATGCTTGTCGAATTATGAACAGGTCAGCGGGGAGCATTATATGTATACGCAGATAGTATACATACTGTTTTTCATATCGCCTGCGCCGGCTGTTGCTCCGGAGCGCAACGGGCAGTACCGCCACATGCGCTCCGTTCCTTGTTCAATAGCGCCTTCGTTCCGATGGCTAGTTCGGATTGAAGTTCTTGCCCAGCGACGCCGGCATGTTCAGCTTGATCCAGTTGGCGTTGGTCGAGATCAGCACCAGCACCAGGATGGTCGCCAGATAGGGCAGCATCGACAGCAGCTGCGAATCGATCGACACGCCCAAACCCTGCGCATAGAAGGTCATGATCGTAACCCCGCCGAACAGGTAGGCGCCGACCAGCACGCGGGCCGGACGCCAGGTGGCGAAGGTGGTCAGGGCCAGTGCGATCCAGCCGCGTCCCGCCACCATGCCTTCCACCCAAAGCGGCGTGTACACAAGAGACAGGAAGGCGCCCGCCAGGCCGCAGCATGCGCCGCCGAACAGCAATGCGGCAAGCCGGATGCGGCGCACGCTGTAGCCAAGCGCATGCGCAGAAGACGGCGACTCGCCGACCGCGCGCAGCACCAGTCCGGCGCGGGTGCGGTAAAGGAAGACGATGATGCCGGCGCACAGCAGCAGCGACAGGTAAACCATCGGATGCTGGCGGAACAGCGCGGTGCCGACGAAGGGAATGTCGGACAGAAAAGGCACCGCGAACTTCGGGTTGTCCAAACTCTTGCCGACATAGTTGATGCCGATATACGCAGACGCACCGCCTCCGAACAACGACAGTGCCAGGCCGGTCGCATACTGGTTGGTGCCCAGCCATACCGTCATCAGTGCGAAGAAGCCGGCCAGCAGCATGCCGGCTGCCGCGCCGGCAACGAAGCCGAGGGCAACGCTTTCCGTATTGATCGCGGTGGCGAAGCCAATCACGGCGGCCACCAGCATCATGCCTTCGGCGCCGAGGTTGACGACGCCGGATTTTTCATTGATCAGCAGGCCGAGCGCGGCCAGCATCAGCGGTGTGCCAGCGTTGATGGACGCGGCGATCAGTGGCGCATAGGCGTCCATTATTTCCTCCAGCTCAGTTTGTAGTGGATCAGCACGTCGCAGGCCAGCAGCGAGAACAGCAGGATGCCCTGGAACACGCCGGTGATCGCATTGGGCATGCCCAGCCGCGACTGCGACAATTCGCCGCCGATATAGAACAGGGCCATGATGAAGCTGGAGAACACGACGCCGATCGGATGCAGCCGGCCGACATAGGCGACGATGATGGCGGCGAATCCGTAGCCCGGCGAGACGGTCGGCGTGAGCTGCCCGATCGGCCCGAGCACTTCGGCGGTGCCTGCCAGGCCGGCGAGGCCGCCGCATGCCAGCATCGAGGTCCACAGCGCCTTGCGCGAGGAAAATCCCGCGTAGCGCGCCGCCGCCGGCGCCATGCCGCCAACCTGCAGCCGGTAGCCGGCGAAGCTGCGCGCCAGGAACAGCCATCCCAGCAGCGAGGCGGCCAGCGCCATCACGATACCCAGGTGCAGCCGGGTGCCGTCGACGATATTGGGCAGCAGGTAGCCGTCGGACAGCATGCGCGACTGCGGGAAGTTGAATCCGTCCGGGTCGCGCAGGGCGCCGTGCACCAGCATGCTCAGCAGCAGCTGGGCGACATACACCAGCATCAGCGATACCAGGATTTCGTTGGCATTGAAGCGGTCGCGCAGGAAAGCCGTGATCGCTGCCCAGGCCATTCCGCCGGCCGCGCCGGCCAGCATGATCACGGCAATCAGCAGCGGCCCGCCGCCCTCGCCCTGGTCGAAGAACAGAGCGGCCGCACCGCCGGCAATGGCGCCCACCACCAGCTGCCCCTCGGCGCCGATATTGAAGACATTGGCGCGGAAGCAGATGGCCAGGCCGACCGCCACGAGAAGCAGCGGCGTCACCTTGACGCCGACCTCGGCCCATCCCTGCAGGTTCCGGATGGGCTCGATGAAGAAGACGCCGAGGCCGGTCACCGGATTCTTGCCGAGCGCGAGGAAAAGCACGATGCCGCACAGCACGGTGAGCAGCACCGCGAACAGCGGTGAAAGCCAAGACATCAGCGCCGACGGGCTGGGCCGTTTTTCCAGCTTAAGCATTGGCGACCTCCTGCCTTGCCGGCGCCGGGGTTTCCCACAGGCCGCTCATCCATTGGCCGATCAGGTCGACCGTTGCATGCGTACGCTTGATGGAGGGCGACATTCTTCCTTTCGCGATCACGACCAGGCGGTCGGAGATTTCAAACAATTCATCCAGCTCTTCCGAGACCACCAGCAGCGCGCAGCCGGCATCGCGCAGCGCGACCAGTTCGGCCCGGATCTGCGCGGCCGCGCCCACATCCACGCCCCAGGTGGGCTGGGCCACGATCAGCACCCTCGGATTGCGCATGACTTCGCGGCCGACGATGTATTTCTGCAGGTTGCCGCCCGACAGGCTGCCGGCGGTGGCCTGCGGGCCGGGTGCCTTGACCTTGAATCGGCCGATGATGGACGCGGCGAGGTCATGGAGCGCGCCGAAGCGGATCAGGCCTCGGCTGACCGTGGATGGATTCTGGTGCGATAGCAGGATGTTCTGCGCCAGCGAGAGATCGGGCACCGCGCCGCGGCCGAGTCGCTCCTCGGGCACGAAGCCGAGGCCGCGCTGGCGGCGCCGCGCCGCGTTCATGCGCCCGATCGGCTCGTCCCTGAGCACGATCATGCCGGCCTGGGCGCGCGGGTCTTCGCCGGACAGCGCCGCCAGCAGCTCCTGCTGGCCATTGCCGGATACGCCGGCGACGCCGACGATCTCGCCGGCGTGCAGATCCAGGCTGATTCCTTCCAGCGAAGTGCCGAAGGGATGGCTTTTTTCGAGGGACAGGTTGCGCAGCGACAGCATCCGTTCGCCGGGCAGGCGGTCGACAGCCTTGATGGCCGGCGGATCGGCGCCGATCATCATGCGCGACAGGCTCGACGCGGTTTCCTGCCGCGGGTCGCAGATGCCGGTCACCTTTCCGCCGCGCATGACGGTGCACTTGTCGCACAGCGCGCGGATCTCGTCGAGTTTGTGGCTGATGTAAAGAATGCTGCAGCCTTCGGAGGCCAGTTTGCGCAGGGTCTCGAACAGCTTTTCTACGGCCTGCGGCGTGAGCACCGAGGTCGGCTCGTCCAGGATGAGCAGCTGCGGCTTGGCCAGCAGCGCGCGCACGATCTCGACGCGCTGGCACTCGCCGACGGACAGGGTATGGACGTGGCGCTGCGGTTCGAGATCGAGGCCGTACTGCCGCGCAGTCGTTTCGATGCGCCGGCTGAGTTCGTCCAGCTTGGTATCCTTGGGCAGGCCAAGGGCAATGTTTTCCGCCACGGTCAGGGTATCGAACAGCGAAAAGTGCTGGAACACCATGGCGATGCCGAGTTTGCGCGCTTCGGCGGGATTGGCGATGTTGACTTCCCTGCCGTTCCAGAAAACCCGGCCGGCATCGGGCTTGACCGAGCCGTAAATGATTTTCATCAGGGTCGACTTGCCCGCGCCGTTCTCGCCGAGGATGGAATGAATCTCCCCAGGAAGCACGTTCAGATCGATGCCGTCATTGGCCACGACGGAGGGGTATCTCTTGGTAATCCCGCTTAGGGTTAGGCGCGTGTCCATGTCTCACTCTTTATGCGAGCTGCTAAAAACCATCATGTTAGTAGCTCTCTTATCAATATTTTTATTGTCCACAAAAATTACAGGAAAAAAAGTTCGGTCAATATAGCGGTCAGGGTATGGCTGTTATAGAAAAAGCGATATAGCGCCGGCAAACTCTGTCTGCGCTCTCCCGGATCTCCAGGCCCTTGGTTGTTGCTGCGTACATATGCACATATGCACAATATGCCCATATGCACCGCAGCGGGGCAGAAGTATAAATCGATGCATGCAGTCATGCTTGCATGCACTTTTTGAATGCCAATCTTCAAGTTTTCGAACGCCTCGATCCGCAGGCCCATATTTGCGGGGCGATATGCAAGATATCGGCCAAGCGATATCCCGTCCGCGTCTTTCTGTAGGACATTACTGTTCGCGCTCTGGTGATGTGTCCGCTCTGATAATGTTTCTTTAATGGGCTTTATTAGCTCCATGTAAGCTTCGTGGCCTGCGAATATACGCATTCCAATATGATCTGACTCAAGCCAGACGGTCGGCGTGCATGAAATGCGCAATGACGCTGCCGCTCGGCGCATTGCACACTGCCCTATTGCAACACGGGCAACGCGGGCAACGCCGGGAAATGACAATAATGCAACAGCAATACGGACAGAAATACCAACAGGAGAAGACAAATGAGTTTGATGGACCGGTTCTTTAAGCTGAAGGAACAGGGGACGGATGTAAAGACGGAGTTGCTGGCCGGCCTCACCACCTTCCTCACGATGGCCTACATTATTTTCGTGAACCCCTCCATCCTCGGCGACGCCGGCATGCCCAAGGATGCTGTGTTCGTCGCCACCTGCGTCGCGGCTGCGCTCGGCACGCTGATCATGGGACTGTATGCGAACTATCCGATCGCGCTGGCCCCGGGCATGGGGCTCAATGCCTATTTCGCCTACAGCGTGGTCAATGGCATGGGCTATACCTGGGAAGCGGCGCTGGGCGCCGTCTGCATTTCCGGCATCCTGTTCCTGATTATCAGCATCCTGCGCATACGGGAAATGATCGTCAACGGCATTCCGCATTCGATCCGCACCGCCATCACCGCCGGCATCGGACTGTTCCTCGCCATCATCTCGCTCAAGAACGCAGGCATCATCGCGCCGCATCCGGCCACCTACATCACCCTGGGCAACCTGCATGCGCCGGCGGCCGTAATGGCCATCGTCGGCTTCTTCCTGATTGTCGCCCTAGATCGCATGAAGGTTCGCGGCGCGATCCTGATCGGCATCATCGTGGTGACCGTGCTCAGCTTCTTCTTCGGCGGGAACACGTTCAAGGGCATCGTCTCGGCTCCGCCGTCGATCGATCCCACCCTGTTCAAGCTCGACTTTTCGGCGGCGCTGTCCATCGGCATCCTCAACGTGGTGCTGGTGTTCTTCCTGGTCGAGCTGTTCGATGCGACCGGCACGCTCATGGGCGTGGCCAACCGCGCGGGCCTGCTCAAGCAAGGAAAAATGGACCGCCTCAACAAGGCATTGATGGCCGACAGTACCGCCATCGTCGGTGGCGCCTTCCTCGGCACCTCGAGCACAACCGCCTATATCGAGAGCGCCGCCGGCGTGCAGGCTGGCGGGCGCACCGGTTTGACAGCGGTGGCCGTGGCCATCCTGTTCCTGGCCTGCCTGTTCATCGCGCCGCTGGCAGGCGCGGTGCCCGCGTATGCAACGGCACCCGCCCTGTTCTACGTATCCTGCCTCATGCTGCGCGAACTGGCCGACATCGACTGGGACGACACTACCGAAAGCGTGCCCGCCGTGATTACCGCCCTGCTGATGCCCTTTACCTATTCGATTGCCAACGGCGTTGCCTTCGGCTTCATATCCTACGCCGGCCTCAAGCTGCTGACCGGCCGCGGCAAGCAGGTACCCGTGATCGTCTGGATCATCGCGGCGATCTTCATCTTCCGTTACGTCTATCTCGGCGCGGAATAAGATCCGCATCACCGCGGCGCCATGAAAGCCGGCCATGAAAGCCGGCTTTTTTCATTTACACGCAACTTCGAATTCTTCGGCATGGAGCTTGCATCCAGCCTGACCTTACACCCGGCGGCCTGCATGGCAGCCGGGTCTGCAATGCTTGGTTGTTTCTCAATGTTTTTGTTACAAGGAGTTCGAAATGGCTACGTTGTCGCATGGCGAAAGACGCCATATCCCCGATCGCAGGAACGGCGCAGCGCACGTGCAGGGTGCGAAGAGGATGAAAGCACTGGAATGGATTCCGATGTTGCTATTGATTATCGGCGGCATCAACTGGGGGTTGGTTGGGCTGTTCGACATCAACCTGGTGGCGATGATTTTCGGCGAAGGAAGCGGCATTTCGCGCATCGTCTATGCCTTGGTCGGTTTGTCGGCCCTGTATTCGCTGTATCTAAGCACAAGGATGTCGAGCAGCCACGTGTAGATGACAATCGGCATCAGCGGTGCCTGGCCAATCCTTCCCTTCGATTGGCCAGGCGCACGCCTTCCTCCGCCCTGCTTGCTTCGCAGGCAACACTTTATCGTCACACCCGTTCTTTCCCTGCGCTCCCCCGCCTGGCGTTCTGGCTGGCGCTCTATATGCGTGCCGATATACCCGCTATGCGCGCTGCACACTAATGGGCAGGCCGCGTTCTTGCATGATAAAAGCCGAAACAACGACCTGCCAAACAGGCAAAATTTGCGAATGCCCTTGTATATAACACAAACATTTGGCAAAGACGGACGTTGCGTGGTTGATCATATTGCAGGTTTCGGATACTCAACATCAGCATCCCCTTATAGCCTTGCCGATGACCGATGCTAACCTAGCGTTACAAAATTCTGCATCCAATACGCAAAGGCGGAGAGAGCATGTCACAACCCATACGTTTCTTTTATCGCGGTGAAGTTCAGACCATCTCGGATGTTCCGCCGACACAGACCATCCTGCAGCATGTGCGGGAGCACCATCACTGCACCGGCACCAAGGAAGGTTGCGCCGAGGGTGACTGCGGCGCATGCACCGTCGTGCTCGGGGAGCTCAAGGGCAATACCGTCGAACTCAAGTCCGTCAATTCCTGCATACAGTTCGTTCCGACGCTCGATGGCAAGGCGCTGTTCACCGTGGAAGACCTGAAGCAGGCCGAAGGCGAACTGCACCCCGTACAGCAGGCGCTGGTGGAATGCCACGGCTCCCAGTGCGGCTTCTGCACGCCAGGTTTCGTGATGTCGCTCTGGGGCCTGTACCTGAAGCAGGAGGGCAAGTCCTGCGCACCGCAGCGCAAGGAGATCGACGACACTCTGTCGGGCAACCTGTGCCGCTGCACCGGCTACCGTCCCATCATCGATGCCGCCCAGCGCATGCTCGAACTGCCCAAGGTGCAGTTCGACCGCGAAGCGCTCGCCTCCTCTCTGCAAGCCATACAGCGCAATGAAATGCTGACCTATACCTTCGACGGCCAGTCCTTCCACGTGCCCGCCACGCTCGAACAGTTGATCGCCATCCGTGCCGAAAAACCCACGGCGACCATCCTGTCCGGCTCCACGGATGTCGGACTGTGGGTAACCAAGCAGATGCGCGATCTCGGCGACATCATCTACATCAACCAGGTTGCCGAACTGCAGTCCCTGGCCGAGAAAGACGGCCGGCTCGAAATCGGCGCTGCGGTCACGCTCAACGATGCCTACGCGGCGCTGGCCAAACACTATCCGCAGGAGTTGTCCGAACTTTGGCAGCGTTTCGCTTCGCTGCCGATCCGCAATGCCGGCACGCTCGGCGGCAACGTGGCCAACGGCTCGCCCATCGGCGATTCCGCGCCCTGGCTGATCGCGCTCGGCGCGGAGATCGTGTTGCGCGGCAAGGACGGCCAGCGCAGCATGCCGCTGGAAGCCTTCTATCTCGATTACCAGAAAAAGGACCTGCTTCCGGAGGAAGTCGTGGAAGCCGTGCGCGTGCCGCTTCCGCAAGCAGATCGCCGCTTCCGCACCTACAAGCTGGCCAAGCGCTTCGACCAGGATATTTCCGCGGTATGCGCGGCCTTCTGCATCACGCTCGACGGCAATCTGGTCAAGGAAGCGCGCATCGCCTTCGGCGGCATGGCGGCCACGTCGCGCCGCGCGCCGAGGGCCGAGGCGGCGCTCAACGGACGCGAATGGAACGAAGCGGCGCTGAATGACGCCGTGGCGGCGCTGGCGCAGGATTACACACCATTGAGCGACATGCGCGCGAGCAGCAACTATCGGATGAAAACCGCGCAGAACCTGCTGCGCCGCTTCTGGTTCGAGACCCGGACCGACGCGCCGCTGGCCGCCGATGCCGTCAATGCATTTGCCTGCGCCTGAGCGCAAGCCTGAGCCTAATCCATAGGCGAAAGAGAGATCAAGATGAATACACAGACCGAAGCCTTCCTCAAGCAAGACAAAGCCGGCGCCGAGGCCGCTCCCGCCAGCTGGGCGGAAGTCGGCAAGCAGCGGCCGCATGAATCGGCGGTGCTGCATGTGCTGGGTGAGGCAACCTATACCGATGACATACCCGAACTGCAGGGTACCCTGCATGCCGCGCTGGGCCTGTCGCAGAAGGCACATGCGAAGGTACACGGCATCGATCTCGCCGAGGTGCGGAAGTCGCGCGGGGTCGTCGCGGTGTACACGGCCCGCGACATTCCCGGGACCAATGACTGCGGACCCATCATCCATGATGATCCGATCTTCGCAGACGGGCTGGTGCAGTACGTAGGCCAGCCGCTGTTCATCGTGGTGGCCGACACCCACGACAATGCCCGACGCGCGGCGCGCCTTGCCAAGGTCGAGTACGAGGAGCTCCCCGCCATCCTGACGCCGCGGGAAGCGCGCGACGCGCAGTCCTTCGTGCTGCCCCCGATGCATCTGGCGCGCGGCGACTTCAAGCGCGCATTCGAGCAGGCGCCGCACCGGGTCAAGGGGGAACTGCATGTCGGCGGCCAGGAACAGTTCTACCTCGAAGGCCAGATCTCCTATGCGATTCCCAAGGAAGACAGGGGCATCCATCTGTATTGCTCGACCCAGCATCCGTCGGAGATGCAGCACGTGGTTGCGCATGCGCTTGGACTGCATTCGCATAACATCGTGGTCGAATGCCGGCGCATGGGCGGCGGCTTCGGCGGCAAGGAATCGCAGTCGGCGCTGTGGGCGGCGGCGGCCTCGATCAGCGCCGCGCTGCTCAAGCGCCCGGTCAAGCTGCGCGCCGATCGCGACGACGACATGATGGTCACCGGCAAGCGCCACTGCTTCTACTACGAATATGAAATCGGATACGACGATGAAGGCCGCATCATGGCCGCCAAAGTCGAAATGGTGTCGCGCGCCGGCTATTCCGCCGACCTGTCCGGCCCCGTCGCGACACGCGCTGTCTGCCATTTCGACAATGCCTACTATTTGTCGGACGTCGATATCGTCGCCATGTGCGGCAAGACCCATACCCAGTCGAACACCGCGTTCCGCGGCTTCGGCGGTCCGCAGGGCGCGATCGCGATCGAATACATCATCGACGAAATCGCACGCAATCTCGGCAAGGATGCGCTCGACGTGCGCAAGGTCAACTTCTACGGCCGCAGCGACGAGGAAGGCCGCAACGTCACGCAGTACGGCCAGAAGGTGGTGGACAACGTCATCCACGAACTCGTGGCCGAACTGGAAGAGACCAGCGAATACCGCAGGCGCCGCGCCGAGGTGCAGGCCTACAACGCCGCCAGCCCGGTGCTGAAGAAAGGGCTCGCGATCACGCCGGTGAAGTTCGGCATTGCCTTCAATCTCACCCATCTCAACCAGGCCGGCGCGCTGGTGCACGTGTACGTCGATGGCTCCGTGCTGGTCAACCACGGCGGCACCGAGATGGGCCAGGGCATCAATACCAAGGTGGCGCAGGTGGTGGCGCATGAACTCGGCCTCGACCTGTCGCATGTGCGCGTTTCCGCAACCGATACCAGCAAGGTGGCGAACACATCGGCGACCGCCGCATCCACCGGCGCCGATTTGAACGGCAAGGCGGCGCAGGATGCGGCGCGCCAGATCCGCGAGCGCCTGACCGCGTTCGCCGCACAGACCTTCAAGGTCGATCCGTCGAAGATCGAGTTCGCCAACAACCGTGTATACATCGACGGCATACCGGAGCAATTCCCGCTGCTGGTACGCAAGGCCTACAACGCCCGCATCCAGCTGTGGTCGGACGGCTTCTACGCGACGCCCGGCCTGCACTGGGACGCCGCCAGCATGACCGGCAATCCCTTCTTCTACTTCGCCTATGGCGCCGCCGTTTCCGAAGTGGTGGTCGATACCCTGACCGGCGAATGGAAACTGCTGCGGGCCGACGCGCTGTACGACGCCGGCAATTCGCTCAATCCGGCCATCGATATCGGCCAGGTGGAAGGCGCATTCATTCAGGGCATGGGCTGGCTCACCACCGAGGAACTGTGGTGGAACAAGGCCGGCAAGCTGATGACGCATGCGCCGTCGACCTACAAGATCCCGGGCATCTCGGACTGCCCGGATGAATTCCATGTAAAGCTGTTCAAGAACCGCAATGTGTCCGACAGCATCCACCGCTCCAAGGCGGTCGGCGAACCGCCGCTGCTGCTGCCGTTCTCGGTCTTCTTCGCGATCCGCGATGCGGTAGCCAGCGTCGGCAACTACAAGGTCAATCCGCCCTTGCACGCGCCCGCCACCAGCGAGGCGATCCTCAATGCGGTGGATGCGGTGCGCGGCAGCGCTGGCGCGGCGTGAGCACTCGGGGACGGCAATGATCAACTGGCTCGCAGCACTCGACAAGCTGACCCGTGAGGCGACACCGGCGGTACTGGTGACGGTGGCCGCCGTGCAGGGTTCCGGCCCGCGCGAACCGGGCGCCAAGATGGTGGTCACGCGCGATGCGCAGTTCGACACCATCGGCGGCGGTCATCTCGAGATGCGCGCCTGGGAAGTGGCGCGCGAGATGCTCGGCGATGCGTCGGATCAGCTTGCCGCACACCGGCGCCTCGAGCGCTTTCCGCTCGGCCCCAGCCTCGGACAGTGCTGCGGCGGCGTGGTGCATCTCGCCTTCGAACGCGTCATGGATTCTTCGCCCGCTTGCGGCAGGCTGCTCGCCGACCGCTGGCGCGACCGGCAGGACAGCTGGCGCATGGTGTCGCTGGATGAGCCGCAGCCGCCGGTATTGCTCGATGCGGGCGGCGAATCCCTCATCGATGGGATGCCGCATCCGCCGCTGACCGACCTGACTCGCGGCTGCCATGTGATGCAGGACGGGAATGGAAAGCGCTGGCTGGCCGATCCCTGCCGGCCCTTCCGTCCCCATCTCGTGCTGTTCGGCGCCGGCCATGTCGGCGCGGCGATCGTGCGCGCGCTGGCGGAACTGCCCTGCCATGTGACCTGGGTTGACGAGCGCGACGACATGTTCCCCGCCGAACTTCCCGCCAACGTGAAGGTGGAAGCCACCGACATTCCGGAAGCGGTGGTCGATGCGGTGCCCGCCGGTTCCTCCTTCCTGGTGCTGACGCACAGCCATGCGCTCGACCAGCGCCTGTCGGAAGCCATCCTGCGCAGGAGCGACGCCGGCTGGTTCGGCCTTATCGGATCGAAAACCAAGCGCATGCAGTTCGAGCACCGGTTGCTGGAACGCGGCATCCCGGCGCAACGCCTGGCCGACATGGTGTGCCCCATCGGCGTACCGGGCATTACCGGAAAACAGCCGGCAGTGATCGCCGCCGCGGTGTGTGCGCAGCTGCTGCAGGTCTGGGAAGCCGAGGAACGGAACGAGCTGCAGCGCCAGCCCACCCGGGAAGCCGAAACCGAAGCCGTCTGAATCTCTGAATCAAATACCAGCAACATCAAAGCAATAGAAAGCAGTCAATGAACACAACCAGAGCATCCTCCGCCTGCCAGGCCTACCGCGCCAGCATCCTCCATTTCACCGCTGATCCGGCCTTTGACGACAAGGCCCATGCCTGGCACGAGGACGGCCTGCTGATCATCGACGGCGGCCGCGTTCATGCCGCCGGCGACCACAGCCAGCTGCGCGACGCCGTGCCGGAGGGCGTGCAGGTGCAGGATTTTCGCGGCAAGCTGATCGTGCCCGGCTTCATCGATACCCACATCCATTATCCGCAGACCGACATGATCGCCTCGCCGGCGCCCGGCCTGCTGCCTTGGCTGGAAACCTATACCTTTCCGACCGAGCGCAAGTTCGCCGACGGCGAGCATGCGCGCGAAGTGGCGAGCTTCTTCCTCGACGAGCTGCTGCGCTGCGGAACGACCACGGCCATGGTCTACTGCACGGTCCATCCGTCTTCGGTCAATGCCTTCTTCGGCGAGAGCGACAAGCGCAACCTGCGCATGGTGGCCGGCAAGATCATGATGGACCGCAATTGCCCGGAATTCCTCAGCGATACCGCGGAAGGCGGCGCGCGCGACAGCGAGGAACTGATCAACAAGTGGCACAAGCATGGTCGCCAGCTCTATGCGCTCACGCCCCGTTTCGCGCCGACCTCCACCGAGGCACAGCTGCAGCTGGCGGGGGAACTGGCGCGGGCCTATCCCGATACCTTCCTGCAGACGCACGTGGCGGAGAACACCGATGAAGTGGCCTGGGTGAAGTCGCTGTTCCCCAACTCGCGCAGCTATCTTGACGTGTACGATCACTACGGCATGATGCGGCCGCGGGCGATGTATGCACACTGCATCTGGCTCGACGACCATGACCGCGCCCGCATGCGCGAAACGCAATCGGCGGCGTCGATCTGCCCGACCTCCAATCTCTTCCTCGGCAGCGGCCTGTTCGACTTCGCACGCGCCGACGCCGCGCAGGTGCCGCTGTCGCTGGCCACCGATGTCGGCGGCGGCACCTCGTTCTCCATGCTGCAGACCATGAACGAAGTCTACAAGGTGGGCCGCATGGGCGGCACCTACCTGCCGGCGCTGCGGATGTTCTACATGGCCACGTTGGGCGGCGCGCGCAGCATGCAGCTGGAAGGCACCATCGGCAATTTCGCCCCCGGCGTCGAAGCCGATTTCGTGGTGCTCGATCCCAAGGCCACGCCACTTCTGGCGCGCCGCACGGCACGCACCGAGAGCTTGGAAGAATTGCTGTTCGCCTTCGCCCTGCTCGGCGACGACCGTGCGATTGCCGCCACCTACAGCGCCGGTAGGCAAGTCCATGTTCGCGACGCGCGGCAAGATGTGCCGGAACTCGTGGAAGCCTAAGCCCAAGTTTAAGCTTGAGGCCGAGTCCGGATTTGAACACGACTCGGAGCTCATTCCTGGGTCAGCGTCACGCATGATGCAAGAAAACTACAACGCGAATTACTAGTGTCATTCCTCCTGCCTGCATCGAAGGAATGATCAGTAAAATGGCTGCCGCTAATAATTCATTCAAGCAATGATGGCAGCCGGGAGAAACGCCGGGCTCTTGCCCGGTTAATTAAAACTGCATTAAAACAGGAGACCTCATGCAACAACGTCGCAAATTGAAAACACTGCTGACCAGTGCCGCGCTCGCCGGCGCGGCGGTCGCAACGGCAGCACCGGCAATGGCCCAGACCAATGTCACCGTGACCGGCCTGGTCGATGTCTATGCCGGAAAAATGCGCAGTGCCGGCGACGCCCGCTCGCGCTCGGTGGTCAACAGCGGCGGCATGACAACCTCCTGGTTCGGTTTCAAGGGTTCGGAAGACCTCGGCGGCGGCCTCAAGGCCAACTTTCTGCTGACCAGCTTCTTCCAGGCGGACACCGGCACACAAGGTCGCTTCCCCGGCGACACGCTTTGGTCGCGCGACGCCAATGTCGGCTTGTCCGGTGGCTTCGGCGCGGTATCGCTCGGCCGTGAACTGGCACCCCACTTCCTGCCCACCATCCTGTTCAACCCCTTCGGCGATTCTTATCAGTTCGCGCCGCTGATCCTGCATGCGGACGTGCCGCTTTTCAATGCATCGGGCTGGACCAATTCCGTCGCCGGAGATACCGGCTGGAGTAATTCGATCCGCTACCAGACGCCGAATTTTGGCGGCTTGACCGCAAACGTTCATTATCAGTTCGGCGAGATCGCCGGCAGCACCGGCCGCAACAACATCGGCGTCAACGCACTCTACTTCGCCGGTCCTCTCGCGCTGACCGCCTTCTACCACAACGTCGAAATCAATAATCCGCTCAACGTCCCGGTGGGCAATGTCCAGCCGGGCGGGAATATCCCGCTCGCATCCGGCCTGTTTGCCGCACGCCAGTCTGCCTGGATGGTCGGCGGCAGTTACGACCTGACCGCGGCGAAACTGTTCGCTACCTATGGCCAGACGTCGCACGACATCGACCTCGACGACAAGACACTCTCGCTCGGCGCCACCGTGCCCGCGGGTCCCGGCAAGGTGCAGCTGGCATGGGCGCAGACCCGGCGAGACGGCGTGGCGGTCGGCGCCGATGTCAAGCGCACCACCACGGCTGTCGGCTATGATATCGACTTGTCCAAGCGGACAGACGTGTATGCGGTCTATATGAACGATCGCATTACCCGCACCAACAATGGCAACAGCTTCGGCGTGGGTGTGCGTCACCGCTTCTAGTGGGGTGAGTTAGAAATTTGTTGAAGGCAAATGTGGCGAAATTGTGTCGAGACAAGGAGAAAGGCGTAGCCAGGCCGAGGCCTTGCGAGCATTTTTGACGCAGTATCGGCGCGATTTTCGTCCGCATTTGACCAAAAGATTTTTAACACGCACCACTCGGCCGTTTCGCGAGCTGAGCAGCATGACACCGCCCGGCATTGCCGGGCGTTTGCTTTTGGCGCACTTGCGCACCAAGACAGAGTGAGAATGACGGAATCGAACTTTACCCATCGCGGCGGCACACTCGCCGCCGGAGACATCAGCGCCGGGGAATGGCAGGTGCGGCGCGACCTTGCCGCCTGCTACCGGCTTTGCGCATTGAGGCATTGGGACGACCTCGTCTATACGCATATCTCCGCCGCCGTGCCTGACGAGCCGGGCCGCTTCCTGATCAATCCCTTCGGCTATCGCTTCGACGAGATCTGCGCCTCGAACCTGGTCAAGATCGATTTGCAAGGCAACATCATTGGCGACCACGACTATCGCATCAATGTCACCGGGTTCGCCATCCATGCCGCCGTCCATGCCGCCCGCCCCGATGCGCATTGCGTCATGCATCTGCACAACGTCAATGGCATCGCGGTCGGCGCGCAGGAAGCCGGCCTGCTGCCGCTGTCGCAGCACGCCTTGCGGTTCTATGGACAAATCGGCTATCACGCGTACGAAGGACTGGCCCTGTCGGTGAATGAACAGCAACGCCTCGTCGACCGGCTCGGCAGCTATCCCGCCATGCTGCTGCGCAATCACGGCACCCTGATCTGTGGCCGCACGATCGCCGAAGCCTTCGTGCTCATGGATACGCTCGACAAGGCTTGCGAAGTTCAGTTGAAAGCCCAGTCCGGCGGCGCGAGCCTGCTCATGCCGGATGCCGATACCTGCGCCAGGACGCATCGCGAACTGCTAGCCGACGGCTCGCCGGAAGGTGCGCTGGAGTGGCCGGCACTGCTGCGCCAGCTAGACCAGCTATCCCCCACTTATACTAATTAATCACCTGCAAGGAGTTTTCATGCCCACTATCCATGTTGAAATGTTTGAAGGCCGCACCACCGAACAGAAGCGCGACTTCGTCAAGGCCGTTACGGAGGCGGCAGTTGCCACGCTCGGCTGCAAGGCGGAATCGGTCGATATCATCTTCCAGGATGTGAAGAAGGAAAACTGGGCTACCGGCGGCAAGCTCTGGTCGGACTGAAGAACCTGAATGAGCTAGACAGCGGCAAGCTGATGCGGGAATGCAACCCATATTGACCGGCAAGGCATTCGGCCAGGATTTCGCATTGCAGAGGTGAATTTGTCCATTATCATGAATGGATACAGGAGCCCTCGCCATGAAAATCCTCCCGCCCTTAATGACCGCAGCAATTGCCTTGCTGGCCCTCAGCGCAGTAACCACGCCGGCCCTTGCCGGTGGCAACGTGCAATGGTCGCTTTCCGTCGGCAACGGTGGCCCGATGTATGCGCCGCCGCCCGTCGTGGTCTACGAGCAACCTCAATTCATCTACGGTGCCCCGCCAACGGCATTTCCTGACAGGCCTACGCATTACCAGTACCAGCCGCCGCCTCCGGTGCATTACGTGGTGCCGGGACCGGTGATCCAGTATCAGTCGCCGCCACCGTATTATTACCAGCATCGACATCACGGAGTCCGGCACGGCCATGGGCGCGGCCCGGAACGGAGCAGTTTGAGGCGTTGAGGGAACAAGCGCCACTCGCGTTGCATGATCGGGGCGACGAATGTGGCCACCATGCCCATCCGGCGCAATATAAAGTAGATGACGGAAACCAGCTTCGCTTGCAGCCGGTTTTCTTTTGAGCCCTTGAAATTCCATGTTGCCGCGAACCATGGCGGCGCGACGCAGTCCGCCTTGGAAAACGGCGACGAGCGTGGGACGGTTCTGCACAACTGAACTATGGTAGCCACGCACTCAAGAAGTTCTTTTTTAATTTTCAGATACCCATGTTGGATGAATCGTCTTTGATTCAGATTAAGCGCTGATTAGAAGGCGTTATGGCCATCGAACATGTGCCGCCCGCACCACGTCAGAAACGGACCTGAACAATTTCGACGTGGAGCACCCAATGAAAAAGGCATTTCCGAAAAAGGCATTACCCCTGTTGCTGACAGCACTTCTCGCGGCATGCGGCGGCGGCAGCGACGACTCGACCGTAGCAACCTCACAGCCGTCTCCTTCAAGCCCTGCGCCGAGCAGCGCACCAGCACCTACCATACCGGCACCAGAGCCGACTACATCGGCATCGGCAACGGTGACCGCTGCCGAAAGCGCCTTCCTTACCGAGGTAGTGCAGAGCGGAACGACCACTGTACAGCAGGCCGAAGCGGCAGCGGCGCGTACGACTAATGCCCAGGTTCGCCAGTTTGCCCAGGTGCTGATCGACAATCATAGGCAGCTTAACAGTACGCTGGCCCAGATTGCCCAAGCCAACAACGTGACGCTGCCTGCGAACATAGCGACGACTGGAAATACCGCAACCGGCACCACAACCGGAAACACCTCGACCGGAACCACGACCAACACCGGCACCACGACCGGCGGTACTACCAACACTGGCACTACAACCGGTACCACGACCGACACAGGCACTACATCCGGCACCACCGGTACCACGCCGGCAACAACCGGCGCAACGCCGTTGGCCAATCCAACCGCCGCCACGAACGAGGAATCTGACCGAATCTTCCTGCAACAGAGCCTGCAGCAGCAGCGGCAGTATGTAAGCCGATTCCTGGCACAGGCGACAGGCGCCACGAATACCCAGCTCAAAGCTTTCGCAAGCAACGCCTTGCCGCTGTTGAACCTGCAGTTGGTGACCGCCAAGGAACTCGGTGCATCCCTCGATCCGATTGCATACCTGCAAGGCGCGTACGAGGATGGCCTGGGTGAAATCGCCCTTGCCAATATTGCGCTGCAGAAAACGCAGGATGCGGAAGTGCGCGCATTTGCCAACATGATGATCGATCACCACACCGCGATGAATGCGGAAATCCGCACGATCGCGCAAGGCAAGGGCCTGACGCTGGGAGCGGATACCCAGCTGCCGATCGAACATGTCGCCGCCAGGGACAGCATCACACAGCTCAACGGGGCCGATTTCGACAAGGCATACATGAGCCACAATGTCGTCGTGCATCTCGGCGATGTCGGCGCAACCCAGGCGCAGTCCACCGCCGGCCCTGATGCAGAGGTACGCACCTTTGCAACGACATCCCTGCCGATGCTGCAAGAGCACCTGAATGAAGCGAATGAAATTTACGTACGGCTCAAGCCTTCAACCCTGGTAGCGGCTTTCCAGAACAATGTCAGTGAAATCCTGGTGTCCAGCCTGGCCACGGCGCAGCGCGCAAGCAATGAAGCCGTACGTGCTTTTGCGCAGCG
The DNA here is from genome assembly GCF_035916955.1 of Noviherbaspirillum album. NCBI lineage: Bacteria > Pseudomonadati > Pseudomonadota > Betaproteobacteria > Burkholderiales > Oxalobacteraceae > Noviherbaspirillum > Noviherbaspirillum album. Next base: position 14,402 of record NZ_JAWIIV010000014.1, on the reverse strand, counting down.
CATGATCACGGATCACGCGACGCAAAACACCTCGGTTGCGCAGCTGGCTGTGCAGGAAAACGTCATTCTTCCGAATGTGCTCCCTGCCGAAGGCGTGGTTGCCTATCGTACGCTTCTGCCGAAGACTGGCGATGATTTCAACCGATCCTTCATGGAGGAAAATATCAGGCTGCACGAAGCCGCGGTCGCACTCTTTACCGAGCGCTCGACCAATGAACAGGATCCGGAGCAGCTCGCATTCGCCAGAGCGGCATTGCCGGTCCTGAATACTCACTTGCAAGAGGCAACGCAGATCAATAGCAGCCTCCCTGCTGCGACGACTCCACCGGCTACGACGACTCCACCGGCTACGACTACTCCGACGGATACGACAACTCCACCGGCTACGACAACTCCGACGGATACGACGACTCCACCGGCTACGACAACTCCGACGGACACGACTACTCCGACGGACACGACAACTCCGCCGGCTACGACGACTCCGCCGGCTACGACAACTCCGCCGGCTACGACAACTCCGACGGATACGACAACTCCGACGGATACGACAACTCCGACGGATACGACAACTCCGACGGACACGACAACTCCGGAGGATACGACGACTCCTTCCTGAACGCCTGATACCGGTGGCTGAAAGGACACCAGCGGCTCAGTGGCTACAGGTGCCGGTACGAACGACAGGTGCGGCCGGCGCCAAAACTGCTACCGGTACTTGTGAAGGGTCAGGAGCGGCCTGATCGCGTGCAGCCTGACGGTCCGCATTCGTGGCAAGCCTGGCTGCCCATCCACTCCGAAAGCGTAAGGAGCTGAATGCGGAGGATTAGGCAGTAATAAAAAAACGCGATGCCGAAGGACCCGGCATCGCGTTTTTTCATGAGTGCATCTGCTGAGCTTGCTGAGCCTGCTGCAGTCGCTGGAATTGTTATGTCAGTTGCGTAACGCGGCGAGCCCCGAACCTCAGGCAGTGCCGCCCACGGTCATGCCGTCGATGCGCAACGTCGGCTGTCCGACGCCCACCGGAACGCTTTGGCCTTCCTTGCCGCATACGCCGATGCCGCTGTCGAGTCGCATGTCGTTGCCGATCATGCTCACGCGGTTAAGGACTTCCGGACCGTTGCCGATCAGGGTTGCGCCCTTGACGGGATAACTGATCTTGCCGTCTTCGATCATGTAGGCTTCGCTCGCCGAAAACACGAACTTGCCGTTGGTGATATCGACCTGGCCGCCGCCGAAGTTGACCGCATACAGGCCATTCTTTACGGAAGCGATGATCTCCTGCGGATCCTTGTCGCCGCCGAGCATGTAGGTGTTGGTCATGCGCGGCATCGGCAGGTGCGCATAGGATTCGCGCCGCGCATTGCCGGTGACGGGCATGTTCATCAGCCGCGCATTCATGGTGTCCTGGATATATCCTTTCAGGATGCCGTCTTCGATCAGCGTGGTGCACTGCGTCGGATTGCCTTCGTCGTCGATGTTGAGCGAACCGCGGCGATCGGCGATGGTGCCGTCGTCGACCACTGTCACGCCCTTGGCGGCAACGCGTTCGCCGATGCGGCCCGAGAAAGTGCTTGAGCCCTTGCGGTTGAAGTCGCCTTCCAGTCCGTGGCCGATGGCTTCATGCAGCAGCACGCCGGGCCAGCCGGATCCGAGCACGACGGTCATCGGACCCGCCGGCGCCGGACGCGCATCGAGATTGACGATCGCGGTGGCGACAGCTTCGGCCGCATATTTCTCCAGCAGTTCATCGCTGAAATAGGCATAGTCGTAACGCCCGCCGCCGCCGCTGGAGCCGACTTCGCGGCGGCCGTTCTGCTCGGCGATCACGGTGACGGAGATGCGCACCAGCGGCCGGATGTCGGCGGCGAGCACGCCGTCGCTGCGCATGACCAGCACAACATCGTATTCGCCGGCCAGGCCCGCCATGACCTGGACCACGCGAGGATCCTTGGCGCGCGCGATGCGTTCTATCCTTTCGAGCAGCTTCACCTTTTCGGTGGCGTCGAGCGAATTCAGGGGATCGTTCGGCAGGTAGAGCGAACGTCCGCCCACCGGTTGAACCGAGGACGCCACTTTCACCTTGCCGGCACCCTGGCGGGCGATGGTCCGCGTGGCCGCCGCCGCGTCAAGCAGCGCACGCTCGGAAATCTCGTCGGAATAGGAAAATGCAGTCTTGTCGCCGGACACCGCGCGCACGCCGACCCCCTGGTCGATCGAGAAACTGCCGGTCTTGACGATGCCTTCCTCCAGGCTCCAGCCTTCGTTCTTGGTGAACTGGAAGTACAGGTCGGCATAGTCGACCCGATGGGTGAAGATGGCGTCGAGGGTCTTGACCAGCTGGGATTCGTCGAGGCCAAAGGGCGTCAGCAGCACGTCGCGGGCAATGGCGAGCGATTGGAGATTGGGTTCGAATAGCTTCATGATGTCCTTCCGGGGGCATGCAATCTCAAGGACTGCAGCGGTTTTCGATTGCGTAGATTGTAGTGCATCTGCCGCCGGCGGGTGGCGGGGCAGTGCATGAAAGGCGGGCGCCGCGCCGCACTGCGGATTACCGGTCCGCTTATCCGCCGCTTAGCTACAGCTTGCGATGCCTGAGCGCCGGCAGGCTGGCACGGACCCGCTGCAATTGCTCGGGATCAAGCTCGCCGATCACCACGCCTTCGCCTTCCGGCAGCACGGAGACCACCTCGCCCCAGGGATCGACCAGCATGCTGTGCCCCCAGGTACGGCGCCCGTTGGGATGCTTGCCGCCTTGCGCCGAAGCCAGCACATAGCACTGGTTCTCGATGGCGCGGGCGCGCAGCAGGATTTCCCAGTGCGCCTGCCCGGTCGTATGGGTGAATGCGGCGGGCATGACGATGAGCGCGCAGTCGCCCATGGCGCGGTAGAGCTCGGGGAAGCGCAGGTCGTAGCAGACCGAAAGTCCGACCTTGCCGAAAGGTGCTTCGAAGCTGCGCACGCTGTCGCCGTGCACGATGGTGCGAGCTTCGTCATACGACTCCTCGCCTTTAGTGAAACTGAACAGGTGGATCTTGTCGTACCGCATCGCATGCCGGCCTTGCGGGTCGTAGACCATCAACGTGTTCATTACCTTGCCGGATTCCTGCGCCGCGAGGGGCAAGGTCCCGCCCACCAGCCATATGCCATGCTCGCGGGCCAGCTCGGACATGCATTGCTGGATCGGGCCGGAACCGGGCTCCTCCGCATGCGCCAGCTTGTCGCTTTCCTTCATCCCCATGATCGGCCAGTATTCAGGGAGCAGAACCAGCCCTGCACCCTGCCCAGCCGCCTGTGCGACGAGGCGGCTGGCGCTGGCGAGGTTTTCCTCGACCGCGGGAGTGGATACCATCTGTATCGCGGCAATCTTCATCGCTTGCTTCAATTGTGTCATCGCATCACCCATTGGGACCGGATTGATTGGCAGCCTCGCCGCTCGGCACGGCGGGCTTGCGCAGCAGCTTGGTGACGACCGGGTCCTTCCACGGCCCCGTCACCTGGTATTCGAAGGTAAATGCCCTCATCAGCGGCTCGCGAAGGAAGAGCTGGGCAAGGAAGGTGCCCACCCCGATCACCGGATTGACCGCCAAGCCGTAGACCACCGAGGCGGCGCCTACATTGATTTCGGGAATTACCACGACGTGAAGATCCTGCGCTTCGCGTGCGATGTCTGCCGTGCCATCGATCAAGACCGTGGCGGCCACGCCGCGCATCTTGAAATTGTCGGTGTGGGCAACGCCCTGCGCGATCTCTGCGCTGGCCGTCACACTGTCGAACGCGAATCCTTCGGAAAAGACGTCGCGGAAGTCGAGCGCAAGGCGGCGCGGCAGCGACTGCAGGCTAAGCACGCCGAGCAGCTTGGCGGCGCTCGGATCGACCTTCAGGAACTGTCCCGAGGCGATCTGCAACTGGATCTGACCGTTCATCGAGGGGATATCGAATGCAAAGGGCGATCCGGTCCAGCTGATGTCGCCCTTCATTTCCCCCTTGCCGCCACGCAGCACATGCTGGAAGCCGAAGCGCTCCAGCAGCTTGCCGGCATCCGCGATATTGAGGGTGTATGCCAGAGTCGACAGGTTTTCCCCGTTGCGGCTGCTCCATTTACCTGAGGCCTTCAGCTCTCCATCGCTGTTGGTTAGGGACAGCTTGTTGATACGCCATTCCCGGTTGCCGGAGACCCGCGCATTCTGTGCGACGACTTCCAGCTGTCCGAATTTCTTGCCGAACAGTTCGAAATTTTCCGCGACGATGTCGATCGCCGGCAACTGGGTAGCGGTGCTCTTGCCTTCGATCAGGTCATTGACATCCGACGCCGCCGACTTGGGAATGATCAGGGAGGCCAGGCGCGCGGTCACGCGTCCCAGGCTGCGGCCGAAGCGCGGCTCGCTCCAGGACAGGTAACCCGATGCCTGTTCGGAATCGATATTGGCCTGCCAAAAGCCGTCCTGATGCGAAGCGCCGACCACGACATTGTCGAGCTTGCGGTCCATGATGATCAGTTCCGTCGTGCGCGCAGCCAGCACTTGGGGATCGATGTACTGCTCGATGTCGAGGGAATCGCCCTGTTTGACGGCATCGCCGGGCTGGGCTGAAGCTGCGGACGGCCCCGGCGAAACGGTAGCCATGGTGCGCCGCCACGCATCGATATCCAGCGACTTGAGGCTGACGTTGACGATCAAACCGTCATCAGGCAGCGGTGCGGGCACATTCACGCCGATGCCTCCGCGAACCACGCGCCACGCCGCGTCCTTGTCGGCCCTCTTTTCCCGTTCATAGCGGGCGGAGATGGTCGATCCGAGTGCCAGCTTCATTTCATCGCGCACCACCGCGGCGTCGCCGGATGGCACGCCGGCGAGTTCGAAGCGGAAGGGCTGGCTTTCATTGGCCTCCTTGCGCAAGGGTGCCGGGAAGTCGAGTCCGATGCCTGCAAGGTTGGATTCGACGATGATCTCCGGCGCCTTGTTCTTCACCCTGATGGAGGTACTGTACCGGGTGCTGCCGCTGATGCGCGCGAGCGCGCCCTGCATGGCCGGCGCCCCATAGGTCTTCCTGATGCCGTCGGCGGAAAGCGTCCCTTCCCCCCTGACCAGGATAGAGCCGTCGCGCTGGCTGCCGCCGGACACGGTGACGGGTCCGCCGAGGAAGTTGGACCTGATGCCGGCCAGGCTGAAGCCTTTCTCGTGAAACTCCAGCTTGCCCTGGGTATTCTGCAGCGGCGGCAGCGCACTCATCAGGGTGATGTTATTGCCGGCGAACTGCAGGCTGCCCTTGACCTTGGCATCGCGCATGTTATTCAGCGGGATCTGCAGCTTCAGCGCCAGGCTGGCGTTGCCGCTGGCTTTCGTCTCGTCGGTAAAGTGATCTATCCAGTTCGCCACCGGGCTGTCGTTGGTGAAGCGCAGGAAATTTTCGAACGGACCGGCCGCGCCGCCATTCACTTCCAGCACCATGTCGTGCCTGGAAAGATCCGGAATGACCGCCTTCACCTGCGCCAGGCGCATGCCCGATGTCTGGGCCTTGTCGGCCGTGATTTCCATGCGCGCCCGGTCGAACGCGATGAATCCGTCGATATCGTGAATCACCGGCCATAGAGGCGTCTTGCCATCCTTGGCAAACATGTCGGGTGCGTAATTCAGTGTCCCGTTTTCAATCTTGCCGGTGATCTTGAACTCGCCTTTCGGCTTGTCGCCGGCCGCCTGCTGCTGAAAGGGGAATTGCGCAAGGTCGCCCTTGAGCTTGAGCCGCACGTCATTGACGGTACCGCCGGCAAGGGCGCCGGCCAGCCAGGAATGCAGCGATTCCGGCGTCTGCAACGGCAGGTAGCGGCCGATATCCTTCAGTTCGAGTCTATTCAGCTTGCCGCTGAGTTCCACCGTGCCGGGTGACTTTTCTTTCTGGCGGGACAGCGGCATCAGGTGCTTGCCGCTGAACGAACCGACCAGCTTGTCCTGCACGAAATCCACCTTCTGCACGTCCATCAGCAGGCGATTATTGCTCTGGAACGACCAGCTGGCCTGCATGTCCAGGCGATCGAAGGGAATCTCCGGCTTGGCGAAGTAGCCGGGCAGCTGCAGCTGCAAGCGGCTGGATGCCAGCTCGAATGAACCGCCCCGTTCGGTGGCATCGATCCGCCCGGTCAGGTTCTCGAAGCCGGGGATCGCCGGTATCGCGGCCTGCGCCGGCGCGGCGGCAGTCTTTGGCCTGGCTTCGCGCGCAGGCTGGGGCTTGAGCGACAGCCCCGCGAAATCGCCCTTGACGCTATATGCGGAGATCTCCGGATAGCTGCCCTGCCATTGCGCGGAAAAGTCCTTGAGAATGCCGCGCGGTTCGAGGTCGGCCAGGATCTTGCGCTGATCTTCGGGCAAGGGCAGGCGTTCAACGAAACCGGCAATGATCTTCAGGTCCAGCAGCTTTGCCGCAAACTCGGTTCGAGCAGGCCTGCCGGCGCTTGCCGGCAGATAGCGTTCGCTGATCGTGGTGCGCGGCAAAAATACGCCGTCATCGGTCTGCAGCGAGAAGTCGGTCAGGGAAATCGCATGGCCGTACTGCCCGAAAGTGGGCTTGCCGTCCTGTGCCTGCGCATTGAACTGTTCGCTCACCGAAATGCGGCCGTCGGCTTTCACCAGCTTCAGTGGTTCGAGATCGTGACGCAACCGGGCCGATACATTGGACAGGGTAAGGTCGGCTGTGAAATTAGCCAGCCGGGCTCGATCAAAATCCAGCCAGGCGCGGACCGAGCCCTTGCCATGTTGCATGTCGATCGGATAATCGACATAGGTTTTCCATGCGGCCAGATCGGTGTCGCGCAGGTCGGCATACAACTGTCCCGTCCACATCGCCGGGTTGGAAATGCTGCGCGCAAAATGCGGATGTTCGAACACGCCGCGCACATCGAGCGGCGTGGCCAGGGCGGGCGGCGGTGTCGCCTTCAGTGCGAACCGATGGCTCCGCCATTGACTGCGCAGCACGAAATCGACATTGTCGAGCGGCAGTTCGGGCGCGGCGCGCAGCTCATCCGTCCAGCGCACCTTGCCGCCGCGGATGACGATATGGTGCTGCGACAGCACCCAGTCCGCGCCCCGGCTGCCGCCTTTCGCATCGCTTGCGACAGGAATGCCGGCGACGTGAATCCGCCCTTCGCCGTCGCGCCGGATTTCCAGGTCGGGATTGGATACCAGCAGCTGATCCAGGCGCAAATCGCCTACCACCAGCGTCAGCCAGGACAGCCGGGCCGATACTTCGGGCAAGGTCAGGGCGGCATTGCCTGCCTTGTCATGGATGACCAGCCTGTCGATCGCCAGCTGCGGGTGCAGCCCCGACCAGGATGCGTTGATGCTTCCGATCGATACCTGGTTGCCGATCGCGCGCGAAGCCATGCGTTCGACTTCCGGCTTGTAGGCGTCGATATTGGGAAGAACCACATAGCGCAGACCGAGAATGAGCGCGCAGAAGAGGAAATAGATGACGAGAGCGGTCTTGAGCAGAGCACCCAATGCGTGATGGGTCAGGGCATTGGCGATTCGATAACATTTCCTGGTCGCTTGCCAGCACTGGCCCAAGGCTGTCCTGGAAGGCGGGGGAATGTTTGGATCGATCGACATCAATGATAAGAGCCAGCGGCGTAAAATAAAAAACAGCTTCGGAACGAACAAGCGATGCCGTTCCGCATCCCGCACCGCATGGCGCCCAGCCCCCTGCATGCAGGAGCCCGGCCGGTGAAGAGCGAGGGAGCGTCGATGCCGCTTGCCGCCCGGTACGCATGAATCGGATTGCAAGGCATATGTTCGCACGGATATCATCTGACAGCCATGGGCATCCATGACCGGCCATGGGCGATAATGCGGCAACTTCCCCTGCAGTCAATGCAGCCTGATAACCTGGCCTCCTACCCCGGCCCCAGACGACTCCTCATACCGTGACTCCCTCCCTTTTGACCACCGACGTTGCTTCCAGGTTCTATTCCAGATGGCTGAATGCCGATCCGGTTCGTGCAGGCATGGTCGCGGAGCTTGCCGAATTATCCATGAGCCCGGAGCTTTTTGCTCGCCTTTTACAAAAGGAAACAGCGGCCGGCATGCCCTTGCCGCGGGCAATGCGGCGCGTGCGCAACCTGGTGGTAGCCACCCTGATCGAGCGCGACCTGAGCGGGCGAGCCGACCTGGCCGAAGTGCTGGCTACCATCAGTGCCTTCGCCGACTTCGTGGTGCAGACGCACCTGCGGGAACTCACGGCCGAATTGCAGCAGATGCACGGCGTGCCGACCGGCGCGGAGTCCGGCCAGCCGCAGGAAATGATCGTGCTGGGCATGGGAAAGCTGGGCGGCCATGAACTGAACGTCTCGTCCGACATCGACCTGATCTTCATCTACCCGGAAAACGGCGAGACGCAAGTCGGTTCGGCCGAACAGCGGCAGCTCTCGAACCATGAATTCTTTATCAAGCTCGGCAAGAAACTGATCGGCGCCATCTCCGAGATCGCCGAAGACGGCTTCAGCTTCCGGGTCGACATGGCACTGCGTCCGAACGGCGCCTCCGGACCGCTCGCCGCCAGCCTGGCGATGGTCGAAGAATACCTGCTGGTGCAGGGCCGGGAATGGGAACGCTACGCATGGGTCAAGGCACGGGCGATCACGGGCAACGCGGAAGACATCGCGGCGCTGGAACAGATCGTGCGCCCTTTCGTGTACCGGCGCTATCTCGACTTCGGCGCCATCGAGGCCTTGCGCAACATGCATGGTCAGATCCGGGCCGAGGTGAAGCGGCAGGAAGCGCGCCATCCGGGCCGCGCCAACAATGTGAAGCTCGGCCGCGGCGGCATCCGGGAAGTCGAATTCCTGGCCCAGGTCTTCCAGCTGATCCGAGGCGGCCGCGATCCCGCCTTGCGCGACCGCTCGACCCGGATCACGCTGAATACTCTTGCGGAAAAGAATCTGCTGCTGCCCGAGGAAGTGGCGCAGCTGCAGGAAGCTTATGCGTTTCTGCGCAACCTGGAACATCGCCTGCAGTATGTCGACGATGCACAGACGCACAACCTCCCGGCCGGCGAAGAAGACCAGCTGCGCATTGCGCAGATGATGGGTTACGCGGATACCGAGTCGATGCTGGCGCAGCTCGATGCCCACCGCGCCGTGGTCGCCGGACAGTTCGATGCCATATTCGCCGACAAGAGCTGCGGCGCTTCGGCCACGCCGGAGAGCGAGCAGTCGATTTCAGTCACGCAGTCGCTGACCGAGCCCGATGGCGGCGACGCCATTCGGGCGCACCTGAACACGCTCGGTTTCGAGGACCCGGCGTCCGCCTCGAAGCGCCTGCAGGCAACGGCCCAGTCGCCGCGGCTGCAGTCGCTCCCGGAGACCAGCAGGGGCAAGCTGATGGCGCTTGTCAATGCGGCCCTGCCCCTGATCGCGGCCACCGCCAATTCGCGCAACGAAACCCTCGGCCGACTGCTCGATTTTCTCGAAACCATCGCGCGCCGCGCCGCCTACCTTGCGCTGCTGACCGAATATCCGACCACGCTGGGCCGCGTCATCCGCATGATGAATGCGAGCGACTGGGCTGCGAAATATCTCACCCAGCACCCCATCCTGCTCGACGAGCTGCTCGATGACCGCAGCCTCAACGCCGCCCCCGACTGGTCGGCGTTCCAGCAGGAAGTGCAGCGCCAGCTTGCGGCGGCCGAAGACGACACCGAGCTGCAGATGAACGTGCTGCGCGACCTGCACCACGCCCAGCTGTTCCGCCTGCTGGCACAGGACCTGGAAGGCGCGCTGACCGTCGAGCGCCTGGCCGATCATCTGTCATCGCTGGCGGACATCCTGGTGGAGGCCACGATCGGCGCGGTATGGAAATCCATTCACAACCGCCATCGCGAAGTGCCGCGTTTTGCCGTGATCGCCTATGGAAAACTGGGCGGCAAGGAACTGGGATACGCATCCGACCTCGACGTGATCTTCCTGTTCGACGACGACGACCAGGAAGCGCCCGCCCTGTATGCGAGGCTGGCGCAGCGCTTCATTACCTGGATGACCAGCCATACGCCGTCTGGCATTTTGTTCGACATCGACGTGGCGCTGCGCCCGGACGGCGCCAGCGGCCTGATGGTGTCCCGTGTGGCCGCTTTCGAGAAATACCAGCTAGGGAGTGCGTGGGTTTGGGAACACCAGGCGCTTACCCGCGCGCGCTTCTGCGCCGGCGATGCGGAGATCGGCAGCCGCTTCGAGACCATCCGCGAGAACGTGCTGCGCCAGCCGCGCGACGAGAACAAGCTTCGGCGCGAAGTGGCGGCCATGCGCAAGAAACTGCATGACGCGCATCCCAACCGTTCCGAGCAGTTCGACCTCAAGCACGACGCCGGTGGCATGATCGACATCGAGTTCATCGTCCAGTATCTGGTGCTGTGCAATGCCGCCGCCTACCCGCAGCTGACGGCGGACATCGGCAACATCGCACTGCTCAAGCTGTGCGCCGAGCTGGAACTGATCGACAAGACGCTGGCCGGCGACGTTGCCGACGCCTACCGCAAGTTGCGCAAGCTGCAGCACCAGATCCGGCTGCAGGGACATGAGCGCGCGCGGGTCGATGCCGAGAAAGTCCAGCTGGAGGCGGCACGCGTAAGGGAACTGTGGGCGGCAACGCTGGGCCGCAGCCAGGAAACGTGATGCGGCCGGCCAGCCGGATCCGGCGCGTCTTGCGCAATCTTTCATATACCTGACAGGAAGCGAAATGGAACGCGCGGACTTTCTCAGTCTTCTTTCCGATGAAGGCTATTCGGAAGTGGCCACCGTCGAACGTGAAGCGCACGGATCGATCGATTTGCACGCCCATCCGTTCGAAGCGAAGGCTCTCATTCTCAATGGCGAGATACGCTTGCGGATCGGCGAAGCGGAGCAGGTGTTCCGGGCCGGGGAAGTATTCCACCTGCGCGCCAACGAGCCGCATCGGGAGAGTTACGGCCCCGATGGTGTGATTTATCTCGTCGGGCGAAAAAACTCGGCGGTCACGCCTTCGTAGACGCCCTGACCGCTAGCGGACCTGATCGAATCATTGCTCCAGCAAGCGTGCAAGTTTGCCCAGGTCGACCGGCTTGACGAAATAATGATCGAAGCCGGCGGCCATCGCGGCTTGCCGGTCCTGTTCCTGTCCATAGCCGGTGACTGCGATCAGCAAGGCTTCGGCGGTCTCCTTGCGGCCCTTCAGCATTCCCGCAAGTTGATTGCCGTCGATCTCGGGCAAACCGATATCGAGAATGCAGATCTCCGGAGTTTCCCGTTGCGCCCGTTCGAACGCCTGCTGCGATGTTTGCTCGGTAATGACTTCATGGCCCTGGGCGGAGAGATACATCGCGAGCATGCGAGCCGCATCCTCATTGTCGTCCACAAGCAGGATGCGCCGCTTCCGGACTGGTGCGGTTGATTGTGCTGCATCCTTGCCGTCCCCTTTTGGCTGGCCGCACGCCAGCCTCGGCAGGCTGATGGTAAATTCGCTGCCCTTGCCCAATCCTTCACTGCTGCAGGTGACGCTGCCGCCATGCAATTCAGTCAGGCTGCGAACCAGCGCCAGGCCGATGCCCAAACCGCCCTGCGAACGGTCGGCGGTGCGGTCGGCCTGGGTAAAGAGGTCGAATATCCGGGCCTGCATCTCGGGCGCAATGCCGATGCCGTCGTCCCGCACCGCAAGCGACACCGTCGCGCCATCACTCTGCGCCGAGAGATGAATCCTGCCGCCTTCCGGCGTATATTTGGCGGCATTGTTGAGCAGGTTGGTAAGAATCTGCACCAGCCGCTTCCGGTCGCCCATGACATGCGCCGGACCGGCGGCAATGTCTTGCGTCAGGTGATGGCGCTTTGCCTCGACCAGGGGCATGACCTGTTCGATGGCATCGGCGACGATGCCTTTCACATCCTGCGGAGTCTTCGTGATTGAGGTCAGGCCGCGCGTTACCCTGGACACATCCAGCAGATCGTCCACCAGTTCGGTCAGGTGCTTCACCTGGCGGCTGATGATACGGCTGGTATCCTTGAGTCGCTTACCGTCGAGCTGCACCATGTCCATGAGCTCGGCCGCCGCGCTGATAGGCGCGAGCGGATTGCGCAGTTCATGCGCGAGCATCGCCAGGAACTCGTCCTTGCGCTGGTTGGCTTCGCGCAATGCCGCTTCATTCTGCCTGCTTTCCGTCACGTCGCGGGTCGTGCCGGCAATTGCCTCGACCTCGCCGTCCGGCCCAAGCACCGGCACGAAAATGTAATCGTAGATGCGCCGGCCGAAGGTTCCGTGGAAGGGAACATCGCCGCGTATCGGCTTGCGTGTCGCCTTGACCTGCTCGATTTCGCGGTCATGCATTTCCGCATGCCAGGGTTCATAGCCCAGCTCGAGGCAATTCTTGCCAATGGCTTCATTCCAAGTCTTGCCCCACATCTTGAGCAGCACTTCGTTGGCATAGATGAATCGATGATCGAGATCGAAGACATAGGCCAGATCGGGACTGTTCGCCAGAAAGGTTTCATAGAGGCGGCGGCGGCGCTCCGACTCGTCAACCACTCTTGCGAGTTCCTGTTCGACCTTCTTCTGTTCGCTGATGTCGCGGTAGATGACGGCTATCCCGTCGTCGTGCGGATAGGCCGAGACGTCGAACCAGGTAATGCGTCCGAAATAGTCGTAGCAATGCGTGAACCTGGCGGGAACCCGTTCACTCATGACGCGCCGCAATTCCCTTCCTACCTGCAGGTTATAGGTATCCGGCCACAATTCCCAATGGGTGCGGCCGAGAAGCTCCGATAGCGGACGGCCATCCATCCGCAAGCCCTCGGAGTTGATATGCAACACGCGGAATGCAGCGTCGAACATGATGAAGCCATCCTTCATCGTCTCCAGGATCTTGTGGCTGCGCTGCTGCTCCAGGTGAAGCCGGCTTTCCGCCTGCTCCCGTTCGACGACGAGGGCGATCTGGCCCAGGCAGATATCGCTGATCCGCAGTTCACGCGCCTCCGGGCGGCGCGGTGCATCGAAGTACACGCTGAGCACGCCCAGCGGTTCGCCGCTGCGGGTATAGAACGGCGAACTGTATAGTGCCCGAATGCCTTCGTCTCTTGCGAACTGGCGGTAATCCGCATAAATCGGATCGGTTTCGGTGTCGGCGATGATGATGCGCTCGCGAGTTTCGAATGCGGTACCGCAAGCCCCCTTGCCCAGCGGGACACAGGCAAGCAGCGCGTTGGCATCGGCGCCGAGACCGATGCTGGCCGCCGTGACAAGGGCATTGCGCTTGGGATCATGCAGGGAAATGACACCCTTGCCGGACCGGTGCAGATCGGCGATGGTTTTCAGGATGACTTCGAACTGCGCCTGCCTGGTTCGTGCCTGCAGCAATTCGCAGCTCATGGCATGCAATCGCTGCCAATCCAGGATCTGAACCGCCAGGTCGGCCCGGGACTTTTCCAGCGCCGCATCGATGCGGTCGCGTTCGGAGGCCAACGCGGCCTCGGCCTGCTTCCGTACCTGGACCTCTTCGGAGAGTTCCTCGTTCAGCCGCCGCAGGCTTTCCTTGTTGAGATGGTCCTTCGTGACATCGTTGCAGATGACGAGTACGCCATGCACCCCGGTTTCATCTTCGATCGGGCTGTAACCGTAAGTCCACCACACGTTTTCCTGCCTGCCGTTACGTGTGAGAGGAACGAGCGCATCCTCATGCCAGGTGGCGCCCCTACCGGACATGACCAGCTCGATTTCAGGTCCGATGATGTCCCATACCTCCGCCCAGCATTCCCGCCCGGGCTGGCCCAATGCCGACGGATGACGCTCCCTCCCCATGGTCGCGCGATAGGCATCGTTATAGAATTGCAGCAGATCCGGGCCCCACCAGATAAACATCGGATGATTGGACGTGAGAAGCAGGCGGATCGTGGACTTGAGCAGGGACGGCCAGGTGTCCGGAGGGCCAAGCGGCGTCGCGCTCCAGTCGTGGGCGCGCATCAGGGCGCCCATTTCTCCGCCTCCGGAGAGAAAATCGGATGGGGACTTCACGGGTCTGCCTGCAAGTACATGAGTCACAATGAGCGTCTTTCGCCTGGAATCAATTTAACCACCGAACCACCGAACCGATTGAACCGCATGAAACCCCATCAGCTTGATGTGAAGCAGCAGGAATTGTAACTGCAGACTGCAACAATATGCGACGTGCGCCTGCGACCCGGGACTTGCGGTCCAATCGGTTCATGGCGGGTTTTCAGGCACGCGTCCAAAAAAAAGCCCCGCGGGCAGCGGGGCAATTTTCAGCAGCGTATAGCTGACTGACTTCAGAGCTGAGCGGCGCTTATTTCGCCGACATCAGCGCCATGGTGGTGTCGAGCATGCGGTTGGAGAAGCCCCACTCGTTGTCGTACCAGGATGAAACTTTCACCAGGCGGC
>NZ_JAWIIV010000013.1:0-172240 GCF_035916955.1 Noviherbaspirillum album | reverse complement strand
GTCAGATTTCCCTCTTCCGTTTCAAGCCTACATGCTTAACGCATGACACAATAAAACGGACGACTTTTGCAGAGATTCCCTAAGTATCTATTGCGAGGGCAAGTTGCCCTGGGTGAACATTCATGAGTCGAGCAAGAGCTTTCCGCAGGCTCCGACGCGAGGAGCCTGACTCCTTCATCCAGCGGCCGATTTAAATGCCGTTTTGTCCTACGCTTCACCGCTCATGCATAACGCCGAAGGTCCGCTTCCGAGGAAACTGTAGGGCTGTTGTGGGTCGCGTTCGGCATTTCCCGCCCTGCCTAGCACCGTCCGGAAAGTGGTTAATAGCCGCCAACCGCAAGAAAGCGATCTTCTGCTGGGCCCGGCCAAAAGGAGCCGTTGTGAAATGTACGGACGCGAGATTCTGAAAAATCAGATGCCCTGACGACGCCTACGGCGCGACTTACTCGGAAACGATTTGCGCCGCTCTCACGACCTTGGTCCACTTCGCAATCTCTTCCGCGATATGAGAAGTTGCTTCCTGCGGTATGCTGGGGATCACTGAGGCCCCACCTGCTGCTAGCCTCTCCTGCATGTCCTGTGTGAGAAGAATTTTTCTAACCAATGAGCTTAACCGCTCTGCAATCGGTGCAGGTAGATTGGCTGGGGCAGCAAGTCCGATCCAGGCTTCGATGGCAACCTCAAAGCCTGCTTCACTCATTGTCGGCACATCCGGAAGCAACTCACTTCGTGCTGCCGCCGTGACGGCAAGAGCACGTAAACGATTCGCCTTGATGTGAGGAAGCGCTGCCAAGTAATTTACGAACATCAGGTCTACTTGGCCATTCAGCATGTCGTTAAGGGCAACGGCATCACCCTTATAGACCACCTCATTAAGTCGGAGATGTGCAGTCTGCCTGAACAGCGCCATGGCAACATGGTTTGACGATCCATAACCGGTTATCGCGACATTGAGCGGTTTGATTTTGTCCTGAGCCACAACGTCCTCAAGGGTCTTTCCACCAAACGAAAGGGAAGCCAGTAGGACATTCGCTGTCTGGGCAACCATGGAGATGTGAGTAAAGTCCCGCTTGGCATCATACCTGACCCGTGGGTTGACCAAGGGATTGATGGCATGGGTGCCGATGCTGGTCAGGATCAGCGTATAACCGTCGGGAACGGCACGCGCGACCGCATCGGAAGCAAGCGAGCCATTCGTCCCTGGGCGGTTGCTGATGATGATCGGTTGTCCAAGTTCTTTGCTTAGCCTGTCCCCAAGCAGGCGACCGATCGCATCGATTGATCCGCCTGCAGGGAAGGGAACGACGAGCGTAATTGGCCTTAGCGGCCATGGCTTTTCAGTGTCGGCAATTGCGGGTGCTGCATGGCTGAGCAGCAAAGTCCCCATCAAAAAGCAAACGAGAAAGCGTAGGAAATTTTGGTTCATTGGTCAGGCACTCTGCCGTTCAATGATGGGCAAGCTGATGCTTACTGTCTTCTCCGTTCTTTCTTTTCCTTCGATGCGGTCAATGATGAACTCAGCTGCCGTCTGACCAAGCAGAGCCCCATCGATACGCACCGTGGTCAAACTTGGATCGAGCGTCGCGGCAAAGTCGAGGTCGCCCGACCCGACAACCGCAAGCTGCTGCGGCACTTTAATTCCGCGTACACGCGCCTCCGTGAGTACACCCATGGCAAGCATGTCGGAGCTGCAATAAGCAGCATCGATATCGGTATGCTCGGAAAGCAGAGAAGACAGTGCCGCCCGTCCGGCACCATGGGTCGTTGGGACCGATACGGTCCGTATCATCGGTAGCGCCATTCCCAGTTCCTGCGCAGCTTTAAGGAAGGCGTCGTTACGCCGCAGGGAACGCGGGTCGTTGCCGCTGATGACTGCGATCTTGGATCGGCCTTTGCGAGCAAGGAATTTACATACTTGCGCGCTTGTGTCTTCGTGAGAGAAACTCACCAGCATGTCGATAGGTTCAGGCGTCACATCCCACGTTTCGACGATCGGGATGCCGGAGAAAGCCAGGAGCTTGCGTGATTCCGCGGAGTGCGTGACACCGGCCAGCACGATCCCGTCCGGACGCCGGCCGATAACGGTACGCAGCATGGCAGCTTCCTGTTCTATGGAGTACCCAACTTGGCCCAGCACGACCTGATATCCCTGCGCTGCAAATCGAGTGGTCAGGGCCTGAATCATGGACGCGAAATGGCCCTGCAATGTCGGCACAAATGCAGCAATGAGGCGGGTCTTGGAAGAACGCAGGCTGCCTGCCGAAAGATTCGGAACATATCCTGTCTTCTCGGCTGCTGCCAGCACCTTCGCCAAGGTTTTCGGCGAAAGCTGTTTTGGATCGTTGAAAGCGCGGGAGACGGTAACCAAGGACACCCCGGCCAGCGCGGCCACGTCATGGATGGTCACTGGGTTGCCCGGCCGTGCTTTTAGAAGATTAGGATCTGCCATCACAAAATGGGGCATTGGATAAAAAGCCAATTGTCACCGTTCCTCGATCGACTTTCCAACTATTGTTCTCATCAACATCGTGTTGGCAATAGAGCCTATTCCCGTTGACCACACAAACGGAAGGATTCGGTTAAAGCTCTGAGACGTATTGCACCTCATTAACAAAAAAGCATTTCTTTAGAGAGATATGCATCATAGTGCATTTTATGGGCGTAAATTATTGAATGAAAACGTTATCAAGAAATGTTTTGCGTATCCTGCGTTATCAATCGTAAGATGAGCACTCCAATTCAATGAGATGGAGACATAGCGATGCAATCCTTTTCCAACGTGCGCGTTGCCATACGTGTTGCTTTGGCGTTGATGGCCGGCGGTTCCGCCGCTGCCTTGGTCGGCTGTGGTAGCAGCGACGACAATTCCGATCAAGCGCCGCAGCAGGCTCCCCAGTCCACCCTGGTTTGCGACGACAGCATGAAAACGGCATTCGCCCCGGATGCCAGTACCACGGTGACCATGGTGAAGTCTTTCAAGAAGGGCGAGCCACTGCTACTGACCGGCGCTGCTACGCCGACAACGCCTACGGCAAGCAATGACGTCTGCGTAGTCAAGCTCAATGTCGGTCCCGGCAATACTGGCCCTGCAGACGCGCCGTCGACCTCGCCTGGCATTGGCATTGAAGTCTGGCTGCCGGCACCAGCCAACTGGAATAACCGCCTGCATCTGAAGGGCGGCGGTGGCTGGGCAGGCACGGCCGAACGCTCCACCACGACCTTGGTTGGAACAAGCTCGGGCAGTTCCGGCTCGGTGGCTACTACGGCCATGGTTGAAGGCGCAGTGTCGGCATCGACCGATACAGGTCACACCGGCACAGTCCCAGGACGGGACGCGTCCTGGGCAATGAACCCGGACGGCACCATCAATACTGCGCTCTGGCGTGACTTTTCCGAGCGCGCCATCCACGAGATGGCCGTTAAAACTAAGGCACTGGCCAAGTCCTACTACGGCCGTGACGCCCGGTATTCCTACTTCAATGGTTTCTCTACTGGTGGACGTCAGGGCATGAAGGAAGCGCAAGCCAACCCCGCCGATTTCGACGGTATCCTGGCAGGAGCGCCGGCATTCAACTGGACCAAGTTCATCACCGCCGAGTTGTACCCACAGATCGTCTACCAGCGTGATCTTGGCGGCGTGAATCTCACGGCTGGCCAGCTGAGTCTCATGTCGAATGCTGCCATCGACGCGTGCGGTACAGTCGGGGGTGTCAAACTTGGCTACATTCCTGATCCATCGCAGTGCACCTATGATCCGCGCAAGGACGCGAACGTCCTATGCAACGGGCAAGCAGGTGTCGGCATCACCGGAGCGAATACGACTGCCAACTGCGTCAACCTGACGCAGGCAACTGCCATGAACAAGATCTGGTACGGTCAAACAGTCGACGGCAGCGTGCCAGATCCAGCGGCGGACAACGGTTGGAGCATCACGCCGAGCGGCAGCCAGAAATGGTACGGCCTCACGCGTGGTACCGATTTGAATGCAGGACTTGGCGGCGCTACTCAGTTCCCGATCGCCAGCGAGATGGTCGCCCTGGAACTGCAGAATCCGCTGCTGGCCAGCAATCTGTTCCGAAACGCCACCGGCAATGGTGCCGACCGCTGGAAAAGCCTGACCTACGCGGAACTAGCTAATGCTTCAGATCGAGGCGTGGCACTACAGCCGCAGTTCGCGAACATCAATACCGACAACCCGGATCTGTCCGCCTTCAGAAACCGTGGCGGCAAGCTGCTTTCGTACCACGGCTTGGCGGATACACTGATCATGCCGCAAGGGACGGTCAACTATTACAATCGGGTTGCGGCACAAATGGGGGGCATTCCGGCGATCCAGAGCTTCTATCGTTTCTACCTAGTACCGGGCATGGCTCACGGTTTTGCCAATGGCACGTCCAACCCTACTGCCAACCCGCCGCTGCCGACCAACGATCAGCTGTACCGATTATTGACCGACTGGGTTGAAAATGGTACTGCGCCCGGCACGATCACCGCCACGGCACCGGCTACTGCCACGCTGGGACAGAAGAGCCGCCCGCTCTGCCTGTATCCCCAAAAGGCAACCTACACCAGTGGCGATCCGAACGTGGCGTCAAGCTACACCTGCTCCTGAACATCCTTCTCTGTACTGGAAGCCCCGTGAATCCACGGGGCTTTTTTCATGATTTAATCTTTGCAGGCGATCACTTCAATAAATGCTTGGCTTGGCAAACGAAAAGCCAATGAGATTAATGCATCGTTATGTTCGCATTTGGTCTAGGTCGTGTGAAAACGCCTTGATGGTGCGCGCCTGTCAGGATGTGCAAGTGAGCGGCAGCTATGGGGATGCGGATATGGCAGCTTAGGGTCGATAGCGCCATTTCGAGTCCTAGACGTCAATGTCGGAAAGGTGGTCCATAGCCGTCGACCACCGTGAGAAAGGCGCCACTGCCCTCCACGGCGGTTTCTGGCCTTCTGTTCCGATCCTTCGTTGCTCATGCAGGGTACGGTCAACGGCAGTTTAGCTTCGGACTACGGTCAATTATGACTATTCGACAGCCGTTAGCTTGTCGAACGTCTACGCAAGTCGGTAGGCGTTACGCCAAGCAGGCGCCGCATCCACCGCGCAAGGTGGCTCTGGTGGGCGAAGCCTACATCCAAGGCAATCTGACTCACAGGGAGGTTACTGACTTGTAAAAGCGTTCTAGCTCGTTCAACACGCCGGCGGATAACGTATTCATGGACCGGAATTCCCTCGGCGCGTTTAAAAAGAGCACTAAAGTGAGAAACACTCATATCAAGGAGGGCAGCCAGTCGCGCCAGCGCCAAGTCTTGGTCGAGATTATCTTCGATATAGTCCGTCACCTTGCGCAACTGGCGCTTTCCCAAGCCGCCGTACGGAAGCGGTGGGGCGCCATAGCGTCCAAGCAAATGGATTGCCAGCGCCATTCCCAACAAGTCGGTATATATTCTTCCGCCAGGATAGGCATCTGCACGTTCAACGTTAAGAGCCCACGCAAGGTGCTCAATTTGAGGATCCCTGATTTGGAAGCGGGCCTCCAGTCCACTCATTCGCGCGCCCACACCCGCCTGTTCCGCAGCATCCCTCAAAATTGCGTTGGGGAGTTTCACGACCAGGGTCGTACTCGGCGTAAATTCTTCCCATTCCTCTAGCATCCCGGCAGGCATGATGTCGACGTCGCCAGCGCGATAATGCAAGCGAGTATTGCATGCGCAATCGAGCGGTCCAGCATGCACTTTGATGAAGTTGTCCGCTTGCGTATGCACGGTCACGAAACCGGGCAAGCGCCGCTCAATACTGGCATGAACGTGAGGACCTAAGCTTGCGCCAGCATTTGGGTATTTTGATGGCGCCGAGGTGAGCGTGGAAGTGGAAGTCATTGTTGCGCACGTCCTACAAAGTTTGGAAATCAGTATATCACTCACCCATGGCGGACATTTTGCCGTCGATTTGTGCTCTCGAAGATCGATTTGTGCGCGAACCAGTCGCGCATTCCGAGGAATATGATGCATCCGACGCGACGTCGGAGTTCTCGATTTTCCATATATCTGACAGGGAGTGTCTTGTAATGAATGCGATATCAATTATTGGACTGGGAGCCATGGGGATGGCACTAGCAAAGACGTTATTAAACAAAGGTGTCAAGGTTACCGTTTGGAACCGTACCAGCACAAAAGCGGAGCCGTTGGTACAAAACGGCGCAACCTTAGCTAAGGACGTACTGACTGCGGTACAGGCCAGTCCGGTCGCGCTGGTTTGCGTATCCAACTACCCGACGGCTAAGGAAATCCTTGATGCTCGAGGCGTGACGGAAGCCCTAAAGGGGAAAGTGCTACTTCAACTAAGCACCGGAACGCCGCAGGAAGCCCGCGATAGCGAACGCTGGTCCAGCGAGCGCAATGTTGATTACATTGATGGTGCGATCCTGGCTACGCCGAATCAGATTGGCGGCGAGGCTGGCATCATATTTGTCTCAGGACAGGAGGCCGCATACCAAAAGGTACTCCCATTGCTAGCGCATCTGACAGGTAACGTCCGCTATCTCGGCGAAGAGGTAGGCTTGGCGTCCACGGTCGATTTGGCGACGCTTTCGTTTTTGCTCAATGCACTGCTCGGTTTTTACCACGGTGCGAACATTTACCGTGCGGAAGGTCTATCGGTAGCTGATTTTGGTACATCGATCAGCCAGTTGATGCCTGCCATCGACGAAATGGTCAGGCATGAGGCTGAGGTTATCGAGTCCGGCACCTATGAGTCCGTTGAGAGCTCGGTAAAAGTCGTGGTGGATACCTTCGAACTGCATCGCCAGCACGCGGCCGAGGCAAACATCAACGCGGATATTCCTACCGCGGCCTCGGCGATCTTCGGTAAAGCCGTCGCGGCTGGGTATGGCGAGCAGCAGGTAGCGGCACTCTTCAAAGTCCTGGAACGCAAGCATGAATGAGGACGGTGACAAGCCACTATGGTACGTCAACCCGCGTGGAGAACGGCCGCTTCAAGTCATTGGCGAACCCTACGCGTATATCTTTGTTCATGTCAGGAGCGCTAGCGCCTGACCGGTTCTCGTTCAGCTACCGCGCTCTATGTCCCGCTAAGTGGGTCTCAGTGAGCAGTCAATAGGTTATCTGATAGCTCAAATCGAATGCGGCCAAAGAGCTTTGCTTTTTGGTTCGCACTTCGCTCCGTGGCTTGGATGCTATCGCTTCTACATTGAATGTCCGCTATCCAGAGATCCTTCCGGCCGGTAAGGGTCGTCTGCTGTCGAAGGAAAATTAGTCGCGAGTGGCGGGTTAGGGTAACACTGCGGCCGCACAGCCAGGGTGGGCAACAAAGTCTAAATTTTCTGTCATGCAGAATGAAGTGGGCAACACAGTGCGAATATCCTGCAAACCAAGCCATCAGGAATGTAATTGGACTTTGTTGTCCATTTATGAGGCATTTTGTTGTCCGCTGACTGTGTAGTCCTAGCGCACCACGTCCTCGACCGCGTCGGAGAATGTGAATTTGACATGACCTTTGAACGAGGCCGTTTCAAAATCCCGCAATGCGTCGCCTCAGAAGGTAATGCTGATAAAGTTGGCGCCGACCGGTCTGATATTGACGACTTCCACACCCCGCTGTTTTATCTCATACCAACCCGCTGAGCATGACGTGCGTGCGATGCATGCGAATCCCGCAAGAGATGCGAGCCAGTTTTCATTGTGTTGGCCTTTTGGTTGATAATGTCTCCTATCTTGAAAAAACAAGATGAGAAAGTCAACCAAAAAACCAAGGATGCGACCACGAGCATGTCTGACATTTCCGACGAGGTATTCGAGTCCATACACGCGATCATGCATCTCTACCGCTCCCGGCAGTACCGGGCGCTTCGCGAAGGTGGACATGACCTGACGCATATGGAAACCAAGGTGCTTGGCTACTTTGCAAGGCACCCTGGAGCAACGCAAAGCGATCTCGTCGCGCATACCGGGCGCGACAAGGCCCAGCTTGCGCGTTTGATCAAGGGGCTGAGGGATAGGGATTTCCTCGAAGCGAGTACCGATGCGGCGGATCGCCGCAGCGTTCGCCTGCAGGTCACGGCTGCGGGCCAGGAAGTCTTCCGGCGCCTGCGGCTTCAGGGACGGCACCTGTCGAGTGTCGCCGTCAAGGGACTGGCCGACGCCGAGCGCGGCATGCTGGTGACATTGCTCCAGCGGGTCCGTGCCAATCTGGACAATGACGCGGAATGAAGGAAGGAGCCTGGAGCGTTTTCACCCTGACCTGCCTGCCGATCCCGGACAGAATGCCGGCGGCACTGCGTTGTGACTCCTTGCCATGGCTTGGCCATGTCGCGTCTTCACGCCTTGTTCCAGCGACATTCTGCCTCGGCCTCGACTAGGCCGGTCAGGGTGAAAACGCTCTAGATCGAACTCAAACTTCTTCCGGCCAGTACAGGCGCATGGGATTGTCCACCAGCAGTTTTCGCTGAAGCTCGGCGGTCGGCGCAATGTGCGGGATGAAGTCGACCAGCAATCCGTCGTCGGGCATGTGATCCTTCAGATTGGGATGCGGCCAGTCGGTGCCCCAAAGAACGCGATCTGGAAATTCCTCGACAATGCGCCGGGCGAATGGCACCACGTCGCGGTAGGCTTCCCGTTCGCCGTTCAGCGCCCGCGGTCCGCGCACCGACAGGCGCTCCGGGCAGCTGACCTTGCTCCAGACCTGCGGATTCTCGCGCATGAATTTCATGAACAGCGCGAACTCCTCGCCGTCGACCGGCTTTCTGACATCGGGGCGGCCCATGTGATCGACTACTACCTTGGTCGGCAGCGCGGTAAAGAAATCCCATAGTTCCGGCAAGTCCTGCGCCTCGAAATAGATCACCACGTGCCAGCCGAAGCGCGCTATGCGCCCGGCGATTTCCATCAGCTCGTCCTTGGGCGTGAAGTCGACCAGGCGCTTGACGAAATTGAACCGTACACCGCGCACGCCAGCGTCGTGCAATTGCTGCAACTCCTGGTCGCCGATGCCGCGGCGGACGGTCGCCACGCCGCGCGCCTTGCCGCCGGACGCAATGCAGGCATCGATCATCGCCCGGTTGTCTGCGCCGTGGCAGGTAGCTTGCACGATCACGTTGCGGGAGAAGCCGAGATGGTCGCGCAGTGCAAACAATTGCGCCTTGCCGGCATCACAAGGCGTGTACTTTCGTTCCGCGGCGAACGGGAATTCGGCGCCCGGGCCGAATACATGACAATGCGCGTCGACCGCGCCGGCCGGCAGTTGGAAGCGGGGTGTGCTTGGATCGGGATGCCAGTCGAGCCAGCCTGGAGTTTTAACGAATTCCATCACCATATTATTTCTTCAGATGTTCGGGATACCGCATCGGCCAATGCGGCCAATGCGAAAGTTATTGAATCGATGTCCATGATGATGCCAGCGGTTCTTCTAGTCGACATACTTGAGCCCGGCCTTTTCCAGCGGGCCGCGCATGTTGTACATGTCCAGGCCCAGCACGCCCGAGGCCAGCTTCTCGCGCTTCTCGCCTTCAAGGGCTTCGCGCTTTTGCGCGGCTTCGGCAATACGCACCGCATCGGCGGCGGGCACGACGACCACGCCGTCGTCATCGGCCACGATCGCGTCGCCCGGATTGACCAGGGCGCCGGCGCATACCACCGGGATGTTGACCGAGCCCAGCGTCGCCTTGATGGTGCCCTTGGCGCTGATGGACTTGCTCCAGACAGGAAAGCCCATTTCGGTCAGCACCTTCACGTCCCGCACGCCGGCGTCGATGATCAGCGCCCTGGCGCCGCGCGCCATGAAGCTGGTGGCAAGCAGGTCGCCGAAGTAACCGTCGGTGCACTCCGCGGTAACAGCGGCGACCACGATGTCGCCCGGCTGGATCTGTTCCGCTGCGACGTGCATCATCCAGTTGTCGCCCGGATGCAGCAGCACGGTGACGGCGGTGCCGGACACCTGCGCGCCGCTGTAGATCGGGCGCATGTAGGGCTTCATCAGGCCGACGCGGCCCATCGCTTCATGCACCGTGGCGCTGCCGTATTTGGCAAGCTGCGCGGTTGCTGCGGCATCAGCGCGGACAATGTTGCGTTTCACCACGCCCAGTTGGTTGAAGAGCGGAGTCGTCATCGTCATTGTCCTTTCGCCTTGAGGGCTGCATCCAGACGCGGATAGACGCGGCGTGCATTGCCCTCGAAAATCTTGTGCCGGTCTTCATCGCTCAGGCTGGCCGCCTCGATGTAGCGCTTCGTATCGTCATAGTAGTGCCCGGTTTCCGGATCGATGCCGCGCACCGCGCCGATCATCTCCGATGCGAACAGCACGTTCTCGACCGGAATTACCTTGGTCAGCAAATCGATGCCCGGTTGGTGATAGACGCAGGTATCGAAGAAGATGTTGTTGAGGAGATGGTCCTTGAGCGGCGGCTTCTTCATTTCCTGCGCCAGCCCGCGGTAACGGCCCCAGTGATACGGCGCCGCGCCGCCGCCATGCGGAATGATGAACTTGAGGGTAGGGAAATCCTTGAACAGGTCGCCTTGCAGCAGCTGCATGAAGGCGGTCGTGTCGGCATTGATGTAGTGCGCGCCGGTGGTGTGGAAGCAGGCATTGCAGGACGTCGAGACATGGATCATTGCCGGGATGTCGTATTCCACCATCTTTTCGTAGATCGGATACCAGTGGCGGTCGGTCAGCGGCGGGCTGGTCCAGTGGCCGCCGGAGGGATCCGGATTCAGGTTGATGGCGACGAAGCCGTATTCCTTCACGCATTTTTCGAGTTCGGCAATGCTGGTGGCCGGATCGACGCCAGGCGACTGCGGCAGCATCGCCGCACCGATGAAGTGGTCCGGGAACAGCTTGCTGACGCGATGGCAAAGTTCGTTGCAGATCGCAGCCCAGGTGGCGCTGGTATTGAAGTCGCCGATATGGTGCGCCATGAAGCTGGCGCGCGGCGAGAAGATGGTGAGGTCGGAACCGCGCTCCCTCATCTTGGCGAGCTGGTTGGTTTCAATGCTCTCGCGCAGTTCGTCGTCGCTGATCTGCAGTTCGGAGACCTTCGGCGCGAGCGTCGCATCCTTCAGCCCGGCGATCTGGCGGTTGCGCCAGGCTTCCAGCGCTCCGGGAGCCGTGGTGTAGTGGCCGTGGATATCGATGATCAAGCTGTTTCTCCTTTGTTCCATACCGATGTGGGGACCATGACTTGTCCGCGCATGATGAGGCGGGCTGTGCGCAGCAGTGCTGCACGCGTGACATTCTGGGGATTGGCCGGATCGAGTTCGAGCTCCACTGAAAACTCGCCGGTGGGATGCTCGACCGAAATCTGCTTGATGCCGCCTTCGGGCACCCTGGCAACGCCTTCGGCGACCGAGCCTTTCAACACGCAGGCGGTGGCGACCGTTACCGCGGCCAGCACGCCGATCGCATCGTGGCAGACGTGCGGAATGAAACTGCGGGTGTTCAGGCTGCCGCCGGAGCGCGGCGGGGCGATCAGCGTCATCTTCGGATAGTTCTTCTCCTTCACGTCGCCCAGGCCCATGGCATGGCCGCAGGCGATGCGCAGCCGCTCGATGCGGGCCTTCAGTTCGGTGTCGGCATTGAGCTCGGCCACGCTTTCATAGCCAGTGCGTCCGACTGCCTCGGCCTTGAACATGACAAGCGGCATGCCGTTGTCTATGCAGGTGACTTCAATGCCGTCGATCACGTCCCGCACCTTGCCGGTCGGAAGAAGCCCTGAGCATACCGAACCGGCGGTATCGAGGAAATTGATGGTGATCGGCGCCGAGGTTCCCGGCACGCCGTCGATGCGCGCGTCGCCGCTGTAGGCGACGCGGCCGCCGGGGGTCTGCACGGTGATGTCGCACTGCATGTCGGTGTTAAGGGTCAGCACGCGCAGGGTGGTGGCGTCGCCCTGAACCTGTGCAAGGCCGGTTTCGATGGCGAAGGGCACCACGGCGGCCAGCATGTTGCCGCAGTTGGGCGTGGTATCGACGGACTCCTTGTCCGGCTGCAGCTGGGCAAACAGGAAATCGATATCGACGCCCGGCACGCTGCTGCGGCGGACGATGCCGACCTTGCTCGTCAGAGGATGTGCGCCGCCCAATCCGTCGATCTGCCGCATGTCGGGAGAGCCCATGACGGCAAGCAGGACACGATCGCGTGTTTCCCTGTCGGCCGGGAGGTCGGACTCGGCGAAGAAAGGACCGCGTGAGGTCCCGCCGCGCATGAAAAGGGTGTTGATGGAGGTTTGCATAGCGCGCATTTTCCATCGGTTGCAAGCCTGGAGTAAGACCTGGCGCGTTCTAGCAGCTATCGCGATTTGCTATATCATTGGTGCACCTATTTCATTCGGGGATTCCTAGCCGGTCGGAGCAGCATCATGGACATCAAGCAACTTGCCTATTTCGTGCGTGTCGCCGAACTCGGGAGCTTTACCCGGGCGTCCACCGCGCTGGACATCGCGCAGCCGGCGCTGAGCCGGCAGGTGCGGCTGCTGGAAGTGGAATTGCGCCAGACCCTGCTACTGCGCAACGGCCGCGGCGTTACCCTCACCGAAGCCGGCAAGGTCCTGCTGGAACACAGCCGCGGCGTGCTGCACCAGATGGATCGCCTGCGCGAGGAATTGTCGCGAGTGCACGGCTCGCTCGCCGGCCGAGTCGCGATCGGACTTCCGCCCACTCTGTCGAAGATCCTGACCGTCCCTATCACACGGGAATTCAAGGCGTTGATGCCTGAGGCCACGCTTTCCATCGGTGAGGGACTGTCGAAGACCATGCAGGAGTCCCTCCTGTCCGGCCGCCTTGATATTGCACTTCTCTATAACGCCTTGCCCTCGCCGGAAATCGACTTGCTTCCGCTGGTGGAGGAGGAATTGCTGCTGGTGCAGCGCCTGGAAGATACGGGTGGCGGCAAGCCGGTGAAGCTGCGCGACATCGGCAAGCATTCATTGATCATTCCCAGCCGACCGAATGCCTTGCGCATGCATGTGGAAACGGAGCTCATCAATATCGGCGTGCAGCCGAAGATAGCAATGGAAGTCGATGGTGTCGGCGCGATCCTCGACCTGGTGGCCGACGGCGCAGGCAAGGCCATCCTGTCGCGTAACGCGGTGACCACCGCAGCGCATCCGAAGCGTTACTCGATGCGTCGTATTGTCGAGCCGGGCCTGCGTTCGAAACTGTTCATTGCCATCAATTCCCGTCGCCCCGCGACCGGCACCCAGCAGGCAATGCTGCAGCTGCTGGAAAAGGTGGCCAAGGATATCCTGCGCGAATCCTGACTGGGTACCTAGTGGTGCGAGTTAAAATTTTTTGATCAAATGATGGGCGAGAATCATGCCGCCGATACTGCGTCAAAAAAGCACAGCAAGGCCCCGGCCTTGCTGTGCTTTTTTCCTTGTCTCGACAGGAGTTCGCCACATTTGCTTTCAACAAATTTCGAACGCACACCACCAGCGGCTACGATGCAGTACGCCATCCCCCTTCAACTGTCTGCAATCCACCTTCATTGCAAGTATTGCCATCACGCTCTGTTATAACAATCTGCTATAGCAGCTAGCGCTGATATCGTATTGTTCATGTATCGGCGCTGTTCCATAATCGGCCCGAAATGAAGCGGCGTGGGACCACCAAGTCCTCCGAACAGCTTCAGCCGGCGCTCTGCCGTCGGCATGACGTGCCGCCAAGAGCACGACATTCTCTCCAATCATCAAGGTGCGTCAATGATCCGACAAGTAATGAAAAATATGCAGTGCTGCGTTGCGGCGCTGTCGCTCGTAATGTCCGCGTCCGCATTCGCACAGGACTATCCCAGCAAGCTGGTGAAGATTGTCGTGCCTTTCGGGGCCGGTGGAATCGCCGACCTTACCGTGCGGACGGTAGCGCAGAAAATGTCGGAATCGATGAAGCAGCCGATCATTGTTGAAAATCGTCCGGGTGCCGGCGGCATCGTGGCCGCGGATGCGGTTGCCAAGGCAAGTGCGGATGGCTATACGCTGCTGTTGATCAGTAACGGCACGGCGGTCAGTGCCGGCCTGTTCAAGAAGCTGCCGTACGACACGCTCAAAGATTTCACACCCATCTCCACGCTCGGTTTCTTCGATCTGGCGATGATCGTCAACAAGAAACTGCCAGTCAAGAATGCCGCCGATCTGATTGCCTACGCCAGGAAAAATCCGGGCAAGCTCAATATCGGCACCATCAATCGGGGAAGCACGCAGAACCTGGCCGCCGAACTCTTCGTTTCGATGGCCGGCATCGATGCACTCATTGTCCCTTACAAGGGAACGCCTGAAGTGATTACCGCGGTTACCACTGGTGAGCTCGATGCAGCGGTGGAGATTCTTGGTCCGACGCTGCCGCAGATCAGGGCCGGCAATCTCAATGTCATTGGCGTGACTTCCGCGAAGCGTTTTTCGGGCTTGCCGGACGTGCCCACCGTGGGAGAAAGCGGACTGCCCAACTACCAGGCGGCCTCGTGGAACGGCCTGGCCGCGCCGGCCGGCACGCCCAAGGCCGTCATTGACCGTCTGAACAAGGAGATCAATACGGCGGTGTCGAATCCGGACATCAGGAAGCGCTTGCTGGAACTCGGCGTGGTCGCGCAGGGCGGCACTCCGGATGCGGCAAAGAACCTGCTGGCCTCCGATATCGCGAAATGGGGCGGGGTGATCGAGAAGGCAAAGATTGAAAAGCAGTGAGGACGCGGCAATAACAGTAAAGAGATAGTCAATTCGCCTGTGCCTGTGGCTGTGCCTTTGAGTGCGAGGCAGGGAGGCATGTCGCGCAAGACCTCGCAAAGGCTTGCAAAGGCTTGAAGTTTTTATTCCTTTAACCCGGTATGACAACAATGAAAAAGAAAACAAATAACATGATGAGGCTTGGAGCGGGCTTCATCGTTGCGGGCGCGGCATTGAATGCGTTCGCACAACAGACTACGCAGGTCCAGATGTACGGACTGGTCGGTGCCTATGTAGCGAAATCGGAGCGCAGCGGCGGACCCGCCGCCGTCACGCAGCTTGGTCACGGCGGCCTGACTACCTCGTACTGGGGCGTGCGGGGCAGCGAAGACATGGGCAGCGGTTACAAGGCGATATTCGCGCTGGAGAGCTTCTTCCAGACCGACACCGGCGGTCTGGGCCGCAACGCGGTCGATGGCCTGTTCGCGCGCAATGCCTTCGTCGGCGTCGATAGCCGCTTCGGCCGTCTCACCTTCGGCCGCCAGACCAATCCGACCTATATCAACATGGGTACGCTGAGCCCGTTCGGCGTCTCGGTCGTGTTTTCGCCGCTGGTGTTGCAATCTTTCGTCGGTACCTATAACGGAGCACTGATCGGCGATACGGTCTGGAACAACACCATCCAGTACGCCACGCCACGAGTCGGCGGGCTGGCCGGCAACATCATCTACGGACTCGGCGAGGTGCCCGGCAGCAGCGGGCGGGCCAACCTCGGCCTGCATGCGAATTACGTCAACGGGAATTTCAGCGCGGCGTTTTCCGCGCAGCGTTTTCGGGTGCCGGTCACCGCACCGCTGGCACAGCAGAACGCCTATCTGCTGGGTGCGACTTATGATTTCAAGGCTGTCAAGGTGTATGGCTCGCTCGCGAAGACGGACAGCAGCGGCGTGTCCAGCAATACCCGTACTCATGATGTCGGTGTGCGCGTGCCGATCACGCAGAGCGGGGCGCTTCTGGCGGAATGGGCGCATACCAAGCGCGAGCGCGCCGGCCTGCCGGACAACAAGCGCAACACTGCATCGATAGGCTATGACCATTTCCTGTCGAAGCGAACGGATGTTTATGCGGTCTATTCCCGCGACAAGCAGACCGGCTTCGAATCGGCAGACACCATCGGTTTTGGCGTGCGTCATACATTCTGACAGGCAGGCAAGGTGCGGCATCAGCCTGCCGCACCTTGCCAAGATGATCGAGATGGGGAGTATCCGGCCCGGCTTGCAGGAGCGTTAGCTCCGAGGGGCCGCGCTATTGTTCCAGCTAGAGCGTTTTCGCCCTGACCGGCCTAGTCGAGGCCGAGGCAGAGTGCCGCTGGAACAAGGCGTGACGACGCGACATGGCCAAGCCATGGCAAGGAGTCACAGCGCAGTGCCGGCAGCATCCTGTCCGGGATCGGCAGGCAGGTCAGGGTGAAACCGCTCTAGTCATTCAATCTGCGTTCGCCTTGTCATCTGACCTGTCATGGCCGGCATTGTCACCGATGTCGTTTTCCGCCTCCTGCGACAGCGGCATACGGAACCAGAATCGCGTTCCGTCTTCGGCAGACGAGACATGAAGCGTGCCGCCATGGGCGCGCGCAACTTCCGACGCAATGTAGAGGCCAAGCCCTATCCTGCTGTTCTGGTGGCTGTTCGAATGGCGGGAGAAGGGTTCAAACAGCGTCTCCAGCATATCCGCGGGAATCGGTGTGCCCTGGTTTGCAACCGAAAACTCGAAGACCCCGTCACGGCAGTTTGCTTCCACATGGACCGGCGCATCGCTCGCGCCATGTGCCAATGCATTGCCGACAAGATTGGAAAAAAGCTGGCTGATCCGGCTGCGATCGCAAGGTACGTCGCGCGAAATGGCAACGGCGGTCCTGATCTCGCGGTCCGGCCAGGCGCTCCGGAGTTCATCGATCACCTGTTCCAGGTCCGCCTGAGTCAGGATGTTCCGGCGCACCACCGGCACTCCCGTGCCCAGCCGCACGCGCGCCACATCCAGAACGTCGTCCACCAGCGCGACCATCCGCTGCACGCTGCGCTGAATCATCTGCAGCGCGGTTGCTCCCCGGCTGCCGAGGCTTTCCATTTTCAGGATTTCCGCCCCGGCATCGATTGCGGCCAGCGGGTTGCGCAAATCGTGGCTCAGCGTGGCGACGAAACGCTCGCGCCGGGCGGCCATGTCACGCTCATGCCGCAGGTTGTCCTGCGCGAGTTCAAGCTTGTCCTGGGCCTGCAGATGAAACATGATGAGATCGGCGAACAGCCTGAACATCTTCACGATCTCGGGACGGTTCAGTTTTGCGGGGCTGGGATCGATGGAGCACAGGGTGCCGAAGAAGCGACCATCGGGATAGAAAATGGGCATCGAAATGTAGCTCTGGAAACCATACATTGCCGGTGTATGGTGCTGGCAATAGACGGAGTCTTCGGCCACATGATCGATGACAACCTCCTTTCTGCTGGCCCGGATTTCGTTGCAGATGGTCGTTTCGACCTTCAGTTCGCCGCCCGGCTTCAGGCCGAAGTTGATATCGTCGCGCACCGCGCAGGCAATCCACCGGTCCTCGGTCACCCGCGCTACTGCGGCAAAGCCCATGCCGCTGGTACGGCAGATCACTTCAAGAATCGCGGGAACGGCGTCGATCCGCGATACCGCACTCACGTCTGCTTCAAGGTCATTCACCATAGTGTTGCTCGGAACATTAAGCTCGTTGTCGTCATGAGCGCTGGCATGTCATTTCAGCATCCGATATGCATAAATGAAGCACTGACTGAATGCAGCAGCGGAATTGCATGGAAGTCTGATTCAATGTGAAGCCAGTGGCAGACTGTTCTACCTGTTCTTGCTGTTCTAGCTGTTCTTCTTCCCAAACTGCAAGTCTACAGAATTTTACGCTTTTACTCCACGCGCCGGACATGGCGATGCCTTTGGTATTTGCAGCATGCCGTTTCGCTTGATCGCGCTCAAACCCAGGCGTGAAGCACTGGCAAAGCGGATGCCGATTAGTAGATTTCAATTACTGCCGCGTGCCCAAGGATGGTGCAGCGGATGCGCTTGGCTTGGCGACAGGTATCAGGCCGACACGAGACCTTGCTCCCTTGCAGGGAGCAATCATACGAATCGAAAAGAAAGGGTTCACATGAGCAAGATGATGCCGCGCGCATTGCGCATCCTTCCCCTCGCCGCCGCCTTGAGCGCCGGCCTGGTTTTTGCCGAAAATACGGCACGCACGTTTCCCGATACGCTCGCCGCGCAGGAGCAGGCTTACCGCAAGGGCGTGGTTTCCGTTTCGCATCCATTGGCGGCCGAGGCCGGCGCCCGCATGCTGGAAGAGGGGGGCAACGCAATCGATGCGGCAGCCGCCATCCAGTTCGCGCTCAATGTCGTCGAGCCGCAGTTTTCCGGCATCGGCGGCGGCGGCTTCATGATGATTCACCTTGCGAAGACGAATGAAACCTTCATTGTCGATTCCCGCGAAAAGGCGCCCGCAGCCGCCACCCCGGACATGTTCCTCAACCAGACGTTTGCCGCCGCTTCCACCAGCGGCCATTCGGTCGGCGTGCCGGGCACCGTCCTGGGCGTGGAAACCGCGCTGGCGAAATGGGGTACGAAGTCGCTGGCGCAAACCCTTCAACCGGCCATCACCCTGGCTGACAGCGGCTTCCGTATCAACCGCTTTCTCTCGGCCGACATCAACAACGAGCGCACCGCGCTGCAACCGGAGGCGCAAGCCTTGTTCCGCCTTCCCGGCGGAGCGCCATTGCCGGAAGGCCACCTGCTGCGCCAGCCCGACCTGGCAAAGACCTTCCGCCTGATTGCCGCCCAGGGCAGCCAGGTGTTCTACAAGGGCGAGATCGCGAAAGCGATTGTCGAGGCGCAGAAGCGCAGCAATCCTGCATTGGGCAGTGCCGGCGTCGGCCGCATGGCGTTATCGGATCTTGCAGCCTATGATGTCGCCATTCGCCAGCCTGTGGAAGGTGATTACCGCGGCGTGAAAGTGAAATCGATGTCGCCGCCGTCATCCGGGGGGCTTACCGTCATCCAGATGCTGAAGATGCTGGAACAGTTTCCGATCGGTGACGCCGACCAGGGCTTCGGCTTCGGCAGTACCCGCACCCTGCATGTGATGACGGAAGCAATGCGCCTGGGATTCGCAGACCGCGCGGTGTGGATGGGTGACGAAGATTTCGTGCCGGTACCGAAGCGAGGCCTGATCTCTTCCTGCTACCTGTCCGAACGGCGACAGCTGATCAAGCCGGACCAGCGGCTGGCGACCGCTGCGGCCGGCGATCCGCGTGCCTGCGATACCGCCGACGCTGGCGATGCGCCGCTGAGGCTGGCCGGCCTGGAAGAGGAAAAGGGTGTCCATACCACTCACTTCTCGGTGGTCGATCGCGACGGCAACGTGGTGTCGTATACGACCACGATTGAAAACACCTGGGGTACCGGCATCGTCGTGCCGGGATACGGTTTCCTGCTCAATAACGAGCTGACCGACTTCAACTTCACTCCGACGCGTAACGCCGCCACCGGCAACCCCGGCGCCAACGACGTCGAGCCGTTCAAGCGGCCGCGTTCGTCGATGTCGCCGACCATGCTGTTCTACCAGGGCAAGCCCGTCGCCGCCTATGGCTCTCCCGGCGGCGCCACCATCATCAACTCCGTGCTCAATGTCACGCTCAATCTTGTCGACCATCGCATGTCGATCCAGCAAGCCATCGATGCGCCCCGCTGGTCCGTGACCAGTGCCGCCGGCACCATTACCTGCGAGAGAGGTATCACGGCGGAAACCCTGCAGGGCCTGGCAGCGCTCGGGCACCAGGTGCCGCAGGTGAACGGTGCGCCGGCGTGCGCCTCCACCATCGGCTCGGTGCAGGGCATCGTGATCGACCTGAAGAACGGAAAGCAATACGGCGGCGCGGATCAGCGGCGCGAAGGCACCGTCATCGGCATCCGGGAAGTCGGGGGCTGAAGTCTCGCCAGGCAACGATGGGAAGCGGCATCCAGTATCGCCGCTTCCTTTCAGGTGGCCGGGTCGTCATCCGGCGCCCTGAAAAGATCATCGAGCTGCTGCCGGGCCTTTCCCTGTTGCTGGACGGTGCCCCGGCGGCCGGTAAATTCTTCCTCTATGTTGTCGCGGTAATAGCTCCAGGCGGAACCGGAGGTCGATAGCTTGCGCCAGACTTCGGTGCCGACTCCCGAATAGTCGATCGCGCTGCCATCCTCGAATTCGACCCGAAGGATGCGCGCGCGCGGGTCGTAGCCGATCGCACGCAGCTTGCCGGCATTGATTTTTTTCATCTCCATGATTCGCTCCGTAAATCGTCTGCGCCCGTTCATGCATCAGGCGTTGCGCTGCCCCTTGCGATGCGGCTTGGCCTTGGACTTCGGCGTCTCCACGCCCCTGTTCCCCGCGCCTTTCCGGAATTCGCCGCCCCTGTCACTCCTGCCGCCCTTGTCGACAGGCGCAGACAAGGTCCGCTTGCCGGCGTGGCCCGACTCGCGCGGCTGCTGTGCCGCCGCCGTGCTGATGCGAAGCGGCTGGCCGGAGACGGATACCGTCTTCAGCAGCTCGAACACGTCTTTCGGCATGCCCTTAGGCAGGTCGATCATGCTGTGGTCGTCGTAGATCTCGATGCGCCCGATCAGCTTGGGATCCAGGTCAGCTTCATTGGCAATGGCGCCCACGATGTTGGCCGGCCGCACGCCATGCGCATGCCCGACTTCGATGCGGTAGGTCTGCATGTTGGCCTCGCCGCGCTCCTTGTGATCCTTGCGCTCCTTGTGCGGCGCGGCCGGGCGCTCCTTCACAGGGGGCGCCATGGCAACGCCGCCGTGCGCGTCATTGCGCGCGCCGGCATCCTCGCGGCTGATGCGGAGCTGCTGGTTGGCCACCCATACGGTCCGCAGGTGGCGCAGGAGATCTTCCGGCAGGTCCGCCGGCAGATCCAGCGTACTGTAGTCGTCATAGATTTCGATGCGGCCGATATGCCTGGATTCAATACCGGCTTCGTTGGCGATGGCGCCGACGATGTTGCCCGGCTTGACGCCGTGAACGTAGCCGACTTCAATGCGGTAGCTCTGCATGCCGACTTCGGGCGGGCGCTGCACGCGGTCCTTTTTCGGCGGGTGCGGGCGGTCGCCGGCATCGCGCCGGTCCTGCCTGTCTTCCCTATGCGGCCTTTCGCCGCGTTCGCTGCGTTCAAAATGCGAAGGTTCCGCGAAGACCCGGTTGCTGCGCTCGCTCCTGCCGCCGCGTTCCGGTCGGCCGGCATCCGAAGCGCCGTCTTCGAAGCGCGGGCGTTCGTCCCTCGTTTCGCGGCCATTTTTTTCCAGAAGAAACGGCATGTCGCCACGGGCAATCTTCGCCAGCGCTGCTGCGATCTCCACCGCCGGCACATTGTGCTCGCGCTCGTAATCCTCGATCAGCGACCGGAACACATCCAGCCCGTCCGCGGCCAGCGCTTCGCTGATCTGGTCCTTGAAGCGGGAGATGCGCACGTTGTTGACATCCTGGATGCTGGGCAGGGTCAGCGGCGATACCGGCTGGCGCGTCGCCCGCTCGATGGCCTTCAGCAGGTTCCTTTCACGCGGCGTGATGAACAGGATCGCTTCGCCGCTGCGTCCCGCCCGACCGGTGCGTCCGATGCGGTGGGTATAGCTTTCCGGGTCGTAGGGCACGTCGTAATTGATCACATGGCTGATGCGCTCGACGTCGAGGCCACGCGCGGCCACGTCGGTCGCCACCAGGATATCGATGTTGCCGTCCTTGAGCATCTGTATCGTGCGCTCGCGCTGCTGCTGCGCCATGTCGCCGTTGATGGCGGCGGCCGAAAAGCCGCGCGCCTGCAGCTTGCCGGCCAGTTCTTCGGTACCCAGCTTGGTGCGGGCGAAAATGATCATGCCGTCGAACGGCTCGGCTTCCAGGATACGGGTAAGGGCATCGAGCTTGTGCAGTCCGCTGACCAGCCAGTAGTGCTGGCGGATGTTTTCGGCGGTACCGGTTTTAGCGGCGATGGTGACTTCCGCCGGATTGCGCAGGTAGGTTTGCGCGATCCGCCGCACCGCGCCCGGCATGGTCGCGGAAAACAGCGCTGTCTGGCGCGACGCGGGCGTCTTCTGCAAGATGTGCTCGACATCGTCGATGAAACCCATGCGCAGCATCTCGTCCGCCTCGTCCAGCACGAGCGTCTTGATCCGGGAGAGATCGAGCGAGCCCTTTTCCAGGTGGTCGATCACGCGTCCCGGGGTGCCCACCACCACATGCACGCCGCGCCGCAGGGCGCTGAGCTGGGGGCCATAGCTTTGGCCGCCATAGATGGGTAGCACGTGAAAGCCTGGAATATGCGTCGCATAGCGCTGGAACGCCTCCGCGACCTGTATCGCCAGTTCGCGCGTCGGCGCCAGCACCAGCGCCTGCAAGGCCTGCTGCCGGATATCGATTCCATTCAGAATGGGCAATGCGAATGCCGCGGTCTTGCCGGTGCCGGTCTGGGCCTGTCCGAGCACGTCGCGGCCCTCGAGCAGGACGGGGATCGTGGCGGCCTGGATCGGCGAGGGCAGTTCATAACCGAGTTCGGACAATACGCGAAGCAACGCGTCGTTCAGCGCCAGGCTGGCGAAGGAGGAGATTTGGTTTTCCGGCATGATATTTCTACGAATGATGTTGAGCGGACGAAACGCCGCGGAATGCACAAGAGCGCACAGGCAATCAGGTTTGGACCGCAAAACCGGTGGGGACTGCAGAGAAGAACTGACGTAAAGGCGCGTGGTTGGCTACACTCTACCCTTGTTTTGACATTTGGCATGCCGCTCAGCCTTGACTACCGCCTTGACTACCTTTTCTTCCCTGGGATTGATAACCCCGCTCCTGCAGGCGCTCGATGCGCTCGACTATACAACACCGACGCCGGTACAGGCGCAGGCAATTCCCGCAATTCTCGCCGGGCGCGACCTGATGGCCGCCGCGCAGACGGGAACCGGCAAGACCGCCGGCTTCGCCCTGCCGCTGTTGCAGCGCCTGGAGGCGGAAGGCGCCCGTCCCGCCGGCAACATGGTCCGGTCGGTGGTGCTGGTGCCGACGCGGGAACTGGCCGAGCAGGTGCACAAGAGCTTTGCCGCCTACGGAAAGCACATGCCGCTGCGCACCCTGGCCGCCTATGGCGGGGTCAGCATCAATCCGCAGATGATGGCGTTGCGCAAGGGGCTCGACATCCTGGTGGCCACGCCTGGCCGACTACTCGATCTCCATCAGAAGAACGCGGTGAAATTCAACGGTTTGCAAACCCTGGTGCTGGACGAGGCGGACCGGATGCTCGATCTCGGCTTTTCCCGTGAACTCAACGCATTGCTTGCGTTGATGCCCGCGCGCCGCCAGACCCTGCTTTTCTCGGCAACGTTCTCCGACGCAATACGGCTGCTGGCCGCATCGATGCTGACCGATCCGCTGTCCATCGACACCGGGCCGCGCAACACCATGGCGACAGGTATCCATCAGTGGATGGTTCCGGTGGACAAGAAGCGCAAGCTCGAGTTGTTCCTGCACCTGCGGCAGAAGCACGGATGGCAGCAGGTGCTGGTCTTCGTCAAGACGCGCAATGGCGCAGACGAACTGGTCAAGGCGCTGCTCGCGCAGGGCTGCAATGCCGATGCCATCCACGGCGACAAGCCGCAACCCGCCAGGCTGCGCGCCTTCGAGCGCTTCAAGTCGGGCGAGGTGCAGATACTGGTGGCAACCGACGTCGCCGCGCGCGGGCTGGATATTCTCGAGCTCCCGCACGTGGTCAATTTCGACCTGCCGATCGTTGCCGAAGATTACATCCATCGCACCGGACGCACCGGGCGTGCCGGCGCGACGGGGGAAGCGGTTTCCCTGGTTTGCGCCGATGAAGTCACGCAACTGTCGGCGATCGAAGCCCTGATCCGCAAGACGCTGCCCCGCACTGAAGTGCCTGGTTTCGAACCCAGCCACCGTGTACCCTTGACCGACGGACAGGGCCATGTCCTGAAAAAGCCGAAGAAACCCAAGAAGCCCAAAGCAGGGAGACCGGCGGGCTTGCCAGCAGGGACTCGTGACCGATGAAGGCAGGCGATTCTCTATCCGGGCGTTCGAGATGAGCCGCCATATTCCGGTAATCGACGCGAGCGAGGTCGAGTTCACCGCGATACGTGCCCAGGGCGCGGGCGGCCAGAATGTGAACAAAGTGTCGAACGCGATTCACTTGCGTTTCGATATCCGTGCCTCATCGCTGCCGGAACCGATGAAGGAACGTCTGCTGGAATTGAACGACCAGCGGATCACCCGGGAGGGCGTCATCGTCATCAAGGCTCAGGCGCACCGCAGCCAGGAAAAGAACAAGGAAGACGCCATGCAACGGCTGCTGGAGATGGTGGCGAGTATTTCCGAGCCGCCGCGTGCACGGCGCGCCACCAAGCCGACACGCGGATCGCAGCAGCGGCGTCTCGACAAGAAGGCGGTCCGAGGGCAGGTCAAGGCCATGCGGGGCAAGGTCGTCGGATAAAGCCGGCCACCGGCTGTCCCGCTTGCCGGCGAGCCGCCGGTCCGGGAGCGATTCACGAGCCTAATTCACGAACCTAATTCACCGCGGCATGACACGCCACGCAAAGCTTGTTGCCGTCCGGGTCGCGAAAGTAGGCTCCGTAATAATGCTCGTGATATTCCGGTCTCAAGCCGGGCGGTCCTTCGCAAAGGCCGCCATTGACCAGAGCCACTTCGTGGGCGAGGTCCACGATGGACCGGTTTCTTGCGAGGAAAGCGGTCATTTGCCCATTGCCATGCGCATGCGCTTGCCCGTCGAAAGGGGCGCCGATGATGAACAGCGGGCGAGGACCGGGTTCGGACTGCCATCCGGCCCAGGGCCGATCCCGGTCGCAGAACCGCGGGCGGATTCCCAAAGCCTCCATGAGCGGATTGTAGAATGCGATGGCGCGCTCGAAATCGCTGACGCCGACAAAGATGTGAGAGAACATGGATGTGGCTTGCTACCCGGGTTAGTTGGTCTGGACGGCTCAGGCGGTTCCTCCGCGGCTAAAGTTTAAGCGCTTTCGCGCAGAAGATGTTCAGCCTGGTGCCTTAGGACCTGTTGCGCCGGCACGCCGGCCAGATCGGCATAGACTGACGGTGCAGTCGCTCCTTCGGTATTGACAAGCAGGACGCGTGCATTGCTGTCCAGGCCGAGTATGCGCGCATGCTTTCCGTCTTCGAGGAGCGAGACCAATCCGGCAAAACCGGCGGCCCCTGATTCGCCCGCGACAATCGGAATATCGCCGTCGCCTCCCGATGCCAGCAACCGCATCGCTTCGACTGCTTTGGAGTCCCCGATGGTCTGAAATGCGTCGATGCACGGTTGAAGAATTTTCCATGCGAGCGGAGAAGCCTCGCCGCAGGCAAGGCCGGCCATGACGGAATCCACGCTGCCCGTTGCCCTGGAAGCGGTTTTCCGTATCGCGCTTTGCAGCAGGCAATCCGCCTGTTCCGGCTCCACCACCACGAATGCGGGGCGGTGTTCGCCGTAATACTCCCAGAAATAGCTGGCCAAGCCCGCTGCCATGCCGCCGACTCCGCCCTGAAGGAACACATGCGTGAACGCCGGGCTGGTCCGTGATCCACGAGCTTGTTCGATCGCCTCGGCGGCGATGGCGGCGTATCCTTGCATGACATCCCGCGGAATATCTTCGTAACCGTCATACGAGGTATCCGAGACGACATGCCAGCCGTTGGCGGCGGCAAGCCGTGCGGCCTCATTCACCGAGTCGTCATAATTACCGGTAATGCGGATGATGCGAGCGCCAAGGGCCGCAATGGCTTGTTCCCGCTCCATGCCGACATGGGCATGCAGCACGATGACGCAGCCGCAGCCGAGTGAACGCGCCGCCGCTGCCAGCGCGCGGCCATGGTTTCCATCGGTCGCGCTGATCACGGTCAGGTCTTCAAGAAGCGGGCGATGCTTTCCCCGGAATAGATCAGCCGCGCTCAGGTCCTCGGCCGTCCACAGGCGGCGGACCAGCCTTGCCAGCGCTATGGGTGCGCCAAGCGCCTTGAAACTGCCCAGCGGTGAACGGGTCGATTCATCCTTGACGGCGATTTCCGCCACGCCTAGCCTCCTTGCCGCCGCAGGAAGCTTCCAGAGCGGCGTTGCATCCTGCCTCAACTGGTCCCATTGCCGTAGCCAGGCCCGGCTTTCCTCGGCTGCCTGCATGTTCAGGATCTTCGCCAGTTCGGCAGGGTAGGTTGTGCGATTGATCGTTTCATTCATTACCAGCATCGATATGTCCCAAAGGTTTTTCATGACATTCGCCTGGAACGGTCGCCGGGCGCATGAAAGGAATTTTAGTGAAAGCAGGGAAGGGAATTGACTTAATATTCATCGATTCCATGCAATTTCTTTGCAAATTCGACGCCTCCATGGGAAACGCATGACTGCTGAACTCGATGCCTACGATCGTAAGATACTTTCGGAACTGCAAAAAGACGCTACCGTGTCTCAAAACGAGTTGGGTGCCCGCGTCAATCTATCGGCCGCGGCGGTGAACCGGCGAATACGGCGACTCACGGAGGTTGGTGCGATCATGCAATGCACCGCCGTGGTCGCCCCTGCCGCAGTCGGGTATGGACTGTCGATTATCGTGAACGTGGAGGTCGAGAGCGAGCAGATCGATCTGCTGGATCGAATGAAGCGGACCTTTGCGAAATGTCCGCAAGTGCAGCAGTGCTACTACGTCGCAGGTGAGTGGGACTTCGTCCTCGTCCTCGCGGTAAAGGACATGGAGCAGTACAACAGCCTCACCCGCACGCTGTTCTTCGGCGACAACAATGTCAAGCGTTTCAAGACGCTCGTTGCGATGGATCGTGTGAAGGTCGGCCTTGCATTGCCGATCGAGTAGCCTACGGCCCGTATCGGCGCCATGGACAGCCTTGCAGGCTAAGTACCGGTTGCCGAGCCTTCTCGAATTTCTTCGTGATTATTCGGCAGCGGCAACGCGATCCCGGCCTCGGCAAAGACCTCGCGAACGACGGACAAGCCATTAAGCGCCGCCGGGAAGCCCGCGTACACCGCCATTTGCATTACCACCTCGATCACTTCGGCAGGCGTGCATCCGACATGCAGAGCCGCATGCACATGAACGCGCAATTGCGGAAGGGCGTTACCGAGCGCGCACAGCGCCGCCACCGTCGCCACTTCGCGCTCGCGCAGACTCAGCGCCTTGCGGGCATAGATATCCCCGAACGGGAATTCCACGAGATAACGGGCGAAGTCGGGGAATGACTTCGAGAGAGAGTCGACCACCGCCAAACCGGCCGGACCGTCCACATCGGACAACATGCGCTCACCGCGCTCATAACGCTCATTGCTCATGGGATGTCTCCGTGTCGATACAGCTGGAACGTACCGTCTCTGATATCGCCAACGGCGAGCTCGTAGAGATCGGTTTAAGGGCAGGCGATGAAGGATTGCGAAGGTGCTGAATCAATTTGTTCTCCAAAAATGTCGGCATGAGTCAATTTAAAGTGCCCGCCCGGTTGGCGGAATAACCAAATTGGTGATACCTTTTTGGTATGTCAAACCGCCTGGACTCCCGTTCTCTCGCACTCTTTCTCGCCGTGGCGGACACGCTTAGCTTCCGTCAGGCGGCCGAGACCCTTCACATGTCGCAGCCGCCGTTGAGTCGGGCCATTCGCGAACTCGAAGAACGCTTGGGAATGCCGCTTTTCGTGCGCAATACACGTGGCGTCGTCCTCACTGAGGACGGGCGCAGGTTGCTTCCATATGCACGACGTGTTGCAAGGCTCCTGCGCGACGCGGAAGCGGAATTGACCGCGCCTGGATTGCCCAACGCTTTTCGGCTGGGATTAACCAACGCCGTGGAACCAGCCTGGTTCGATGGTCTGGTTGAACGGCTGCAGGCAACGCAACCGGAGATGGCCGTATCGGTGCTCTATGACACCTCGCCAAGGCTGGTGCGCCAGCTTCGCTCCGGGAAGCTGGATGCCGCATTCGTGGCGCTTCCAACCGATGTGCGCGGGTTGACCGTTCTGCATCTCGATCGCGTGCCGATGATGGTCGCCATGCACAGCAACCATCGGCTGGCGCGGCGAAGGACAATCAGTCTGGCCGACATCGGATCGGAACCGGTCTTCTGGTTCGAACGCGCACGGCAGCCTGCCTTCTATGACCACTGCCAGCAAATCTTCACTCGACATGGCTTTGCCCCGTCAACCCTCAGGGAGCCGAATGACCACCATGTTCTGCTGGCCGATGTGGCGAGGGGCCGGGGCCTTGCATTGCTTCCCGGATCATTTGCCAGCCTCAAACGGGCCGGCGTCGTTTATAAAAAGCTTGCTGAAGGAGCCGAATTGGGAGTGGGCATCGGGCTGGTCAATCCGAATGATCAGGAAACCATGCGCACGATCCTGGTCATGGCGGCTAACCTAGGGGATGCGCGGCAGCAAGGGGCAAAAAGAAGCGCGGCTTCGAATGAACGCGCTTTGCGAACGCGTGGCAGTGCTGTACGCGAATCCGCGGAAAATGGGAGGGCATCCAAGCGAAGCCCGCGCCTTTCCAATGCTGATTGATATTCGCAAGGCCGCTCCAAGGCCAACGCATTCTTTTTGCTGGTCGTTTGTCATGCCATCCGAAAGTCGTTTGCAATGCCGGATATTCGAGCTGCAAATTCGGCAATACTACCGGGACACTGCCAAAAAATTCATGACGCAGCGCGTCATGCGCTTGCATGCACCGATTTGGAAGTTAATCACCATAATGGAGCGTGCACACATTTATTTATCGCGCATTTGATCTAGTTGGATGACTGGCATGATGTTTGCGAGAAGATGAGAGATGTATTTCGTTGCGAAGAGGTGAACCATGAACCGCAAAAGTTATCCTGAGGTGGAACAGCAGGCAAGCTTAAAGGACGTGATGCGACAGCCGCCCATGACGCCGAAGGCCTATCGCAATGCGCTGGACAAGCGCATCTCGGCCCGCCGCACGATTGAAGACAGGCGGCTTGCCAAATCCCTGCAGATCGATTAACCGGCATAATTCAACACCGCCTGCACTGCAAGAAATGCCGCTGACAACCGCCTACCTTTTCCGGGCGCGGTGCCTGGAAAAGGTTTGTGCTGCGCCTTGCCGTCAAATAAATTAGCTCGCCCCTCCATCTACGCTGCAATTTCAATGCAATCGCGCCCTTGTGTTTTGCGCCCTTGTGTCGCTGGGGCACGGGACAAGTTTTTCTTAACTATCCTCGAAGATTTAATCGTTTGTACGATTGGCGGTATCGCATTATATTTTCGATGTCCCGGGTACCTTTAATTTAATTCCCCAGCTGCGTGCCGTCAGGCATGCATGACTTCCTCAATCGTTAATGAAAATGTGATGACAATGAATGCATCAAGACTTCTGATCGCCTGCGCGTTTGTTTTTTCAACCGCGGGCCTGGCGTCCGCGGTAATCGCCAACACCGCGGTTTCCGAGCCGCTTCCCGAATTGCCGGCTGAACCGGCTGAATTGGTGGTCGATCTCCAAGGAATGGCGATCGATATCAGCGCGACGGTACGGGATCCGATCCGCGGGGAAAGGAGCTACTGATCATCGTGCCTCCCGGACCGTATCTGTCTCCTTGCGGAGATGGCGGTCGAGGAAGCGATGGACTTTGCCCGCGATGTGATTGCCATGGGTTTCCAATGCGAAATGCCCCGTGTCCAGGAACTCGATTTCCGCATCCGGGTTATCGCGGCGAAAGGCGGAAGCGCCAGCGGGCAGAAAGAATGGATCGTTTTTGCCCCAGATCGCCAGCGTCGGCGGACGATGGCGGCGGAAGTAGGCGTGCACCTCGGGGTATTGCTCGACGTTCCGGGCATAGTCGAGAATAAGGTCCAGCTGCGCTTCATGGCCATGGCGGTCGATCATCGCCTGGGCAAGGAAGTAGGTCTCGGGAGCAATCAGGCTTTCGTCCCTGACGCCGGCGGTGTACTGCCATTTGGTCATCTCCGGCGTGTATATGTTGCGCAGGCTGTCGCGGCTTTCGGTGCCGGGAGCCTTCCACGCCGCGCGGATATCGTTCCAGGCGGTGCTCAGCCCCTCCTCATAGGCATTTCCGTTCTGCGAGATCACCGCCGTGATTCTTTCCGGGTGTTTC
This sequence comes from Noviherbaspirillum album, assembly GCF_035916955.1. NCBI lineage: Bacteria > Pseudomonadati > Pseudomonadota > Betaproteobacteria > Burkholderiales > Oxalobacteraceae > Noviherbaspirillum > Noviherbaspirillum album. The sequence goes on along the minus strand of NZ_JAWIIV010000013.1, from coordinate 142,370 downwards.
ACGGCGAGGCGCCAGCCGACCGGTGCCCCGTAGTCGAAGACATACATCGCATACTTGTCCATGCCCTTTGCTTCGGTGAAGGCATCAATGACACGGGCGAGGTTGTCGAATGTATAGGCAAACGGTTTTTCCTGCGGCACCGAGGTGAAGCCGAAGCCGGGAAGGTCGGGCGCAACCACGTAATAATCGGCTGCCAGCCTGGGCAACAGGTCCCGGAACATGTGCGACGAGGCGCCATAGCCATGCAGAAGCAGGACCGCGGGCGCATCCCTGGATCCTGCCTCCCGGTAGAACACCTGGATTCCGTCGATGTTTTCGACATTGTGGCGGACCGGCTGGACAGGTACGGCCGCTTCGCTCCTGACAGACGTAAGACCGACGACTGCCGCAAAGCCGGCGGCAAGAACGGCTGGTATTGCGTGACCCATAACGCGCTCCTTAGAAAAATTCCACACTGAACCTATTGAGTAACCATAAAAATGGCATTTCAGAGGTTATGCTAGGTATCTTTGCATGCGTGCTGTAACTTTTCAAGTGGTTTTTTAATGGTTACAATGAACGGCATTTCTCATCATTTCCATTTGGAGAAAGTCATGACTTTCATCGACGCTTCCATTTCCATGGGGCCCCACCTGCTGGCGGATCACCCCGCACTGGACCTGCTCAATACGGAAGCGCAGATCGCCGGCAACCCCTATGATTTCTGGCGGACAAATGACGACGTCCTCAGGTGGATGCAGCGCTCCGGCTTTCTTGAAGAAATCCCGACGTTGCCTGATGACATGCTGGATTTAATTGAAGAAGCCAGGGAATTGCGTGCCATTGCGCGCGAGTTGGTGGAGCAGCGTAAAGCCGGTTTGTGCAGGAGCGGAAGTGCGGAACGGCTGAATGCATTTTTGCGCGAATACCAGCGCTACCCGGTACTGAGCTGTAGCAATGCCGATGAAGTGCGTCTAGTATGGCAGCCGACGTCCAGCTCCAGGGCTCAACTGCTTGGCGCGGTCGCGGAAGCGGTTGCCAGACTATTGGCGGAGGCCGACTTCAAGCTGGTCCGGCAGTGCGAAGACCAGGAATGCATGATGTGGTTCTACGACCGGACCAAGGCCCATCGCCGCAGGTGGTGCAGCATGGCCCTGTGCGGCAACCGGAATAAAGTGGCGGCATATCGGAAACGCAATACCGCCACGTCCTGATAGCACTGGGGAGGTGCGCTTCCGGGCCAGGAGATTCAACCAGGTTCAGGATGTCGGAGTGCGGGGCGCCGGTAGACATCCAGCAGGCTGGCAATGATCTTTTGCCCGTCCTTCCTCAATTTTCCGGAATCCTGCACATCCGGCAGCATGATTGCGAGCTTGCAGATCATCGCGTCCACCATGCGGCTCAGCAAGTCAATATCATCGAATTCAAGCTCGCCCCGCTGCTTGAGCGCATTAAGTGTTGCGATCAGCAGGGACATCGGATACGTCTCCTCGATTTCACGGTATCGGGTATTGCCCAATACCGCAGCCGCTTCCTGGATGACGATTCGCCTGTAAGCAGGATCGAGGCAGGCATCCAGATAGGCGTTCACGCCGGCACTCAATCGATCCCAGACGCTTGGGACGGCCTTCGCCCGCTGCTCGATGGCGTCCGCCGCTTCCTTCTGCATGGCGACGACCACCGCATCGAACAACGCTTTCTTGTCATCAAAGTGGTGGTAGAAGGCACCCCGCGTGACTCGCGCGGCACGCGAGATCGCTTCAATGCCCGCGGCTTGATAGCCATCCTGTGAGAAAGCTTCGCGGCCTGCAGCCAGCAAGGCCAGGCGAGTCGCTTCAGTGTATTCATCCCGGCGGCTGCGGGCAGATTTTTCCATATCCATGGTTTAAATATACCACTTGACACAAAAATACTGCAGGCATAACGTATACATACGGTATGTAAAAAACATGAAGTTTATAAGTTGGTGTTATCGACTCGCAAGAGTTGTTCTGCGTGGTAATGCGTGGCGCGTTCGTGTCTTAAAGGAGGAGAACAAATGGACAGTAAAAGGATGTTCGAACTTGTACAGGGACTAGCGTCGGCAAAGAGCCGGCAGAATGTGCCTGCGGCAATGCAGTTCCTGCACCCCGACATGGTGCTGGAAAATCCGGCATTCGGCAGCACGGCGAAGGGACATGCCGAGAATGAACAGGCGCTGAACCGCTTCTTCATGAGCTTCCCCGACTACCAGGTCGAGCTGCAGGGAAGCGCAAGCAATGCGGAAACGCTGATCTGCTGGGGCAAGGTACGCATGACAATGACTGGAAACCGTTTCGGTGTCATGCCTAACGGGAAGCGCACGGAGATGCCGGTGTTTATCCACTTCACATTCAAGGATGACCTGATTGCAAGCGAGCGTTTCTTCTTCGATCTTTCCACGCTTTGCGCACAGTCGGGCGTATCCACGGACTCGGTCCGGCAGAAGCTGTTTGGAAGTGCAGGCGTCCTGATTCCCGCCGCGCATTGAACAACAGCAGCAACACCAGCGGCAACAGTAATCGAAACAGCAATCAAAACAGCAAAGGAAACCAGATCATGGCTAAAGATCCGCGCGTAAAAGATATCGGCGAAATCGGAACTAGACATCTCTTCGACATCGTCGTCGACCTGAATCCGCGACTCAACTTCGGCAGCGGCCCCTTCGGGCAGCGCATCCTGTTCGGCTCCGCAGGCGGCAGTTTCGACGGCCCCAAACTGCGTGGCGAAGTCCTTGCCGGAGGCGGCGACTGGGCGCTGTTTCGTCCCGATGGCACGATGACGCTCGATGTGAGACTGAGTTTGAAAACCCATGACGGCGCCCTGATTCACATGACCTACGGCGGTCGCTGGGTGACCCCGCCGGAACTCAAGGTGGAAATGGCGGATCCCGCCGGACGTTCGCGGGTCGACCCCTCCCGTTATTACTTCCGGACCAATCCACTCCTTGAAACCGGCTCGAAGGAATATGCGTGGGTGAACGACATCGTCTGCGTCGGCGCCGGTTACCTCGTCGACGGCGGAATCGCCTACAAAGTGTGCGAAGTACTTTGAATGGACCCCATGGACAATGTTCGCTGCAAGACCGGCTTACCGGCTTCCACTCGGACGAAGTTCGATGTCGATGTCGATGCTGACGCCGGCGCATCGGCGACGGTGCGGGACGAGACAGGAGCGCCGGAATGTCCGATGATTGCGGTTTTGCCTGTATCTTCCGTTTCTGTTTTTCCGCTGCATCGCCGGCTTGCGGCCGAAGCGCTGGGAACCGCATTCCTGCTGATCGCCATCGTCGGTTCGGGCATCCTCGGCGACAGGCTTTCCGGCGGCAATACGGCCATCGCGCTGCTGGCGAATTCCCTGGCTACTGCGGCCACCTTGTATGCGCTGATCGAGTGGTTCGCGCCGTTGTCGGGCGCGCACTTCAATCCGCTGGTCACAGCCGCCACCACTGTACGAGGCGACATCGAGCCGCGCGTCGCCATGGCCTATGCGCTGGTCCAATTCGTCGGAGCGCTTATCGGCGTGGGGGTGGCGGCGGCGATGTTCGGCAGCCCGGTATTCGCACTGTCCACGCAAGCCAGGGATACTCCCTCACTACTGTTCAGCGAGTTCATCTCAACCTTTGGCCTGGTGGGAGTGGTATGGGTCTGCGGCCAAATGCGCCCGTCATCCGCAGCCGCGGTTGTCGCAGCCTATATCGGCGGGAGCTTCTGGTTTACGCCGACGGGCTTCGCCAATCCGGCGGTGAGCTTCGCTCGCGCCTTTACCGATACCTTTTCCGGAATCCGTCTCGCAGATGTGCCGGGCTTCATCGCTGCCGAGGTATCGGGGGCGGTCGCCGCCGTCCTGGTATTCCGCTGGCTGATGCCGGAAGCGTATGTCGGCGCCGGCGCGGAAGCTGCTCCGGTCAAGCCTCTATCTCGAAAGGCTTGATATCGCCGAGCGGGGATAGCAGCCCCTGGTCGAACGCCCTCGGGGTCCGCCCGGCAGCCACCAGCCGCGGCCAGTCCGGGTTGGCCAAGGCACTGCGGCCGAGCGCGATCAGGTCGGCGTCATGCCGCAGCAGTTCGACGGCGCGCACGGGATCTTCAAGACTGCCGTTCGCAATGATGGTGAGCCCCGGCGCATATCGGCGGGCGAGGCCGGCGAGACTCGGGCCATGGTCGCCAAAAGCGGGCCGCCATGCCTCGAATTCGGTCACATGGATATAGTCGAGCCCGGCGTCTGCCAGCGCGCCGAAAACTGCAGCGGCGCCGGCTTCCGCTTCCTGCCATTTGTGATCGTAGTCGTTCACCTTGGCCTGGGAAATGCGGATGCCGACCGGCTTGTCCGCGCCCACCGCCCGGCGAACCGCCCGCGCCACTTCCACGCTGAAGCGGATGCGGCGGTCGATTGCGCCTCCCCACGCATCTTTCCTGTGGTTCGAGTAGTCGGTCAGGAACTGATCAAGCAGGTAGCCGTTGGCACCGTGGATTTCGATTCCATCGAACCGCGCGATATCCATCGCAAGCGAAGCGGCCCGGGCGAAACCGTCGATGGCATCTGCGATATCGGCATCCGACATGGAGCGCGGCATGCAATATGCTCCTTCGCCGCGATAGACGCGCATCTGGATGCCCTTGGGCTGGATAGCCGACGGCGCCAGCGATTCCGTCCGAAAGCGGTTTCCCTGCGCCAGCGCGCCTGCATGCATCAGTTGCGCAAAGATCTTCCCGCCGCCCGCATGGACCGCATCCGTGACACCCCGCCAGGCCTGGGCCTGCTGGCGGTCGCTCAGCCCGGGCTGGAACAGGTAACCCTGCGAGTAGGCCTGGTCGGTATAAATGCCCTCGGTAATGACGAGCCCGAAACCGCCATGCGCGAAACGCTCGTAGTAGCGCCGCATCGTTTCGGTCGGCGTGCCGTCCGCCGTTGCGCTGATGCGCGTCATGGGCGCCACGGCCAGCCGGTTGCCGACCGCAATCCGATTTCTTTCCCACGGTGCAAGCAATGATGCGTAACGGTCGTCGCTCGCCGTCATGATTTTTCTCCTTGCGAATTGGTAGTTGCAATCGCAATTGCCTCGATTTCGATCATTGCGTCCGGCGTGTACAAGGCCGACACTTCCACGATGGTGTCGGCCGGATAGGGCGCGCTGAACCATTTGCGCCGCAATTCGACGATCTTGCCGAAGTGCTTCATCGAGGTCAGGAAAATCGTTACCTTCACGACCTTGTCGAGACTGGAGCCGCCTGCAATGAGCGCCCGCTGCAGATTGCGGAAGGCCTGGTCAGCCTGGCGATCGAAATCCTCGCGGCCGACGATGGCGCCGTCATCGCCGTAACCCGCCTGGCCGGAGACGAACAGCAGGTTTTCCAGGCGGATGGCCTGGGACAGAAGATAGGGCGCATAGGGATCCGGCTCGGTGCGTACCTGTTCGAATGTCATGGAAAAATCATTTCAACGGATAAGTTAAAATCATTTATAAAAGATGGCGTGCTCGTTTGAGTTCCGCCTGTATGCAGTATCGAAGAACTTGAATTGGCCGACAAATGGCCATTTTTCAGCTTATGAATGAGATGAATTCATGCATATCGGAACATGAGAAAGCTGCCTCAACTGAGCGCCCTGAGGGCATTTGAAGCCGCGGCGCGCCGTTTGAGTTTCAAGGCGGCGGCTGATGAACTGAACGTGACGCCGACGGCTATCAGTCACCAGATCCGATATCTCGAAGAGACATTGGGTACAAAGCTGTTCGAACGCGGAACCCGTAGCGTCAGGCTGACCTCGTCAGGCCACCAGCTGTTTCCGCCGTTGCGCGATGGACTCGATTCCTTCGAGCGTGCGGTGGACGCCGTACGCCGAACGCAGGTCGGCAAGACCGCCATCCTGTCTTCCACGGTGGCTTTCATGGCGCGACGGCTGGCGCCGCTTGCCGGCTCCTTTCGCGAGGCGCATCCCGACTGGACCTTGCGCCTGGATGCGTCCAACAAGACCGTGGATCTCGACTCGGAGGCCGACCTTGCGATCCGCTATGGCAGCGGCAACCATCCGGGGATGACGGTCATTCCCCTGTTCCAGGATTCCTTCGGTCCCGTCTGCAGTCCCCGCCTGGGAATATCGACGCTGGAAGATTTGCGCAAGGCGACGCTCATTCATTTCGAATGGGGCGCGGCGATGCGCAACGACGCCCGCGCATCGGTATGGCGTCACTGGCTGGAGAAGGCAGGCATGACCGGCATCGACGCCGACGCGGGCCTGTCGTTCACCGATGAAATCCATGCGGTCCAGGCCACGCTCGCTGGGCAGGGCGTGGGCCTGTTGAGCCTGACTCTCGTGGCGGAAGAGCTTGCCTCGGGAGTGCTGGTGCAACCGTTCGCCATGTCGCTCGAAAGCTTCCGTTACGACCTCGTGTACAGCGCGCGCAGGAGCGATCAGCCGGCCGTGACCGTCCTCAAGGAATGGATCATGGGCGAGCTTGCACAACCGCGCGGGCACGACCGGGATCACCGGCATGGCGGCTGATCGAGAGCCGCTAAGGCGCGCGCTCCAGCTCCAGGACCTCGACCGGAAAGCGGCGCAGCATCGCCTGGAAAAAGGCCTTGTCGCTTGCCGGCAAACCGGCGATTTCCGCCGCGAGCGTTGCAAGCGAGCGGGATGCCGCGGCGAGTTCGCCGGCATGGGTCGCATACCAGGCATGTTCGAGCCGGCAACCGCATCGCTGCAGAAGGCTGTAACGGCTGTCGCCATGCTGCTGCGCGGCCAGGAGACGGGTGGCAAGCGCACGCCAGTCGGAGACCGGCAGCATGCCGATATTGAACTCGGCGCCCGCGCCGAGAAAATCATGCAAGTCCGCCGGCTGCAATGGCTGCTGCGCGCGGAACGCCGCAAGCGAAGGGCGCTCGCCGGTATCGCAATGACCCCGCGCGATGCGCATCAGGTAGATGGCATTCCATGCCGACTGTCCCGACGTGCCGGACCGCTGTGACAGCCATTCGCTGAGCAGCAGCCAGCGCAGCGCCTCGGGCCGCGCGCCCATGGCATCGGTGCCCGGTACCAGGCCTTCGCTGGCGAAGAGCCAGGTCGCCATGCCGACGTTGGCGGCTACTTGCTGCGCCGCGTCGAAGGAGCCGATCTCGAACGCGGCGTCAAGCGCCGAAGCGAAATGCGCCATCGACTCGGCGGCCGCGCGCTGGCGAACCGGAGAGTCCTCGTCCTTGAGCGCATGGGCGCGACGCACCAGCGCCATCAGGTTGTGCCATTCGAAACGGATGCGCGGATGGTAGCGAACCACGCTGGCGCGGGGTTCGATGTCGCGCATTGCGGCCAGCAACGCTTCGGTCAGGGAAACATCGCGTTGGCTGTATGCGCACCATGCAGTAAGGATTTGCTCCATGGCGTCCAGATAGCCTCCCTCATCGGGCCGCGCTTCCTTGAGCAGGCGTCGCAATTGGGACAAGGTCTTGCGGGCCGCCTCCAGATCGTCCAGCCGCCGCCAGACCTGCGCTTCGCCCAATGCCGCCAACGCGTGCTGGGAGCGGCTGCTCGCCATTTTCGCGGCATCCTTGAAGCCGGCCAATGCGCCCGGATGACGCTCCGCTCCGCCTTGCTCCGCCATCGTCGCGAGCAGTTGGCCTTGTCTAAGGTTTTGCTGCGCGAGGGCGTAGCGCATCCAGAAATCGGCTGGCATCGGCATCGTGGAACTTTCTGTCGGCAACGGCTTGACCTTTATGTTCAGGAAGCGCAACAGATCGGTGCGCGTTGCCGCCGCCCCGTTCACCATGCAGACGATCTTGTCCGCTTCCCCGGGTGACAACCAGAACGGCCCCTGGCTGCGGCGGTCCGGGTTCAAAAAGCGCGGATCACTGTCCATGTCTTCTCCCCAGCCCGCCTGGATTCCCCAGCGCGAAAAGTCGCGAAATGCGCGGCTGATGAACATCCGCAAGCTGCGCGCATCAGTGAACTGCTGGCGCAGTTCGGACAGCCGGATCGCATCGGTGGCAGCTTCGAAACGTGCCGCATGGTAGAGCCGTACCAGCAGCCACAGAGACTGGTAGGCGGCCCGCTGGCCGTTGACCGCCTGCGGCGCGGTCAACTCGATTTTAATGGTCGTGATCATTGAACTGCGTGATGGCGTAGGCACCAGGGCGCTCTATTGTGCCGTGTTTGCGGCTTGCCCGTTCAGTTGTGTTACAGCGGTTACGGCGGTTGCCGGGGTTAAGGCTCCAGCCGTTGCCCGCAGACTCCGCTTCTCCTACGATACCTGCTCGCTTTGCCTTCGATATTGTTAATCGGGCAAGGCATGCCGGCAGGCACAAGCTGCCCACATATCGCCACGGGCCTGCTTGTATCAGACGCGATAGACTTCGATGCGGCCCGCTCCGATACACCTACCTCGTGCAGCCGGCTCATTTGCTAGAGGAAAAAGTAATTCAAATGCCTATGTATCAAAAAATTTTCGCAACACTCGGAAGCGCCATGCTGTCATTGGCAGGCCTATGCACGGCGGTTCATGCCGCCAGCCCCGAAACCATTGAAGACAGCTTGCAAGCGACGGTTGACGCCGCAATCAAACCGGTTCTCCAGGAGCACCGGATTCCGGGCATGTCGGTTGCCGTGACCGTCAACGGACACAGGTATTTCTACAACTACGGTGTCGCATCCCGCCAGAGCGGGCAGCAAGTGTCTCAGGATACGCTGTTCGAAATCGGTTCGGTCAGCAAGACCTTCACGGCAACGCTTGCGGCTTACGGGCAGGCGCTCGGTACGCTGTCATTGAACGATCCCGCTGCCAAATACTGGCCAGTACTCCGCGGCAGCGCTGTCGAAAAGATCAGCCTTCTAGAATTGGGGACCTATACTGCGGGCGGACTGCCGTTGCAGTTTCCGGATGCCGTCGGCAGCCAGGAAGACATCGAGGCCTATTATAAAAACTGGAAACCGGCGTATGGGCCCGGTACACACCGTCTTTATTCCAATCCAAGCATAGCCTTGTTTGGTTTTCTGGCGGCGCGCAGCATGGGAAAGCCGTATGCCGAGCTCCTCGAAACCATGCTGTTTCCCAAGCTTGGGCTGCGCGACAGTCATATCCGGGTTCCGGAGCGGAAAATGGAACACTATGCCTGGGGTTATGCCAGGGACGATACGCCGGTCAGGGTCAGTCCGGGGCCGCTCGATGCCGAAGCGTATGGCGTCAAATCGACTTCCGCCGACTTGATCCGCTTCGTCGAAGCCAACATGAATCCTTCGCGCTTCGAGAAAGAGATGCAGCAGGCAATCTCGGCGACCCACGCCGGTTACTTCAGAATGGGAAGCCTGACGCAGGGCCTGGGCTGGGAGCGGTATTCCTATCCGGGCTCCCTTGATGCGCTGATCGAGAACAGTTCCGCAGACGTGGTGCTGAAGGCAAACCCTGTGACCGCGCTCGATCCTTCCGTCGCGCCGCAAGGCAATGTGCTGATCAACAAGACCGGTTCGACCAACGGCTTCGGCGTCTATGTCGCCTTCGTGCCGGGCAAGAGCATCGGCATTGTCATGCTGGCCAACCGGAATTATCCGAACGCGGCCAGGATCAAGGCAGCTTACCGGATCCTGTCCGCCCTGGAAAAGCGGCCCGCGGCGCCGTCGAGATAGGCGTTTGCAACTGCATTGGCTGACGTCCGCCCGGCATGCATCCATTCCGAAAGATTGGAAGCGATGTTCGATTGGCCGTTCGGCGTGGAGTAGGTATGGCGCTGTAGCGGTGCCATGGTGGATTTCATTTAGAAAAGCTTGATCAATGCCACGCCCGCCAGCAGCGCAGCCACGCCTGCGAGCCGGATGCGGCTGATCTCCCGTTTGGGAAATCGCAGCAGGCCGAAACGGTCGACGACAATCGACGCGGCCTGCTGGCCGGCGACGGTGAGCGCGATGACGGCGGAAGCGCCGATTGCGGGAATGGAGGTAAACACGACAGTAACGTAGACGCTGCCGGCAACTCCGCCCAGCCATCCCCACCATGGCAGGCTCCTGAATCCGCCTGCATTCGAAGCCGATACGGGCGCCGATGCGGCGGACAAGATCAGGCGCAAGGTCAGCACGGCCGCCATGGCCATCGTGGCGACGGCGAAGCTGACGAAGCCGACGGCAAACGATGCCTGCAAGTCAGCCCGTAGCAAGGCATTGATGGCGCCCTGTACCGGCAGCAATGCGCCGGAGAGCAGGGCGAAAGCGGCGAGTCCGGGTTTGCCAGACAGGCCTTGTGCAGCATCCTTGCCCGATTGTCCCGCCATGATGGCCGCGACGCCGGCAAGCACCGACACTGTGCCCAGCAAGGTGCCGATGTCCGGTTCCTGGCGCGGAACGCCGAGCCAGCCGAAGCCGTCAAGAATCAATGACATCAACATCTGCCCAGCAATCAGCAAACCGACCGTAACAATGGCGCCGATGCGCGGAAACAGCACGATCGTGGACAACACATACAGCGCGCTGGCGAGACCGCCAATGGCATGCCACCACGGCGCGCCGGACAACCTGCCGAGTGCGCTCAAGGAGTCGGTCAGGACTGTAGCCGCCAGCAGCAGCCCGGCGCCGACTGCGAGCTGGACCGCCGTTGCCGAGTAGGGATTGCCCATGGCCTTCGATAACTGCGCGTTGGCGCCCGCCTGGAACGCCAGCACCGTGCCGCCGATGAGTGAAGAAAGTATGAACAATGTTTGCACGTGAACTCCTTGGAAACTAGGAAACTAGTCGTCTCGTCGGAAAACACTTTGGGCTATACTGCATCGCATAACAATTCCTGAAAAAGGCATATTGCCTGTGCAAAGATGCAGGACCGCGACTGGGATGACCTTCGATATTTTCTGGCGGTGGGGCGGACAGGCTCCCTGTCCGGTGCCGCGCGCAGGTTAGGGGTCAATCATTCGACGGTGCTGAGGCGGCTTGGCAGCCTGGAGCAGCAATTGGGAGTGCGCCTGTTTGAACGCACGCCCTCGGGTTACTTCATGACGGCGGCCGGCGAGGAGTTGCGCACGCGCCTGGGCAATGTCGATGAACAGATCGAATCGGCGCAGCGCCATGTCGCAGGGCGGGATACCGAGCTTTCGGGAATCATCCGGATCACAACGACGGATACGCTTGCCTTTGGACTGCTCACACCCCTGTTCGTCGAGTTCGGTCATCTGCATCCCGGGATCGAACTGCAGGTATGCATCAATAACGCGTTTTCCAGCCTCAGCAAGCGTGAGGCGGATATCGCGGTGCGTCCGAGCAATCAGCCGCCGCAGCATCTGGTGGGCCGGCGTGCCGGCCGGCTCGCCTCATCGGTCTACGGTTCGGCGGATTATTTGCGCCATGCCCCGCGAACCGATCGCCTTGCCGAACATGCGTGGGTAGGATTCGACGACAGCCTGGCGCACCTCGGCCAGGCGCAATGGATGGAGCAGCATGTGCCTGCCGACAGGGTGGTCTATCGCGTCAACAGCCTCGCCGGCATGACCCAGGCGGTAGTGCATGGCGCCGGGCTCGGCCTGCTGCTGGACGTGCTGGCCGAATCCCACGGGACGCTCGAGCGCGTCGTTCCGGCCATAGGCGCGCTCGATACCGACGTCTGGATACTCATGCATCCCGACCTGCGTTCGACCGCCCGTTTCAAGGCCATGAACGAGTTCCTGTACGCGCGGCTCTCCAATCATCCGCGACTGCGCCGACTGTCTGCCGCGGACCATTGAAGACCAGCGAAACAACCGGCGCAACCATAACAACCGGAGCGGTCCGAAGTAGCGGGTCATCACGCAGTCATGGATGCCTTGGAAGGCTGCCTTTGCGCCTCAATGGCGGCTTGGGTATGGGCATTGGAACGCTCCGCCCTGATGCTTGCCGTGGCAATCAGCACGGCAATACCGGGCAGGATCGCCGCAGCCCACGGAACGGCTTCCAGCCCCGGCCCGTGATCGACGACGATGCCCCCCAGCCATGCGCCCAGCGCGTTGCCGAGATTGAACGCCGCGATATTGAAGCTCGATGCAAGGCTCTCGCCGGCGCCGTCCACTTTCTGTAGCACCCACATCTGCAGCGGCGGGACCGTGGCGAATGCCGCAGCGCCAAGCAATGCGATAAATCCGACCATCCAGGTCTTGTGCGGCAGCGCCCATGTCATCGCCAACAGCACGATGGCCAATGTCACGAGACTTCCGATGACGGTCGGCACCAGCCTGCGGTCGGCGAGCTTGCCGCCCACCAGGTTGCCGATGATGAGCCCGACGCCGAACACCAGGAGGATCGGCGATACCGCAGTGTCGGAAAACCCGGTAATGCGAGTCAGGATCGGGGCGATGTAGGTGAAGACGGTAAATACGCCCGCAAAACCAAGGACCGTGGTCAGCAGCCCCAGCAGCACCGGCCGGCGGCGCAGCACCCGCAGTTCGTCGAGAACGCTGTTGTCGGTTCGTACCGCCGCATCGCGTGATACGAACATGGCAAGGACCGCCAGCGCAATCAGGCCCACTATCGTGACAGCCCAGAAGCTGGAGCGCCAGCCGTACGCCTGCCCGAGCCAGGTTCCCGCCGGTACGCCAAGGATGTTGGCGACGGTGAGGCCGGTGAACATGACGGCAATCGCCGATGCCTTCCGTTCCGGCGGGACGAGCGTGGTGGCAACCACCGACCCGACGCCGAAAAACGTGCCATGGGCAAGTGCGGTCAGTATGCGTGCCGCCATCAGCATGGCATAGGTATCGGCCATTGCGCAGGCGGCATTGCCGATCGTGAAAATCGCCATCAGGCTCATCAGCACCGTCTTTCTCGACCAGCGGCGCGTGGCCAGCGTGAGCAGCGGCCCTCCCAGCACGACGCCGAGCGCGTATCCCGAAATGAGAAGCCCGGCGGCGGGCACGGTGACGCCCAGGTCATGACTCACCTCGAGCAGCAAGCCCATGATGACGAATTCGGTTACCCCGATTCCGAACGCGCCGGCGGTGAGCGCAAACAATGCGACTGGCATTTCGATTCTCCATGAACGAAAAGCATGGCATCTTGATCGAAATTTGATTGTTGAAATAGACTATATCCAGAAAAACATTTGTGAGTTGAATTCATCATGGCAAGACTCGATGTGAATCGTTCCGGAGAGATGGAAATCTTTGTGCGCGCCGTAGAACTGGGCAGCTTCACCGCCGTTGGCCTCGATTACCAGATGACGCCGTCGGCGGTCAGCAAGCTGATTGCGCGCCTCGAGTCGCGTCTGGGCACGAGGCTTCTTAACCGCTCCACGCGCGCGCTTCAGCTCACGCCGGAAGGCACGCTGTTTTACGAGCGCAGCTTGCAAGTGCTGGCTCAGCTTGAAGATGCGGAGAGATGCGTTTCGACCAGCGCCGAGCCGAAAGGGCGCATCCGCGTCAATGCCAATGTGCCTTTCGGTGAGCATTTCCTGCTGCCGCTCGTGCCTCAATTTTTGCTGCATTATCCGCAGGTGACGCTGGATTTGGTGCTGCAGGACCAAGTGATCGATCTCCTGGGCGAGCGCACCGAAGTCGCCGTTCGCGCGGGGCCGCTGAAGGACTCACGCTTGGTGGCACGCAAACTGGGAGAGACCCGCATGATGATTGTCGGAGCGCCGTCCTATTTGGCGCGGCAGGGAATGCCGCGCAAGCCCGCAGATCTCGAAACGCACAACCGCCTCGGATTCAACTATTCAAGGGCCAGTCCGGGCTGGCCCTTGCAGGACAAGAGCGGCCCGGTTTCCTTCATGCCGAACGGAAACGCAAGGGTGAGCGACGGCCAGGCGCTGCGCCGGCTGGCCGTCGGCGGTCTGGGCCTGGTGCGGCTCGCGAAATTCCAGGTCAAGGACGACATCGCAGCCGGGCGTCTGGTCCCGGTGCTGGAACGCTACAACCCCGGAGACGCCGAGGAGGTTCATGCGGTGTACATCGGTCATGGAGGCAATCTGCCGAGCCGTGTACGGGTATTTCTCGATTTTCTCGCGGCGAATGTCCGCTTTCCCTGATCAGGAGAAAGACCGCATCCGGCCGAGCCATGCAATCAGGCCGAGAGCGCAGAGCACCAGGCAGGCGACCCACGCGGATACCCATTGCCAGCCATGCGCATTCGCGATCATGCCTGCCGCCGCAGGGCCGACCAGCAGGCCGATATTATTGCCCTGCATGACAAGTCCCACCGCGGCGCCGGTTTGGTCGGCGGAAGACGCCGACCGGGGTGCCAGCTCCATCAGAATCACGGGTATCGGGCCGCTGATGAAAGAGAGCAGCGCGCAAAACACCAAGGCCGTCAGTCCGGATACATCCGTTGCCAGGGCTGCGGCGGTACATGCGGCCATGCCAATGAAGCTGAAGCGCATCAAGGCCAAGTGAGAGATTCCTTTCGAGAGGAGAACTCCGCAAGCCAGGTTGCCGGCGGCATTGACTGCCACGACAAGCGCCGCCGTCATGCCTGCCGTCGCGCCATCGAGCGACATGCGACTTGCGAGCAAAGTCGGCAGAAAGCCGAATACCGAAAAGTAGGCTGCGGTGAATGCGGCGAACAGCATGGCCAGCAATTGCGGCGCGCGGGCCATGGCCGTTCCGCGCATGGCGGCGAAACCTGAAGCCTGCGCGGCGGCCGGCACGGCAAGATGGCGCGTGCCCGCCAGGAGCAGGGCGGCATAAGCAAACAGGCCGGTTCCGCTGAGCAGGGTCAGCCCCTGCCATCCGAGGAACTTCATGAGTGGAGCGCACAGCATGGCCATGGCAACGCCGAGCGGCATGTAGGTGCCGAGGATGGCGAATGCCCGCTTGCGCTTATGCTCCGGAGTAGACGCGAGGACGAGCGCAGGCATCGCTACCACGACGGACATGAATCCCAGCCCTTCCAGCACGCGCAATGCCAGCAGCCAAGCGAACGAATCGACCGTCGCACTCAGCAACGAGGAAGTGCCCTGGACGGCGAGACCCGCGAGCGCCATGCGCCGGGCGCCGACCGTGTCGACACTGACTCCAACCGGCATGCCTGTCAAGGCGCCGACCAGGGCGAAGACGGATAACAGCCATCCGCCATCCGGGAGGGATATGCCGATGCTATCCCTCAGGCTCGGCAAGGCAATTGAAATCTCCCCGACCTGGAAGGCCGATACGATTCCCGCACCGACGATGAGCCACAGGACTGGAACGTCGGCGTCCGCCGAAGGCTGGGGCGAAGCGCCCGTGCGCAGAGTGCCAATGTGTTCCGGCCGCATTTACCTAACCTCCCGTTCATGTCCGCTACAAGTGTTGATTGCTGTCATGTGCCTAACTTTGCCAGTTTTCGCCAATCGATAAAATCGGATAATCTTGAAGATCCTGATCTAAGGAATGGAACATGTTGGATAACCTGACGCTCGACCAGATGCGCATCTTCGCGGCGGTTGCGGAGACCGGTAGCTTCCGTTCCGCCGCGCGGAAACTGCATCGGGTGCAATCGGCAATCAGCTACGCCGTTGGCATGCTGGAGGAGCAGCTGGGCGTGGCATTGTTCGACCGGTCTGCCTATCGGCCCGCACTGACGCCGGCCGGTCTGTCGCTGCTTGCGGAGGTGAAGCTCATACTCGGACAGGTTGACGGCCTGAAGGCGCGCGCACGCGAACTGCAGGAAGGGGTGGAGCTTCAGCTATCGCTGGCGGTCGATACCCTGTTCGCGCCGGACATCGCGGCCGACGCGCTCAGGCGCATGCATGCAAGTTTTCCGAACGTTGAAGTCAGGGTGGAGGCTACCTCGCTGGGCGGAACCCTGGATGCACTGTTGTCCGGCAGGTGCGCGGTGGCATTGAGTGCACTCGATCTGCCGGATGAACGCATCGCCCGCAGCTATCTGATGCCGGTGACGACGGAAGCGGTGGTGGCGCCTTTCCATCCGCTGGCGCGGCTGCCAAACGATAACCAGGATGCATGGGAGCAGGCTTTCCATGAGCATCTTCAGGTCGTTGTCGAAGATCCTTCGCAGATTACCGGCAAAAGGTACTACGGCGTTCTTTCGCACCGCACCTGGCGTGTCAGCGATATGGTCATGAAGCTATCCATGCTGCGCGCGGGCGTAGGCTGGGGAAGCATGCCAGCATGGCTGGTTGCTGCGGATCTCGATGCAGGTACCCTCGTGAATCTGCCAGCGTCTGCACTAGGCCCGCAAGGACGGACCACGTATCATGCCTACCTCTGCCATCGCAGTGGCGAGGCGCTCGGCCCGGCGGCACGCTGCTTTCGCGATGCCTGCATCGACATCGCCGCTGGCGCCGTACGATTCTGACCCGGCCGTGGCCTGGCTGTAGCCTGAATGCGGGCCGTCCTCAATCAAACAGGCACAAGGCGGCAGAGTACCACTCGAAGATGGAGAGTTTGCCGGCACTTGAATACCGCTTCTTCCATCTTCCATAGCGAATGCGCCGCAATTCCGGGCAAGGCCGGAAACACATCCGCTTCATCGCCGCAGCTCTTCAATCCTCCCTCAGGAAATCGACGACCGCATGCATGAATTCTTCAGGAAGTTCAATATTGGTCAAGTGTACAGAAGGGAGCAGTAGCAGCCTTGCGCCGGGTATCGTCGCGGCGATGGCCTCGCTGTGGTCGGCACGTGTCACGGTATCGTGCTTGCCTCCGATGACGAGGGTCGGGCGATCGATCAGTGCGATGGTCCTGCGCAGGTCGGCATCGCGCACCACGGCATAGGAACCGGCCAGTCCTTGCGGGCTAGTCGCCAGCAGCATGGCGCGGAATTCTTCCACGATCGCCGCTTTCGACTCCAGCATGTGCGCCGGGAACCAGTTGGCGAGAAACATGGCGGCGGTCGCGTTCATGTCCTTTTCCCGTAGGACGGCGGCGATGCGCTCATCCCACTGCGCCGCCGGACCGAGATAGGAAGAAGTGTTACTGAGAATGAGTCGATCCACTCTCTCGGGTGCATGGATGCCCAGCCATTGTCCGGTGAAGCCACCCAGCGATAGGCCGAGGAAGTGCGCCTTTTCAATGCCAAGCGCATCCAGCAGTTCAACGACATCCCTGCCCAGGCGGTCCAACGAGTAAGCGCCGGCCGGAACGTCCGATGCGCCATGGCCTCGGGTATCGAATCGCACCACGCGAAAATGCTCGGATAGCCGCGGAATCTGGAGGTCCCACATGCGCATGTTGGTTCCGATGGAGTTGGACAAGACCAGCACCGGCTTGTCCGAGGCGCCGGCACCATCACGGGGACCGTCGATGTCGTCGATTCGATACGCGATGCGCGTGCCGTCGCCAGCGGTAAAAAAGGCGTCTGATTTCATGTTCATCTTTAAATCCTTAGATCGTGAAGGGGAACCGGCAACCATGCCGACATTGAAATCATAGGCCTTGGGCGTTTAATAAAATATTATGAAGTTTGGCAAATCTCTGTAAGAAAACCTGACATGGGCACATTTACTTTGCATGATCTGCAATGCTTCGACGCCGTCGCGCGAACTGGAGGATTCCAGGCAGCGGCATCCCAGCTGCACCGTACCCATCCGGCGGTATTTGCCGCCGTTTCCAAGCTGGAGCGCCAGCTGGACCTGGTGCTGCTGGACCGCAGCGGATACCGGGTGCGCCTGACCGATGCCGGCAAGTCGTTTCACCGCCATGCGCAGGAGGTGCTGCGCGCGGCGCATGATCTGTCTCAGCAGGCGGCGCAACTGGCGGCCGGCGAGGAAAGCGAACTGCGCATCGTCATTGGCGACCTGTGTCCCCGGCCGCCCATACTTGCCCTGCTCAGCCGCTTTTTCGCGGAAGTGCCGCGCACCAGGCTGCACCTTCATTTCGAAGCCGTGCAGGGCCCCCTTGAGCGGCTTCTCGACGGAGAAGCGGACCTGATCCTGCACGGCATCGACAAGGGGAATCCGGGGCTCGAATGGATAGACTTGTGCAAGGTCAGGCTTGTGCCAGTGGCGGCGCCGGGCTTCCTGTCCTTTCCGATATCCCGCGCGATTCGACCGGAGCAGCTGCGCCCCTACACCCAATGCATCATTCGCGACACCGCGCGGCATTCAGCGCCGCGCGATTACTACCTGGTGGAGGGCGCGCACCAGTGCACTGTGCCCGATCATGCAATGAAGAAGGAAGTAATACTGCAAGGTATGGGATGGGGGCATCTGCCGCGTTTTCTCATTGAGGACGAATTGCACGATCGCTCCCTGCTTTCGATTGCGGGCAGATACCTTCCGGGCAGCACGGAAGAGGTGGCGGCAGCCCGCCGGCTAGACAAGCGGCCGGGGCCGGTTGCCGCCAGGCTTTGGGAATACCTGCAGCGAAACGCCCCTCAGCTCAGGAGAACTTACAAGTAATGCGGCAGGGCTCAGTGCGGCAACGAAGTGTACTCCCGGTACCATGCCGCGAACTGGTTTCCAGTGATTGGCCTGCAGACATGATAGCCCTGTGCCTGATGGCATCCGTGATAACGGAGGTACTGCAATGTGGAGTCCGATTCAATGCCTTCGGCAACAATTTCAAGATTCAATGTATGCCCCAACGCGATGATGGCTTCAATGATTGCCCGACTCGCCTTGTCATGCTGGATCCGGTGAACGAAGGATTTATCCACCTTGATCTTGTCCAACGGCAGCCGACTCAGATAGCTGAGGCTGGAATAGCCGGTACCGAAATCGTCAAGCAGGATCTTGATGCCCATGCTTCGCAATTCGTTCAACACGGTGATGGCATGATCGATGTCTTCCATGACGGCCGTCTCGGTCAGTTCTATCTGTACCCCCTTGGATGCGATGCAGTGTGCATGAATCGCTTCCTGCAGGTGGCTGGCGAAATTCTTCTTGCGGAACTGAACGGGAGATACATTGACCGCAATCGGGATTGCCGGCAAGCCTCCCCTGATCCAGGCTGAATGCTGTTCGCAAGCTTGACCGAAAACCCATTCCCCCAGGCGGCCGATCAGACCGGTCGCTTCGGCCACGTGGATGAAGCGGTCAGGACCCATGCCGTTGCCCGGCCATCGCAGCAGGGCCTCGACGCTGACGACATGCTGCGTCTGCATATCGACCACGGGCTGGTAATACAGCGAGAATTCATCCTGCTTGAGCGCCGTCTTGATGCCTTCCTCGATGATGGATTGCATGTAGACGCGCTCGGCCAGCGAAGACGTATAAAACTGGATCGCCTTGCGGCCCATTTGCTTTGCAACGTACATCGCTGCGTCGGCATGGCCGATCAGCATGTCGACGTCATCGCCGTCACGGGGATAGACGCTGACCCCGATGGAGCACGACAACGCCGCTTCGACCTGGCCGATATGATAGGGGCGGCTGATTGCCTCGATCAAGTGCTGTGCGACCTTCTCGCCCGAAGCCGCTTCGTGATGGTGAGGCACCAGGGCAAGAAACTCGTCGCCGCCAAGCCGGAAAACGATGTCCTCTCCCCGCATGCTGCGTCTCAAGCGGCCGGCGACCTCGCGCAATACCATGTCCCCGACCTCGTGCCCATGGATGTCATTGATTGGTTTGAAACGATCGAGGTCGATAAATAATACCGATACTTCCTGATCGTTGCGGTTTGCCGCTGCGAAGGTATGGCGGGCATATTCATAGAGGAGGGCGCGATTGGGCAATCCGGTCAGCGGGTCATGCAGCGCAGCCTGGCGGATTTTTTCCTCGGCCTGGCGCCGCTCGCTGTAATCATGACAGATGACCATGATTTCCCTCACCCCATGACCGCCTTCGGTGATCGGAACGCAGGCGACTCTCAGATTGCGAAGGCCGGTATCGGAGGTGAAATCGAAGTCATCCGCTTGCAAAGCCGCTGACTCGAGTGCTTCCATCAGCAAGGGCCGCCATAATGCGAGGATGGAATTTGGCGGGGCATTTCTCGCATGCTGGCCGATTAAATCGCGGTCGCTCACACCAATACTGTGAGCTGCGGCCAGATTCACGTACTGAATACGCTGGTCAGGATCATAGATCACGATCATGTCGGGAATATGGTCGAATGCCAGGCGCAAGCGTTGCTCACTGACCCGCAATGCAGTTTCAGCCATCAGCTGCTTGGTGACATCTTCGACGGTCAACACGGCGAGCGGGCCGGAGAGTTGCGGTGTACTGACGAGCGCGCCCGAGATACAGGCGATCCAGGATCTGCCGGTGTCCAGCCTATGCACGATCAACTCGACGTTGGAAACGGGTTCGCCGCGCAACAGCCTGGAGATAGGCCAGTCTTCGACGGAGATTGCGTCACCGTCCAGCGTGCTCACTTCAAAGGTGGTTGCAAGAACCTCGGTTGTTGACCGGATGTCGTCTTGCGACTTGTATTCGAACAGCCTCATCGCCGCCGGATTGGCCTCGAGCAGTTGGCCCTCATTGGAAAAGACGATCACACCTTCGCTCAGGCTGTCGAGTATGGCCTTCAAACGCGCGCGACTCTGTTCCCCGCGGTCCTGGGCCCGTATGCGGGCATCGATGTTCTTGATGATGGAGATGAAGTAACTAGGCAAGCCGCGCGCATCGCGGACCAGAGAGACGCTGAGATGCCCCCATACCTGCTCGCCGCTTTTTTTTATATAACGCTTTTCAATCGAGTAGGAGGTACGTATTCCGGTCAACAAATCATTGACCAGTTGCAGATCGGGCGCCAAGTCTTCCGGGCAGGTCAGTTCCTGGAATGTTTTTGCTTGCAGTTCCTCCTTGCTATAGCCAAGCATTTCACACAGGAATGGATTGATACGAAGCCATTTCCCATCCAGCGTAATGTGTGCAATACCTATCGCCGCCAGATCGAAGGTCGTTTGGTAAACCCGTGTGACCTCCATAATCTTCGCTTCGGCATTCGTCAGTGCTTCTTGTGCCGCCGCCAATGCCAAGCAATTCTCTTCCAGCAAGTGTTCGAGTTTTGCAACCTGGTGCTGCATGTCATCGACATTGGTACCCATCATTAGTACCTCGTTCCTATAGGCCAAAGCATGGCGTCGGGGAAAGGGAAAAGCGGTTTTCCAATGCATTGCAATCGCCGCCGACGCATTGGTTGTAATCATAATGACATCTGGATTTTCGCACCGTGCCAAATTCTGCTGTAGCAGTTCTGAAGCACGATACGACTTTCAGCAAACAAGTTCTTCAAAATGAGCACGATGAAGGTGCATCCATCGCTTCTCATTTGGTTTTGCAGGATATCCGTACTTAAGCATGATGAAAATGCATGCAGCTTGGCTTTGCATCTGACGACTTAAGACAAGGGTATAAACGCTGAATCTTTCCCAATGGGGCATGTTGCTGGATTACAGCATTAAGCTCCGCTCCGGCCACGGTCGCCGCATCAATCACGCTGGAGCGTTTTCACCCTGACCTGCCTAGTCGAGGCCGAGGCAGATTGCCGCTGGAACAAGGCGTGACGACGCGGCATGGCCAAGCCATGGCAAGGAGTCAAAACGCAGTGCCGGCGGCAATCTGTCCGGCATCGGCAGGCAGGTCAGGGTGAAAACGCTCTAAGTGCCCGTGAGAAGCAAAGCGACACAGACGCGGTGTGTTCAACAGGCGGCATTCATTACCGATGGTTGCAAAAATGGATGGCGTGGGGTCATGCGCTCCGAAGCCACTGAACTGGATCAAGGCTTTTCCCTTGCTACGGCGCCGGAAAGCGGTTGGCTGCAGGGATCGTGGCGTTGAGTAGGCGGCGTAAACCACAGGAGGTCGAAACCGTCGCTGTCATAGGCCGATGGTTGAATTTTGCCGTCGACAGTCTCCACATAGGCAATGGTCAGCACGTCCTTGCCGTCCTTCATATAGCGAGGTACCGCGCGGTCATGACGCACGTGGCCGGCACCGGCAATCAATACAGTGGGAGGGGGGCTGGTTTCAACGGCTTCAGCCATGGTCGCGTCGCGCGCGCGCTGTGCCAGCACGATCGAAGCCAGCCTGTCCTGCGGCATCCTGTGCCCGCAATGACCGTTGACTATATCCTCTTCCAGGTTCTTGACGGCTGCCGCACCGATATCCGGCAACTTGGCCTGGCGGCGGCCCATCGCAATTTCCCTCGCCTCGGTACGCGAGAGATTGGCGGCCGCCAATGACCAGTTGCGCTCGGCCGCAAACCTGATCAGGTCCTTGTACATCGGCCACTGCCACGCCTTTCGGTCAAGTTTTCCCGCATCCGCCAGACGCTCGGCATCGGTCACGCCGCTTGATTGCGCCGATGCCAGTGCCGGCTGATTCTCCCGGTCGAATTGCTCCATGACCAGAGTCGGCTTGCGTCCGCGACGTGCGAGCGCCTGTAGTGCGTCCAGTTGCAGCCGGTGATGGATTTCGCTGTCGTGCCTTTCTCCGAGCATCAGGTGGCGGCTCGATACGGCACGTTCATAGGCCACTTCCGTGCTGATGAAACTCTTGCTGCGCGTATCCCATATGCGGCCGTCGAGTGGGTGCGACGGCTGCGCCGAGACACTTGCCATGGCGAACATCAAGAGAAATGGCAGGCTTTTCACTATTTTCATGCTGGCGTTCCTTTCTTCCCCGGCGGGACATGGCAATGAGCGGTATGGGTTGTACCGGCCGAGACAGCCGCACAGGTGAAAACGTCGGTCCCGAATGTAACAGTTTTGTTTGGCACAACGGTATGCCGGTTGCCAGATGACGGGCGCGGGTAGCCCGGGGTTCCGGATTCTCCGATCGCTACCATTCTAGAATGCCTTGATCCGTATCTTGTCTTCTATCCTGAGAGAACAGTTGCCCTGAGCCAGAACCATGCGCCCCCGGCGATGAAGACGGCAGCCGTGGCAACGGCCACCTGGCGGCGTGCGGCACCGGCACCCAGCACGATCACCATCCCGCATTTCACCGCCGTGTTGGCGAGTGCGGCAATGCTGATGGCCGATGCCGCCTGGACCAGGTCGCTTGAGTCCCCCGTATTTTCGGCAATCGATAGCGTGATTGCATCCACGTCGACGGACCCGGCCAATCCCGAGACGACATACACTCCAAGACCCGGTGCATTTTCCTGTGCGAATTTCACTGCCAGCAGCACGACCGCAAACACGAAGCCGAATTGAACGGCGGAACCGAGGCTGAACGGGTTGCGTAACTCCATTCCGCGATCACCGCTGAAACCGGCATGGCCTGACCTGCGATGTGCCGCTGCCTTCATGCTTGCGCGGTAGTGCCATCCGGCGAAGATGGCCGTTACGCCGCCCATGGCCGCGAAGGGAAGCCACATTGTCTGAAGCAATGACGGACTCATGAAGCTCACGAGCGCCGCGGTACGCGCGAACATCACCAGCCATGCGAGCAGAATGCCCGCGGTGATGGCGTGACCGTCCCCGGTTTCCGTCTCGCTGCGGCTGACGCGGGCGAAATTGAGCGTGGTGGCGGTTGATGAAACCAGGCCACCTGTCAGTCCGGTAACGGCGGTGCCGTGGGCCTTTCCCAATACACGGGTCGCCACATAGCCCACCAGGGACAAACCGGCGATCAGGATCACAAGCAGCCACAGCTTATAGGGATTGATCGCTCCCCAGGGATCGACAGCCGTGTCAGGCAAAAGGGGAAGAATAATGAACGAAGCAATAAGGAGCTTGATGCCTGCAAAAATGTCTTCGCTACCGATGCGTTCGACCAAACCATGCAGCGGCTGCTTGTAGGCGAGGACTGCGGATGTCACGACTGCCAGGGCGACCGCGAGGGAAGGATATCCGATCACGACCATGCCGCCCAGCAAAAACACCGCGATGGCCGCGATCTCGCTGGTGAGTCCTATGGCATCCTCCTGCGTCCGGTTCTGCAAGACATAACCTGCAATGACGGTCGCGCTGACAGCCAGCAAGGCTGCGGCAAAGGTCCATGCCGTATCAAGCTGGAGAGATATCCACGCGGCGGCCGCTCCGACCAGCGCCAGAAGGATGTAAGTGCGAATGCCGGCGGTATGGCCGGGTTCGTTATCCTTTTTCTTCTCGCGGTCGATGCCCACCAGGGCGCCAATCAATAATGCAATCAGGAAGTTTTGCGCGATGTCGAGGGTCATTCGGACTTATCCCGTGTTAAAGCCAGCGTTGTATTTCCTGTTTACCATAGTCTGGCGGAAACCACGCGACGCATGTCAAGCGCCGGAAATATAGCGGCGGCCGGTCGCGGGCTGCGCCGAACGAGATAATCCTGCCTGTCTCAAGCTGCCAAAGCCTTCCGGCGGCACCAAGCCATTGGATTTCGGGTCCGGCCGCCACAGGAGACGGCGGAACAGCGCAGGCATGCGCATTGGATGTGCGCCGCCTTAAGAAAATCATTCGGGTTTCAAGGTATGTTTGTCTCTCTGCCTTTTCATTACGTTCAGGGGATCGACATTGACGTTTTCCATCGTTGCATATTGCCAGCGCACCGGCCAGGTTGGCGTCGCTGCAGCGACCGCAGTTCAGGCCGTCGGCAAACTCGCATGCCATGCCGTTGCCAATGTAGGCGCGATTGCTTCGCAAGCCTTGACCAACCCGTACCTCGCCTATGACGGATTACGCCTTTTGGAGCGGGGGATTTCAGCCGAGGAGGCGCTGGAGCTAGTACTGAAGACTGATGCGCAGGCAGACAAGCGGCAGGTCGGCGTGGTGGACAACCATGGACGAACCGCG
Source organism: Noviherbaspirillum album (assembly GCF_035916955.1). NCBI lineage: Bacteria > Pseudomonadati > Pseudomonadota > Betaproteobacteria > Burkholderiales > Oxalobacteraceae > Noviherbaspirillum > Noviherbaspirillum album. The sequence goes on along the minus strand of NZ_JAWIIV010000013.1, from coordinate 117,839 downwards.
GCCTGGACCGGCTCGGAGGCAATACCGTGGGCCGGACACATCGGCGGTCGGCACTGCAGCATCCAGGGCAATCGGCTCGCCGGACCGCAGGTGCTTGATCGGGCGCTTCAATCGATGCTCGCTACGGAGCATCTCGACCTTGCGGAACGCCTCACGCTGGCCCTATTGGCGGGCGATGAGGCAGGCGGCGATACCAAAGGCGAACGTTCGGTCAACGTCCTTGTATTCTCGACCGAAGAATATGCATTGTGCGACATCAGGATTGATGATCATGGTGCGCCGATGGAGGAGCTTCGGCGGCTGTTCCGGGTTTATCAGGAAAAGATCTTGCCGAATGTCCTTGGCCTTCCCAAGCGCGCCGATATTCCCCGGCCGTCGGTGCAGCAGGGGAGCCGCCATTGATTTGCGAAAGCGACGGCTTGGCATCCATCGCATTTATTGAAATGATATTGATTCTCATTTAGAATGCGGAACCCGTAGAGTCAGCCAGTCGGTGCAGACCGATCCAGCCAGCCAACAGTCCGGCTCCCTTGGAGCCATTCGTCTGTAACAGCCTAATCAAGGATCGCAATGACCCGACGTACCCCATTGGCGGCCGCAGTGCTGACTGCGTTCGCCTTTCCTGCCGCCTGCCCGCTCGCTGCATATGCCCAGCAAAACGAACAACCGGGCGTTACCCTGCCTACCGTGACCGTGACGGCACCCAGCGCCGAGGAAACCGCGACCGGCCCGGTGGCCGGCTACCGAGCGAAGCGGTCCGCGACCGCCACCAAGACCGATACTCCGCTGCACGAGACGCCGCAGTCGATCTCGGTGGTGCCGCGGGAACAGTTCGAGGATCAGGGCGCATCCAATCTCCAAGATACGATGCGCTATACCGCCGGCGTTTACGCCAATACCTTCGGCTTCGACAATCGCGGGGACTGGGCGCGCATCCGCGGCACCGATTTTGCGCAGTACCAGGATGGCCTGCGCATGCTGTTCGGCTTCTACAACAATGTGCGGCCGGACCTGTGGTCACTGGAACGGGTTGAAATCATCAAGGGACCGGCCTCGGTGCTGTACGGCCAGGGAAGCTTCGGCGGCCTGGTCAATCTCGTTTCGAAGCGACCGCTGGACACGGAGCAAAGGCAGATTGATCTCACTGTCGGCAATCACAATCGCAAGCAACTGGCGGTGGACCTGACTGGCCCCCTGAACGAAGAAGGCACCTTGCTGTACCGGCTGATCGCTCTTGGCCGCGACAGCGATACCCAGGTCAATCATGTGCCCGACGACCGCAGGCTGCTTGCTCCATCGCTTACCTGGAAACCCAATGCAGGGACAAGCGTGCGCCTCTACGCGAGCATGCAGAAGGACGAGTCGGGCTCGTCCGTCGGCTTCTTTCCATGGCAGGGCATGCTGTTGCCGGCGCCATTCGGCAGGATTCCAACCGATACCTTCATCAGCGAGCCGAGCTTCGACGAGTTCAAGGCCGACCAGAAGGCCTTGGGCGTCGAGGCAAGCTGGAAGCTGGGCGAGCGTCTGACATTGCGGCATCACATTCGCAAGAGCGAGAGCGAGGTGACCTACCGATCGCTGTACTCCCGTTTCGGGCCGAGGCCAACGCTGAACCCGGACGGACGCACCGTCAACCGGACGATTTATGCCGCCGCCAACGAGGCTGACGCCCTTACTGCCGACACGCAGCTGGAAGCCAAATGGAAAAGCGGGCGGCTCGAAAGCACCATGCTGGCCGGCTGGGATGTGCAGCGCGTGACGCTGGGCAACGCCGCGACGAGTGCCGCCGCGCCCACCATCGACGTCTATGCTCCCGTCTACGGCAACTTCACGCCGGTCACCCCCGGAGCGCAGACTATCACCGAGCAGCGGCAAACCGGACTGTACCTGCAATATCAGGGCAAATGGGCCGACCGCTGGATCGGCGTGGTGGGCCTGCGGCGCGACCACGCAAAGTCCGACTCTGGCGGAGCGGCGGCATCTCGCCTCGACAGCAGCGCGACGACGGGGCGCCTGGGTATCGCCTATGCTCATCCCTCGGGCTGGTCGCCGTATGCCAGCTGGTCGGAATCGTTCCTGCCGGTCACGGGCGTCACTGCATTCGGCCAGGCTTACCAGCCGCAGACGGCGGAACAGGCTGAGATCGGCGTCAAGTATCAGGCGCCGAACGGCGGTCTCAGCTTCACCGCCTCGGTGTACGATATTCGCGAGACAAATCGACGCACCCCGGATCCGGCCAACCCCCTGAACCAGGTGCAAACCGGGGAGGCGCGCTCGAAGGGTGTCGAACTGGAAGCGGTCGCGGCGCTGACCAAAGCCGTGGACGTGGTGGCTGCGTATTCCCATATCGACGCCCGGGTGATCCGATCGAATACGGCCGCCGAACTTGGCAGGCGGCTGGCGAGCGTGCCGGGCAATCAGGCTTCGCTTTGGAGCCGCTACAAGCTCGCCGTAGGCAACGGACTCGTCAGCATCGGAGCCGGCGTGCGCTACGTGGGCTCCTCATGGGATGGGCGCGATGTGCTCGAAACGCCGGACTACACCTTGTTCGATGCCATGCTGGGCTATGAAACCGGGCCCTGGAAGGCATCGCTGACGATCAACAACCTGGCCGACAAGGTCCACATCACCACCTGTATCAACCGCGGCGACTGCTATTACGGCATGCGGCGCACCGTGATGGCCAATCTGCGCTACACCTTTTAACGACATGGGCGCTTGCCCCGACATCCTGAATACCCGTCCGGCTCCAGCCTGTCGAACGGGTATTCATCTTGAGGGCAATGTGCCATCCAGCCAACGACGCCACCGTGGCTGCCTTCTCGAAAGCAGTGCTCCGATCGTGCCATGTGCCGATAGACTAGGCTATACTAGCGCCACTTCAGGTGCCTTTCTCCGTATTCACGGAGTGGGTGAAACGGGAAGCCGGTAACTCCGAATCATCGGACAGTCCGGCGCAGCCCCCGCTACTGTATGTCTGACGACTCCGAGAACGCCACTGTGCAACCGCGCGGGAAGGCATGGAGAAGGCCGAGGACAAGCCAGGAGACCGGCCTGAAACATGTGTCGCACCAATCCCCGGGGTGATGGGAAAGGTTCCATTGATGCCTGCTGCGCGGCAGGCTCGCGTGAGCTTTCTTGCTTCTCCTAATGCGTGGTGCCTCCCAGTACACCGTTTGGAGAATCTCGTGGTCGGTTCAAACTCTTTACCTTTACTTTTACCTCTTGCGCAATGTGCGCCCGGCGCCATGGCGAACGGACGCGTCCTTGGGTATCTAGCCATTGCCGCAGGCATCGGCACCATGGTCGTCGGGCACGGGTTGGAAGCCTGAGGCAATGGCAACTCGACCCTTGCATTATCTGGTGTGCCTGGTACTTTGCATGGTCTTTGCACCAAGCTGGGCGGCAACCCTGTTCGGTGTCGTGACGGAGCGTACGGCGCCGACCGCCATCGAGGCCGCACACCGTCATCTTGCCGCACATCGCGGCGACCGTATCTTGCTGCGCACGCCGGCGCAGATCATGGCTGCGAACGACAAGCAGCTCGCACAATGGATCGGTCAGGCGGATAGTATTGTCGCCGTTGCCGTCTTCGGTGATCCGGCTCGCCGCCTTAAAGATGCGCTGGAGCGCCATGCCGGTCCGCGCGCCAGAGTGCTTGCAATGAATGGCGAAGCCAGCCTGAACCTGATGAGCCGACATCTTGATGCGGAGCAGCCCGGACATCTCTCTGATTTTCCTGCGGAATTGCTGGCAGAGCTGGCCAGGGAGAACCCGTCGGCCGCAGCGTTGAATGCGGCCGGATCCCATCCGACTGCCCGCCGCTGGCTTGCGGCCCGTCAGGTATGGCAGGCTTGGGGGAGCGAAAACATGGCGGCGCTGTTTGCCCATCTGCTCGATCCGCGCAAAACGCTGGCGGCGCCGAAACCGGAACCGTCGATACGCCTGCGCGTCGGCGGCAAGGAGGCCAGCGATGCGGCGGCTTGGGGCTCGGGCTCTACGCTGGGACTGGCGACGAAGCAGAGCGTCGTCGTTCTCGACCTCGCCAACATGGATGCTGCGACGCCCGCTTCCCTCTGCCGGCACATTGAACAGCGCGGCTTGCAGTGCGTGCAGGTGCTGACGCGCTGGGGTTCGACTTCGCGAGACGCGTTGGAGCGCCTGCCGCAACTAATTGCGCCGGCCAAGCCTGCCGCGTTGATTGTATTGCAGGATTTCGTAGTAGGGGCAGCCGAAGGACGGGAGGCCGTGATCGAAGCCTTCAAGAAACTGGACGTGCCGGTATTCAAGGCGATACGACTGACCGACCGTAACGCCACCCAATGGCGCCTTTCGCCGGACGGCCTGGCCGCCGACACGGTGCAGTACCGCGTGGCGCTGCCGGAACTGCAGGGAATCGGACAGCCCGTCGTGGTTTCTGCGCTCGGCCGGAGCCAGTTCGATCCCGTGACAGGTATCGAGACACGGCCGCCGGTCGCATTGGATCCTGAAATAGGCCTTCTCTCGGCCCGCGTCCATCGCTGGCTTACGCTGCGCAGCAAGGAAAACCGCGACAAGCGCATCGCCATCATTTATTACAACCATCCGCCAGGCCGGCAAAACATCGGCGCCGACAATCTCGATGTGCCCGCGTCCCTGTTCGACATGCTGCATACCTTGAAGGCGGCCGGCTACACCACGGGCGAACTGCCTGCGACGCCCGAGGCGCTTCTGGACCGCATCATGGCGCACGGCGTGAATCTTCCGGAAGACAAGGCGGCGCTGCGCGAACTCGGCGCGTCGGTGGCAGGCGTTGAGGCTGGCGCTTACGCCGGCTGGTTTGCGAAGCTGCCGCGCCGCGTGCAGGCGGAGATGACAGTCGGACCTCTCGGCCGCCTGCACGCCGAAGTGCTCGAGGCCGAAGCGGCCAATGAACGTGCCACGGGACGCAAGCGTGTCGACGCGGTGCTGAAGGATCTGCGTCATCTGGTCGAAGGTATCGATCATCCGAAGCGTCAAGACGCCATGCGCGACCTGGAGATGCTGGAAGCCGGATATCTCGGTTGCCTGGACGATAATCCGCAGCGCCGCTGCGCCACGCTGGCGACGACCGTGCGCCGGCTGACCGGCTACGGCATTGAAGGTATCAAGGGGTGGGGAGCTCCGCCCGGCAAGATCATGGTCGACAGCGGAAAGTTGCTGGTGCCGGGCCTTGTTTTCGGCAATATTTTCATCGGTCCGCAGCCGCCGCGCGGGTGGGAAGTCGATGAGGAACTCCTGCATGCAAATACCAGCGTGACACCGCCTCATCAATACCTGGCGTTCTATCACTGGCTGCGCGACCGTTTCAAGGCCGATGCGCTCGTGCATGTCGGCCGGCATTCGACCTATGAATTCCTGCCCGGCAAAGCCGTAGGGCTGACGGCGGACGATTACCCCAGCCTGATTGCCAGTGATCTGCCGGGCGTTTACCCGTACATTGTCGATGGTGTCGGCGAAGGCACGCAGGCCAAGAGGCGCGGCCTGGCCGTGATGGTCGATCATCTGACGCCCCCGCTGGCCTCGACCCCGCTGTATGACCAGTTGCTGGCGTTGCGCCAGGTGGTCGAAAGCTTCGAAGCGGCATCCAGCGAGTCGCTCAAGCTGCAGGCTGCCCGCACCATGCGCGAGCAGGTTGTCGCGCTCAACCTGAAGGCCGAACTGGAAGCCTCGATGGCCGATGTGCTGGCGGTGCGCGGCATCGGCTTCGAGGCCGCCGACGATGATCTCCTGGCCCACGAGATCGGTCATTACCTGACCAAGCTCCAGGAAAAATTCATGCCTTACGGCTTGCACATCTTCGGGCGGCAATGGAGCCAGGCTTCGCTTAATCTGATGCTCGACTCGATGAAGAAAGGCGGCATCGACGATCCTGCGGTCAGCCGCAAGCTGGCCGATTCGCCCAGACTGGAAATGCTGGGCCTCCTGGCCGGCCTGGATGGGAGGTACATCGCGCCCGGCAAGGGCAACGATCCCTTGCGTTCCCCCGAGGCCCTGCCGACCGGCCGCAATTTCCACGCCGTCGACGGTGACATACTGCCTACCCGCGTCGGCTACCGCCTGGGGGAAACCCTGGCCGGCAAGGCCGCGTCTCGCGGCCCATCGGCACAAGGTTCGGAGGGAGTCATCCTGTGGGCGTCGGATGCAGTTCGCGACGAAGGCGTGATGGTGGCGTTCTCGCTTGCGTTGATGGGCGCCGAGCCGGTATGGAATGCGCGCGGCATCGTCACCGATGTTCGGCTCAAGCAGGGAGCCGCGCGCCGCGATGTGATTGTCACGACCTCCGGCCTGTTTCGCGACCTCTATCCCAACCTCATTCATCTCATCGACCGCGCGGGACGGCTGGCGCTGGCTGCCTCGGCCGCCGGCCTGATTGAGCAGCGCCCGGAACTCAAGGATGCGCTGGCCGCGGCGCTGGCGCCGGTACCGACGGCTGCATGGGGCCATGAATCGCTGGAGGAAAACCGCGTCGCCCGCGAATGGCTGAAACGGTTTGCCGCCCTTGAACACACCGGTCAATCAGCACCCGAAGCCGGCCGCGCCGCCGCGCTGCGCATTTTCGGCGACGCTCCCGGCGCCTACGGCACCGGTGTCAATCGCCTGACCGAACGCTCGGGTGCATGGCGTGAACGCAACGAGATCGGACGCGCCTATGTCAGACGCATGGGGCACGGCTACAGCCTTATCGATAACGGCACGGCCAGCCATGCAGCCTTCGATACGGCACTTGTCGGCATCGCCCGTACTTACCATGGCCGAGCCAGCAATCTCTACGGACTGCTTGATAACAATGATGCCTTCGACTATCTCGGCGGATTGTCATTGGCCGTGGAAGGACGCACCGGCAAGCCTCCCGAGGCGATGATCCTGCAGCATGCCGAACCTGGGCGAGCCGATGTCGAACCGCTGTCCACCGCGTTGCTCGGTGAACTTCGCGGACGCTTTCTCAATCCTGCGTGGCTCAAGCCCTTGATGAGCCATGGCTATGCGGGTGCCCGCACCATGGGCACGGCATTCCTCGAGAATCTGTGGGGCTGGCAGGTGACACGTCCAGACCTGATCCAGAACTGGGCCTGGGACGAGGTCAAGGCGGTGTACTTCGACGACGCAAAAAAAATCGGGCTGCCGCAGTTCCTGGGGCAGGGTCAGAACGCCCATGTCAAGGCGCATATGCTATCCATCTTCATGGTTGCAGCGGAAAAGGGTTTCTGGAAGGCCGACCCGGCGACCATCAAGCAAATGGGAAGCGAGCTGGCACGTCTGGTCGCAAGCAATGGATTGCCGGGCAGCGGCCACACCGCACCGGATCATCCAATGTGGCAATGGCTGGCGCCGCAGCTCGATGCCGCCGATGCCAAGGCGCTCGGCGTGACATTGGCCAATGCCCGCGGAGAAAATTCCGTAGCCGCCGGATCCCTGATCACGCCCCCGGCTCCGGCCACTTCATCCGCCGCTTCATCCAGGTCCGCGCCGAAGAACATCGCCGCCGGTGCTGCTGCCGAATCCTCGGCGCCGGCCAGTTCCGAAGCCCCGGTGTCGCAGCAAACCCCGCGCTACTATGAGCTGATCGAGCAGGAGGCTCCTGCGAGCAGTCCTGCCGTGCGGATCGTGAATCTGCTAGGTGTTCTCATTGCGTGTGTCGGCCTGTTTGCTTTCGGCCTGTGGCGAGGCAGGCAATCCTATTCAACCTAAAGGAGTCTCGAATGAATGATCTAATGTCCTTCGCCTGGCTGCATGAGGCGGTCACCTGGCTGCTCGTGCCTGCGCTTGGCGCGCTGTTGCTGGCTTGTGCAATCGCCGTGATCGAGGCCGGCATTGCAACCGGCGAACGTTATTACGGCATCGCCAAGCTCAAGGCCGCCGGCGATATTCATCGCGTGCAGCGCATCGCTCGTCATCGACTGGAACGCGCCGACCTGCTTGCCCGCATTCCGCCCATGCTCGGGCTGATGGCGACCATCATACCGCTCGGGCCGGGACTCGCCGCACTGGGGAAGGGGGATCCGGCACAACTGGCCAGCGCCGTCACCGTCGCGTTCGACGCAACCGTGCTCGGCCTCGTCGCCGGCATCGGCGGACTGGTGATCGGCAAGCTGCGCCGCCGCTGGTATGAAGAAGCGCTGGAGGCCATGGAATGAGCGACCGTCAGCCACGCAAACGCCTGCATCTTTATTCGCGGCTTGATGCCCGTTTCGACGACCATGATGAAGATCCGCGTGCAAGTCTCGTCAATCTGGTTGACGTCATGCTTGTCTTTGCCTGCGGGCTGCTGGCCGCACTGGCGGCCGGTACGCAAAGCGCGCTGAAAGTCCCGCAGCCGGTGGATAAGGGTCGCGAGATCGAGCAACCCGCCGCCGGCATCACCCAGCAGGGTAGCGGCTATGACCGCGTCGGCGAGGTGTTTCGGGACCCGAAGACCGGCAAGCTGGTGTTGATCGATGCCGCTTCTTCCGGTGGGAAAAATGAAGTTCCGACGCGACCGGAACCGGCAGGCAACCCAGCGAAGTAATCAGGGAGGCACGGAAAATCCGAATCAATATTGATATATCGGGGATTTTCGATATAATGCCGACATGGACCTGCTCGAAATCTTCAAGGCGCTTTCCAACAAGACGCGCCTGCAAATATTAAAAGGATTGAAAGATCCCGCGAAGCATTTTCCGCCTCAGGATGAGGGGGATGTGAACATCGTTGGCGTTTGCGTGAGCAGTATCCAGGAAGGTATCGGACTATCCCAATCTACGGTATCGGATTATCTTGCGACCCTGCAGCGTGCTGGTTTGGTCGAGGCGAGGCGCATCGGGCAGTGGACATACTATAAGCGAAATGAGAAAGCGATCAAGTCGTTGGCAGACATGATTGGCACGGAGCTTTAGTTTTTATTTAACATGTAATATCGTTAATTCGCGATATCCCTTTTTTACGAATCGATGGAGATGTTATGAAGGCAATGGTGCTGAAAAAATTCGGCGAGCCCGAGTCATTTGAACTTGAAATCCTGGCAAAGCCGGAACCTGGCCCAGGACAAATCTGCGTCGAGGTGCATGCAACTTCAATCAATCCGCTCGATTACCAGATACGTCGCGGCGATTACCCCGATCTGGTGCCGCTTCCTGCGATCATCGGGCATGATGTTTCCGGGGTCGTGGATTCAATTGGGCCTGGAGTAACCGCATTTTCACCAGGCGACGAAGTCTGGTACACGCCGCAGATTTTTGGCGGTGCGGGCAGCTATGCCGAATTTCATGTTGCCGACGCAGCAATTGTCGGTAAAAAGCCTGCTACTTTGAATCATCTCGAAGCCGCAAGCCTGACGCTAGTAGGCGGGACCGTATGGGAAGCATTGGTATCTCGAGCCTGCCTGAAGGTCGGTGAAACCATTCTCATCCATGGCGGAGCCGGAGGAGTTGGTCATGTTGCGATTCAACTTGCCAGATCGATCGGCGCACGGGTCTTAACGACTGCCCGATCTTCCAATCATGACTTTGTCAAGGCAATGGGAGCCGATGTCGTGATCGATTATGAAAGGGAGGACTATATCGATGCGGTGGCACAAGCCACCGGTGGGCAAGGTGTAGACGTCATCCTTGACACTATCGGCGGGAATACGCTGTCGAGGAGTCCGGACGTTCTTGCACAGCTTGGTCGCGTGGTCACGATTGTCGATATCGCGCAGCCGCAGAACCTGATCCAGGCATGGGGCAAGAACGCCAGCTATCATTTTGTCTTTACCAGGCAAAACCGTGGAAAGCTCGATGAACTGAGGACGCTGGTCGACCGGGGACACTTACGTCCGCATCTGGGTGCAATATATTCTCTTCCGCAGATCCCACAAGCCCATCGACGCCTCGAAAGCAGGAGCAACGGCTTGCAGGGCAAGATCGCCATTGCGGTAAAGGCCGGATTAACGACGTAGGCGAGGCGGCGCCATAGTGGATAAAGCCGGCCGAGTCCAACCCAACTAGGCATTGACTGTTGCGGGTACCGGATTGAGCGCGAACCGATATCGGTTCTTCCCGCTGTTCTTTGCCTGGTTCAATGCCTGGTCCGCAACATGCATCAGTTCACCGGATGAGATTCCGTTGTCAGGGTAGACGCTAATCCCGATACTCGTCGACACACTGAGGGTTCGGCCTTTGATCGAATATGGTTTCGAGATGGCATCAACCAAGGTTCCAGCGATTTGCGCGATCATGGCCGGCCCGTCCAGTTCGGGTACTACCACGATAAATTCATCACCGCCGATACGCGCCACCGTGTCGCTTGATCGTATCGCCGCTCTCAAGCGCCTAGCAACACTTTGCAGCAATTCATCGCCGGCATCGTGGCCGATGGTGTCGTTCACCTTCTTGAAGCCATCGAGATCCATGTACATGACAGCAAGTGAAAGTCCATTCGTGCCGGCACTGGCGATATGGGCATCGAGCCGGTCCTGAAGCAGCCGCCGATTGGGAAGGCCGGTCAACACATCATGGTTTGCGAGATGCCGCATTTCAGCGTTCGACTCCGCGGCTTGATGCACGATGCGATTTACCCGGCGGTACTGCCATACTGCGCCGCCGAACAGGGCGAAAGTCACGGCAGCGAGCATGGCCCACATCTTGCCGTAGGCATTGTCACGTACATGCAGTGCTTCGTCGAGGCGGGTATTTTCGTAGGTTTCCATCTCCTTGAGCACGTTGTTGATACGCTCCGTTTCGAGTTTGTCCTGCTCGGGTGACATCAGCAGGTGCGCCGACTGCATATTGCCTGATTCCCGCATTTCGACAAGGAACTGCAGCGTGGCGAGCCGGGCTTCTACGAGTTGTTCAAGCTGTACTGCTTTATCGCGCTGGAATGGATCTTTTGATGCAAGCGCGTGGATCAGATCTGTCGTCCAGCGTACTTCCTCCACTGCGTCGACATATGGCGTCGCTGCGAGCTCACCGCCAAGAATATAGCCGCGTTCGCTTTTTTCCGCATTGGTGAGATGGATTTGCAGCTTGTTCAATGTGGCGACGACTTCATGGTTACGAGCCTTGAGCATTGCGGCACTTTTGAAGTCGGAAATGATGTGAAACATCGACCAGCCGATCAGAAGGGCAAGAGCGCTCGCCATGGCAACTCCAGACACCAATGTCATGAGGGCCAGCCGGTTTTGATTGGTAATATCGCCCCGCTCTTTACGTCCTGAACGGGGCACGATCGTACCGGAATTTGCATGCCAATATTGCAGTTTCATACTGCGATTTACTCCCATGATTTCGGTTGGACCAGCCGCTGAAGCTACCGGCTGCTTTTCCACCAAGCTTATTCATTGTTACCCATAGGACATTGATCTAAGGAAATAGATTCCTTTTTTACACAATTTGTTACTTATTCGTAATATCAAACTGATCATGGAAAGCATGGCGTCATTGGACCCGAGGAAAACGATTGGGCTCGATATATTGATTCAGGTAAAGGAAGTAGGTCAAAGCAGATCAGCGCTTCCGCAGCGCCGAAAGGCGGCGAGAAGCCAATGTTGCTGATCCAGTCAATGAAAATAGCGCGTCGCAAGAAGGACGGACCATGCTTCCGGAAGCCCGTGGAGGCAACGCATGGTGAAGTTGGTCTTTTGCATGAGTCCGCAGCAAGCAGTCAGACAGGGACCCATGCCCGGGTCATCGAGGCCCTTTCTGCCGTACCAGCGGGTGCAGCATCAGCTCCGGAGGACCCGACTGATTACACCAAAGGAGCGCATGCTGGTCGAATTCCGTTAATAGCGATTCGGCTTGCGCGCCACTGATATCGAGTACCAGATATGCATCTTCGGCAGTGTCGGCACTGCTTTCCGCCTTCCGTTCGGCAGGCAGTGCCTTCAGCTTGAGCTGCTTGATCGCTGTAGCGAGTGCGGCATGGCGTGCCTTGTTTTTCGACGCCGGCAATAAGCAACCTGCCGGATTGCAGGCGGAGACGATGGCTGCGGTCGCGGCACCATGCGTCTTGAGCAGTTGTGCCAGTTCGGAATTTCGAATGCCGGCCTGCAGCTTGAGCCTGCGCGGCAAGTTGATCGAATAAAACATCACACGATATGCGGCGCGTTGTCGGGCAGAGAGTGTGGCACCTTCAATTGGAAGGTTGGGAGAGGACTTCATGGATGTGGTCTGGAAAGGTACGAGTAACACAACGCGGAAATTCCGTTTGCCATCATTATACTGTACATACATACAGTCTTTACTGTCGCTGATGTATGCCGGGGGCTGGTCGATGATGACGGTCTGCTGATTTATTACGCGCATATCCAGTACCCGGCGCTGCTGATCCAGATCTCAAACGCTTGTGCCGGGAAACCTTCCATTCGGCGACCGTTGCCGCGATTCAGGAAGGCTGTAAACTAGGGGATGAATTAAGTAAAGTACGCCGCAGCGAAAATCCTCTCCTGCATTGTTCGAATCGACCAGCAGGCGACATGCGAGGAGGAAGCGAAGCAAAAGCCTGTGGCATCCAATGGATATTCCCCTTTATGACGAAAAAGATAAAAGCTTCGATAAAAGCACCGCTAGAAAAGAATGCACACGGACACGAAGAACGCGACGATGCGTTGACTGACAAACTGATCGAATTGGCGATCGAGCTCCGCGACGTTGATCTCTATGCAACGTTGAACGACGACAAGACAAAGGCCCTTGCCGTCCTGCGCAAAACCGTCCGCAAATGCCTGCAGAATGCCCGCGAGCAGGCGCTCGATGAAGCGCTGGAGACAGTCTACGAGAAGGATGTCAAGGCGTACCACGTATTACGCGAGAGTGTCGAGGAACAAGCGGGGACAATATTGCTGCGTCGCGATTCGGGTCCCGAACTGGAAGTCAATGCGTTTGCCGTGCCGATGTTCGTGCATACCCAAGGAGGACTGCACACTGACCAATGCTTTCAGGACGGCGACGCCTTTGAACAATTGAGAGCCAGCTTCATCGAGCATGGCCTGGAAAGCCGGCATGCAAGCGTGGTGCTTGTCAGCCATGCGTATCATCCTGACGAAATGGACCGTATCGGCTATTGCCACCTGAACGCCATGGTACAAGAGGCGGCCGATGCCATGACCCGCAAGAAGGCATCCATGGCGGACGCGATCGTGAGAAGCCTGTCGGGTTGGCCGCCATCGGGTTTCGCGCCGGACGACCAGGCGGTCGAGCTGCGATTCCTCGTCGGTTTTGCACTGAAACCGGCCGATGATCCTTTCTATCGTGTGCCGGAAAAAGCCGCGGCAGCCGATCGTTACTTCGAGGCGCGGGCGGAGCGATTCCGCAAGTGGACGCAGCAGGTAACGCCGTTGCTGCAGCGCTGCCTTGTCACCGACGGGCGCGAGGTGCGGATTGACTTCTTGTACCAGGATCTGTTCCATGGCGCCCGGGAGGCGGCATTGATCGAACTGAGCGTACTGCGCGTCCTGACCGAAGTGCGCGACCTGTTCGAGACACAAGGGAATGGTGCGACAGACGTCGAGGCGGTCATCGGGCCGGTCGATTCGGATGAGGAGTCGCTGCTGCGGGTGAACTTGTCGCGCAGCGCCGGCAATGCAGATTTGGGTTATGCGGAAAGACTGCTCAGCCGCACGGAAAGCATGGAGAGCGCAATCGACGACATTGCGGATGGATTGACAGCGATGGGAATCGTCGAGGTCAAGATTGCAAGTGCATTTGATTCGGAAGGCTGTCCCAACAGCGTTCGTCCCTATCGCAAGCGATAGCCTGGACAGCAGCGATAGGCGGCTTGCCAGTCGCTGCGCAGCGTCGATTGCCAAAACTGGAATTCGGCGGCAATCGACCCGAGCGCATCGAAAACAGATTTACCGTATTGCGCCGAACACCTTGCCGAGGATCTTGCTGCCGGTTCCGACCGGATCCTGACGGATCGCCTTTTCCTCTTCCGCGATCATCGTAAACAAGCCGTCAAGCGCACGTTGGGTAACGTAATCTTCAACAGTCACCTGCTGCCCGGCGATTCCCAGCTTAGTCACCTGGTTCATCGTATTATTGTATTGGGTTGAAAGAGCGGATTGGTCAGTGACCTTTTTCACAATCGGGAGAAATTTTCCGGCAAGCTGGGCCGAAGTCTTATCCCGGAAAAATTGAGTTACCGAGGTGTCCCCGCCGGTCAGGATTTGTTTCGCATCCGTCACGGTCATGGACTTTACTGCATTGAGCAATAGCGGCTTGGCAAGAGGAACCGCCTCTTCAGCGGCATGATTCATGGACACGACAAGTTCATCAAGCTGTTGGCCGCGACCTGCCAGTTTAATCAGTGGCCGTGCCTTCTCAAGGATCGGCGGCAGCTGGATCTTTACTTTATCATTCCCCAGAAATCCGTTATTGACACCCAGCTTGTTGACTGCGGCCGTGGAGCCTTTTTCGAGTGCAGCCTTCAATCCACTCGTGGCATCCCGATTGGATAAATCCGTGATTGAGAGAGCAAGAGCGCTGGATGCAGTAAAAAACAGCGGCAGAAGCATTGACTTTCGAATTGCAAAAATAGGCATGGCAGTTTGTCAGGACATTCAAGTTATCTGTAAACCGAGTCTACGCTGATACTCATGTTCTAGCCACCAGCGATTCCTGCAATCGTATTCACCTCAAATGCGCTGGCGAGATGCTGACTGGATAATAAAGGAAACCTGGCCACGGCCTCCTTCAACGAGGAACCATCACCGTGCCATCGACGCGAATCGCTTGGCCATTTTTTAACTTGAAGCTGCCTTGCGAAGGCTTGTACTTGAGCGTGTTCCCTGGTGAACCATTTAGCCTGCGTGCAACCTAACAGCACTCGTCAAGGCATGGTTATGGAACTCAGCAAAATCGAAATTAAGAAATTGGCATCAGCGTTGGACACCCGGAAGTATCGTCGCAACATGCAGCGCAAATTCCCGCATACGGAGTACGTCAGTCTTGTAGACAAATTCTTCGCCGGCAAACCTGTCACGCTGACGGAAATGAATACGGTCTGCGCTAGCGAAGAGACGCGTTGGGCTTACGTCGAGTCTCTTTTGCGAATATTTCCCGCACACGCGGCACTGGCACTGGAAGGAGTCTGGAATGGCGAAACAATAACGAATGGCATGATGCTTGCGCACGCGATTACGAAGGCGACCATCTTCCTTCCGATCGAAGATTTTGCCTACGTATTTGCCAGAGTAATGCGCCATGCTGACGGCGGCGGCATTTCATATACGGATGTGGCGCAGTCGCTGGAGAAGGCCAAGGCTCTTGACGACAGATGTTACGAAATTTTTACCGGCTGGATCAGCGACGCTATTGGCTCCAGGGAGCGAACGCTGGACCTCGCAATGCATACCGCTGGCGAGCGATTATTTGCAATCGGTTCGCTGCTGAGCGAGCATGAGAAAAGACATGGCCACGCGACGGATGACCAGATTTGCATTGGCATCATCAAGGAACTGCTTCTCGGTGACCGGGAGTTCCGCGTAACGCGAACCGCAAAGCGGAATACTGCTGGCATCAGCTTGAACGCTTAATAACATCACCATACTTCCAACATCGTAGGCATGGAGACGTTCGGTCCATAACGATGTTGATTTGGCATTCTTATGATGCTATCCATAGTTAGCAGCAACTAAAGAATGCATGCACGACCGCGGATTGCGCCAACTACCGGTTCGGCAATGCATACCTTTGGCAAGAGCCGGTTTCGCAGGTCGCTTTAAGCTGAATTGCTGAATCCGGAAAAGGAGGCAGCATCTGCGCAAACCATGACAGAAAGTCGTGGCGAACCGCCAGAAATCTTTGGTTAGAAAGAAGATAAAAAAACAATGTAGGCAAGTAAAGCACTGCCTGTCAAATACAGGGTACTCCGTCGTTTGACTGCCTGGTCTTTAAGTCCAAAGATGGGGCGTCGAGAAGGATTGAAGCGATTCATTTTTACCTACAGCAATGCAGTGACGAGGAATGCTTACTTTCGCGTTGCCACAGGGAAATGTCAAAGCAATTCTGCGAAGGTGCCGGTCATCCTGGCTTTTTGTAGCGTGTTTACCCCAGTAAACCGGTGCGACATGCTCCAATCACTTCCGGATGGCGACGATGGATGAAAGCAGACCTGCAAGCCTGACGGGTTCAACAAGATGGCGGTCGAATCTGGACTTTGCTGATCTATTGGCGCCGCCGCCGCCGCCATAGCCAGTCAAGGCCACAAGAGATATGGCTGCTTCCAGCGAACTGTTCTTGAGCCGTGCTGCAATCTCGAAGTCCTTCTTTGCCGGCAAGCCGATCTCGATGAATGCGATTTCGCGCACTTCTTCTGCGGCGACACAAAAACCGTCCATTTTCCGCCACGTTCGTCCCTCACAGTGAAGACCGGCATCTCCTGAAACAAACTGCAGCGACATGTGTATTCGCCGGCCATGCGACGTGTACTTGATTGCGTTATCGAGCAGGTTGATTACGGTCTGCTCCGCCACCCCGCGGCCACGTCGACCCAGTCCTGTTCTGTCGGGACATGCGGTTCGTGATTATTCTTTCCGGTTTTTCTTGAAGTTGCCTGAAGTGCGGAGTCATAAATGACTCCAATAAGAATTTTCTTACGGTGAAATTCCGGTATGCACTGATTGTTCGGAATCGGAACAATCAGGAAAATGATCGATGTGAAAATAGTGTCGTGGACTTGAACGGTTTATGCAGACGAAAAAAATCCTCCTTGTGGAGGACAATAGAGATGTGCGGGATTTACTCAACAGGATGCTTGGCCGCCTCGGATACTCGACGACCGCAGCAAGCAGCGCGGAAGAAGCGCTTGTTCACCTCGAAACGCAGTCCTATCCGGTACTGCTTACCGACGTCGTACTTCCGGGACTATCCGGAACGGAGTTGGCGGAACGGGTGCATGCATCATCACCCGCCACCAAGATCATTCTGACAACCGGACAAGGTTACCTGCTTTCGAATGGCCTGCCGTTCGAGTTCACGCTCGTCCCCAAGCCATTTCATCTTCGCCACATTGAAGCCGCATTAACATCGCCTGCAACGACCCTGGAGAGCAGGGCGCTATAAGTGACGTGACCGGGAAATTGGTTTTCGTTCGGCGGTCCGCTTCCGCTAGGACGTGGTTCCGGACCAACCGCCCACCGTCACCCGACCGTCTTTGGCGAGCACGCATCCATGAACACCAAAGACGTCGCAGGAGGAAAGGCGGGGTTCGCCGGCCGCCGCTTAGGCGAACCGCATGCGCAGCGAGTCCCAGATTCGCGCGAAAAAGCCGCCTTCCTTGACATCTTCAAGAGCGACCAGCGGCAGATCGGCCAGCGGCTTGCCGTCGAAGCTTACCTTGACCGTGCCAACCTTGGTGCCTTTGGCAATGGGAGCCGCCAGCTTCTCCTGCAAGACAATCTCGGTCTTGATCTTGCTGCCGGCACCTTTCAGGAGAGTCTCGTAGCGATCGGCGCCAAAGCCGGCCTTAAAGGAATCCTGATCGCTTTTCCATACGGTGGGCGTCGCGAGTTGCTGGCCATTGCTGGCAACCTTGACACTCTCGAAGTTGGAATATGCCCATCCAAGCAGTTTCAGGCTTTCGTCGGCGCGCACCCGCGGCGATGTGGTGCCGGTTACTACAGTGATGATCCGCTGGTTGCCGCCGCGCTTGGCCGAGGCAATCAGGTTGTAGCCCGAACCGTTCACATAGCCAGTCTTCATGCCGTCGACGGTTGAGTCGCTATACAGCAGCAGGTTGCGGTTACCCTGTTTGATATTGTTGTAAGTGAATTCCTTGATCGAATAAATCTTGTAATCTTCAGGGAAGTCACGAATCAGGCGCAGGGCCAGCACAGACAGGTCTTCCGCAGTCGAGTAGTGCTCGGGATGCGGCAAACCGGACGCGTTCATGAAATGACTGCCTTTCATGCCGAGTTCCTGCGCTTTCTTATTCATCATCGCCGCGAATGTCTCTTCACTGCCGGCGACCGCTTCGGCAAGCTGGACTGCTGCGTCATTGCCGGACTGGATAATCAACCCATACGTCAGATCCTTGATCGACACCGGCACTTTCGGGTCGATGAACATCTTGGAAGATGATTTGTCAACCCGATAAGCATTGAGTGATACATTGACCATCTGGTCCCATTGCAGACGCTTGTCGCGCACCGCCTCGAATACCAGGTATGCGGTCATCACCTTGGTTAGTGAGGCGGGGATGATGCGCATGCCGGCTTCATGGGAAGCCAGCATCTGGCCGGTATTGGCGTCGAGGACAGTCCAGCTTCGCGCTGCCGCGGCGGGCGCTGGAACGGTTTGTGCGGCGGCAGGTAAGGCTCCTGCCAGAATGGCACTCGAGATGAGGGCGCGGGCGGTGATGGAAACAGTAAGCTTTAGCATGCAAAAAAATGAAAAAGGAATAGGGGCCTGCCGGCCGCGGTAACGCAAGGCACTGGCAAGTGGCATGCGGTATTGGCAACGCGTGGGCAACGGCGCCACGGTCGTTTTTCTACCGAACGGAAATTATAATCGGTGATGGCGGAACGGCTGAAGTTATTGCAGTTGGTAGCATTTCTCGATCGGGTTCACGCGAAAAAACCACAGCATTATGCACCGGCACCGCAGATGCGGTGCCGGTGTTTTTCAAACTCATTAACAATTTTCAGATAATTGTTAAGAATCCAAGCCCGCGTCCATGTATCTTAAAAGACGCTTTTTATCGAAATGGAAAATACTTCGCACATATTTTCATCAAGATATTGGACATGGCGGAAGGCGGCGGTACTGTCGTCACTTCGCTCAGACCGGATTCACGACGCCGGCAAATCGCAGAAAATCGGTCATCGGCCGACAATCTACAGTTGCGGCGAGTCTTGCGAGCCATCGCCGTATAACGTGTCGAGGCCGAGCAGTG
The DNA here is from genome assembly GCF_035916955.1 of Noviherbaspirillum album. Classification (NCBI taxonomy): domain Bacteria; kingdom Pseudomonadati; phylum Pseudomonadota; class Betaproteobacteria; order Burkholderiales; family Oxalobacteraceae; genus Noviherbaspirillum; species Noviherbaspirillum album. The sequence continues at coordinate 98,972 of NZ_JAWIIV010000013.1, read as the reverse complement.
GACGTAAGCGCACTTTTCTAGTGTCGGCAAGAAAACCGAGTGGTCAAGCACCGCAACAGGCAATCCGAGACCAGACCACCTTCATCGGCTCCTTGACAAGATGCGCACAGGCCTAAAAAAGGAAGAGTTGTTTGCTTGGATCACCAGCATCGGGTAATGGTGCAATGCGAATGAATCAACCGGTTGCCAATTTTTTGTCTTTAGGGTAAGTTTTTTATGGGGTGCCGCCCGCACCGATACTAGGAGTGGTCATGCATTTTGCGCTTTATCCTGCCGGGTTGGCTGGAATCCTGTTGTTGAGTGCTTGCACGGAATCGGCAAAGCTACCCATCGAATCGGGGATCGGGACCGAGCCTCAACTTCCCGCCCCTGTCAGGAACCTGATCCCGACGGTTAACATCGCACCGGCCCAAGGTTGGCCGGAGAACGCGCTCCCGAAGTCGGCTTCGGGCCTGACCGTCAAAGCGTTCGCCCGTGGCCTGGATCATCCGCGCTGGCTGTACGCATTGCCCAATGGTGACGTGTTGGTGGCCGAATCCAACCGCCCGGCAGACGCTAAAGGCGCGAAATCCGGTGTCGCCGGATGGATCTCGAAGATAGTAATGAAGCGGGCAGGCGCAGGGGTGCCGAGCGCAAATCGCATTACCTTGTTACGCGATGCCGATGGCGATGGCGTGCCGGAGATGCGTACCGTTTTTCTCGAAGGTTTGAATTCACCTTTCGGCATGGCGCTGGTGGGCAATGCATTGTATGTGGCCAATACCGATGCCCTTGTTCGTTTTCCATACCAGCCTGGCGCGACGCAGATCAAGGAGCCCGGTGTCAAGGTCGCGGACTTGCCGGCTGGCCGAATCAATCACCACTGGACCAAGAACGTCATTGCCAGCCAGGATGGTTCACGCCTCTACGTTACCGTCGGTTCGAACAGCAATGTCGGTGAACTTGGCATGGAAAATGAGGTGAATCGTGCCGCAATCCTGGAAATCGATCCGGCCAAAGGCACATCTCGCCTGTTTGCGTCAGGATTGCGCAATCCTAACGGCCTTGCATGGCATCCGCAAACGGGCGCGCTCTGGACCACGGTCAACGAGCGCGACGAAATCGGCAGCGACCTCGTGCCGGACTACATGACCACCGTAAGGGATGGTGGATTCTACGGCTGGCCTTATAGTTATTTCGGACAGAACGTAGACGAACGGATGAAACCGTCGCGGCCGGACCTGGTCGCGACAGCGATTGTGCCCGACTATGCACTGGGCGCGCATACCGCCTCGTTCGCCATACACTTCTACGAGGGGAAACTCCTGCCGCAGCAATACACCGGCGGTGCGTTCGTCGCACAGCACGGATCATGGAATCGCAGACCTCACAGCGGGTATAAAGTCATTCATGTGCCATTCAAGGATGGCAAACCATCCGGACCTGCCACGGACGTGCTTACCGGGTTTCTCTCGGACGAAGGCAAGGCCTTAGGACGTCCGATCGGCATCGCGGTCGACCGTACAGGAGCTCTGCTTGTCTCGGATGATGTGGGCAACATTGTCTGGCGCGTGACGCCTGCTCCTTGAACTGCTGTGGCTCGCTCTGCGATTCAATTTGCCGCGGTCACCATCGCGCCGCCGGCTTCCGGTTTTACCATCGCTGAAAGCTCCGGAAAATATGGAAACGGGCAAGCCGTAAATGACATGCGGTGCTACTGCGTAGCGGAACGGCGCTTTAAGCGCCGCGCGATGCGCACATGCGACACCAACACCTCGATCACTTCACGCTCATGTTCCACAAAGATCGTGGAAGGTTTTCCATTCAACTTTTCCAGCAGCATGCAGTCCTTGGTGTATTTAACAGTTCCGAACCGCCCGTGCTCCAGTTCCTGGCCAGGTTTCAGTAACGACTTCTCCAACATCTTGCAATCCAATCCAGGTATTTAATCCGTCACAGCTGTCTTGATTCAAGATGCAGCTGCCGAAAAACGGGCGCTACACAGCGATTTCGCCATGCATAAATGTTTCCCACGGGAAAATATATCATCTCAGCTTTGCTTGCAGCATTCAATAAAAATCCAGCGAATAGCGCTGCTTTGCGCTGCTCGGCAGCTCAAGCTGTTGCTGGGAAGCGTCTCCAACGCGCCTGACCAGAGCGCCTAAAACCTGGGGTGCGAATTGGGCATGTTGTCCTGTTAGGCAAGGCCGAACTTGCGTCTTGACTTGGAACCAGACGCGGAACGCCTATCGGTGCCAGCAAACCTAGGCCGAGATTCACTCTTGGCCCTGTTTTTAGTACGGCCGCATTGGTAGCCTGGTTCGGTGATTTCAGGCAGAAGCTGCCTCAAGTAGCAGAGCAAGCCAGACACCTTCATTGCTTCAAATGCGGCCCCAGGTGCGAGACGTATATCAAAGTATCCCTTCCAGATTTCCGTCGTCTATCTTGAAAGCTTGCTATCTGCAGCAGGCATGGAATTACTTATATGTCAGACGGAAGACATATGGTATCTTATCAATTAAATATTTCCTTAATGCAAATTAAAGCGTCGACTGCATCCGCGATGCATGACGCAGGGCGGATTTCTTCGGTGGGACAAGCAGCCTCGTTGGCGGCTTATTGCACAACGAACAATAGATATTGGTGCAAATGCTGTAGATTTTATGGAAAAGTTATTGGTGTATTAAAAGCACAAGAATCAGTCTGCGTTACTTTCCAGGTGACTCCGAATGAATAGCAGATACGCCCGGGTGATGGACAAGCTTGGCAGCATTAAATTTCGGCTGCTAGGACTAGGGATTGTCCTCATCGCACTTGGTATCTTCGTACGTCAGTTCATAGCGCTCCCGCTTTTTCAAGATCGGGTGCGCAGCCTGGCAGCATCGCAGCAGCACGCGATCGCGACCTATGTAGCAGGCAGCATTAACTACAATATTGAAACGCGCCTCGCTCTGATTGAGCGCCTTGCTGCCGAAGTGCCACGAGAGCTTGTTTCGCAACCGGAAAAATTAAGTAGCTGGATCAGGGAGCGACAGACCATTAATCCCGCTTTTACCAAAGGACTGGTCCTACTGCCTCCTTCCGGCAAAGGTGTAATCGCGGAATTTCCTTTGACACCCGACCGTGCCAGCGTCGATTTCTCAACATCAGACTGGTTTCGCGCCGCCTTGGATAGCGGGAAACCGGTCATGGGCAAGCCCGAGCGTGAGCGAGTGACGGGCGATGCCGTGATGTTCTTTTCCGCGGCGGTGCATGATGGCTCCGGTAGTCCCGTGGCGGTGCTTGCGGGTGAGGTACAACTCGACGCACCGGGTTTTCTTGATCAGTTGCAGCAAACAAAATTGGGTGATAGCGGCGGGTTTCTGCTGATTTCGCCCGCCGACAAATTGTTCGTCGCTTCGAGTGATCCTTCCATGGTGCTCAAGCCCACGCCGCGGCCCGGTATAAATCTGCTGCATGACCGCGCGATGTCTGGTTTCCGCGGCACTGGGGTTACCGTCAATGCCAAGGGCGTGGAAGAGCTATCGGCCATGGTGAGCGTTCCAAGTACTGGCTGGTTCGTCGTCGCGCGCATGCCGACCAAGGAAGCTTTCCGCCCCGTCAATGAATTGCGCAGTTTCGCCTTAAAGGCCAGCGCCATACTGGGTTCCCTTGTTTTCGCGGTACTGCTATTCGCATTGCCGCGACTCTTGCGTCCGCTCTCGGAGGCGGCAGCCGCAATACGTGCGATGGCCGACGGCAAAACCGAAATTGCTCCACTTCCCGTTATCCGCAATGATGAAGTGGGCAAGCTTCTGGGAGGATTCAATGTTCTTGTCGAAAAATTGCGGAACGAAGAAGCGGCTCGCAAAGCAAGCGAAGAACGACTGGTTTTTCTTGCGCTTCATGATTCGCTTACAGGGCTTGTCAATCGTATCGGACTCGAAGGGCGCCTGGAAGATGCATTGGCTAGAGCGGAGCGCGCCGGTTCTCAGCTTGCATTACTGTTCTGCGATCTTGATGGATTTAAATCAGTCAATGATTGCTACGGTCATGATGCAGGCGATATGGTACTGCAGCAAGTGGCACGTCGACTTGGCGATGGACGACGCCTAAGTGATACGGTTGCACGCATAGGCGGTGACGAATTCATCATATTGCTTTCGGATCTGGATGATGCGCGTGCGGCGGCGGCAGTTGTTGCTGCGCGATGTCTGGCGACCCTGTGCGAACCGTTCCACATCAATGGAGACGAAAAGACCCTGGGCGTGTCGATTGGTATTGCACTGCATTCCGGCGCATCGGTTCCGGCATCATATTTGATTTCACGCGCGGATATGGCAATGTACCAGGTGAAGCAGAACGGAAAAGGAAGTTTTTTCTTCATCGACGATATGATGACCGTCGAGGCTGGAAACGAACGGCACGCCTCACCGATGAATGATGTGCGTACCTGAATTCCCGGCACCTCATGTAATGGTCAGGAATCCACTCTTGCTGATTTTCCTTGAAAGACGATGCGGTATCGCTGAGGCGGCGCGCCGACGATCCTGCCAAAGCGTTCCCGAAAAGTCGTAACCGAACCGAAGCCGACGTCGGCGGCAATTCTCTCAATCGAAAACGCGGTAGTTTCAAGCAAGCGCTGAGCGCGTCTCACCCGCGCCGTTTGCAGCCACTGCAAAGGCGACACCCCCGTTTGTTCACGGAAGCGCCGGGTCAGTGTTCGGGTGCTCATGGCTCCTTTTTCAGCCAGGGTTTCAAGAGTCAAAGGCTGAGCCAGATTATTTTCAGCCCACTGCATGAGTTTTTGGAGCGGCGATTCGTCCGTTACGGATGGGTGTGCAATATACTGTGACTGACCACCTTCCCGAACAAGCGGCGTCACGGCGAGTCTCGCCGAGCTTGCAGCCACTTCCGCGCCGTAGTCATTGCGGATCATGTGCAGGCACAGATCCATGCCTGCCGAAGCGCCGGCGGAGGTCAGGATATTTCCGTTATCGACGAACAAGACGTTCGGGTCGACTTCTATCAACGGATAAAGTCTCGCAAGCGCGGACGCTCCCAGCCAATGTGTCGTTGCGCGTTTGCCATCCAGAAGGCCCGCCGCGGCCAGGATGAAAGCGCCGCTGCAAATTGACGCAATCCGGCAGCCTCGCGCCGAGGCCTTCTGCAGTGCCGAAATGACCTTGCCGGAAACCGGCCGGTCGGCGTCGGCAATGCCAGGGACGATAACAGTATCCGCGCCGTCCATTTCCTCCAGGCCGTACGCTGTTTTAATTTCGAAAAAGCCGGCGCGAACGCTTCGATGCTCACTGCAAACCAGGACCTGGTACGGGCAGACAATGCCAGGCACCGATACACGGGCAAAGACATCGCATGCAATCCCCAGATCGTAGGGCAGGACATCATGCAGTGCTAGGACGGCGATTGTATGCATGCGGCGCTTCCTTTTTTACCATTGGCTGAAATCCGTCGAATATTGGCATTCTAGCCAATGGCGTGCATCCTCGCATGTCCTGATAATTGTTGCACTCGTGATCCGGGAGGTCTAAATGAAACGTCGCGCCACTACCATGCTGAGTTTGAAAACTGCTTGCCTAATAGAAGCGGCCACCTTGGCCGGCCTCGTTTGCATTGCAGTTCCCTTGAAACATCTGGCTGGCTACAGCCTTCCGGTATCCATTCTGGGACCGGTACACGGCATGGCCTTCCTGACGTTTCTCTGGATCGTTATCCATGCCGCATCAAGCGGAAGTTTGCACCGGAGAGAAATATGGCGGCTTTTAATCAACTCGGTCATTCCATTCGGCGGTTTCTTCAGCGCGGCGCAGCTCTCCCGTAGAGAGTCCGAGCAGTGATCTATCAAGTCATTAAAGCCATCCATGTCGCGTCGGTCATGAGCTTTATCAGCGGATTGCTGATACTGGCGGTGGCGGCAAAGGCAAATAATCTGGTGGTACTGCGTACGGTCCGTCGCTGGGACAGATGTTTTACATTACCGGCATTGGGGTTGGTCTGGATAACAGGCCTAACGATTGCCATCCAGGGACAATGGTTTGGAAATACATGGCTTACGATTAAGCTTATTACCGTCGCTGGTTTGTCCGGGTTGCACGGGGTGCTTACCGGCGCACTGCGTCGAATCGAGTTTGAAAGCACGGCAACAGTTCCTGAATTCTTGCGGCAGGCTGGCGTCGTTGTCATTGCGGCCATTACCGTGATCAGCTTCCTGGTCATTTTGAAGCCTGCTGTGCCAAGTTTTCGAGCTTTCACTGGCAGTCAAATTACAACGGCCCAGCCTGCGGCTTGTTCCACTATGGCTGGCCTGCAAAACGCTGAACTGCACGCCGCCGCGCGACCATTGCATCGGTGCGCCTGATTGGCTGCAGTGTGCCCGGAGTCGCACTGAAAATGTGCGCACAGCTAGCCAGAGGGCTGCGTGGTAAGTCCATCGCCGTCAGTACCGCCTTTCCTATCCTACGGGTGTCCCTAATGCCCGGGCAAACTGTCTTCTTACGACGGCATAGCATTCGCAAACGGTTTCCTCCAGGCCGGCACGGTCCAGAATTTTTATAGTGCCGCGACGGTAATCAAGCAAACCTGCTTGTTGAAATCGACGGGCAATCAACGACACTGCCGGCCGATGGACGCCGAGCATATCGGCGAGGAACTCCTGGGTCAGCTGGAATTCATCGCCTTGAATCCTGTCATGGCTGATCAGAATCCATCGTGCGAACCGGTTTTCAGTGCTGTGCAGGCGGTTGCAGGCGACAGACTGCGATACCTGACTTAAGTAGGCCTGGAAGAAGCGATAGACTAGCCGACGCAATTCGCTATTGCGCTCAAGTGCCTGATTAAAATTTTCCCTGCGCAGCCGGAGGCTATCTCCTGAAATTTGGCATATCGTTGTTTCGGTCGCGACCGTGCTACCGGTCAGCACATCAACGGTCGACATGCCCTCGTTTCCGATGGTGCCGACTTCCACCGCCGCGCCGTCTCGCATGATCGCCAGCACCGAATGACAGCCGGACAAAGGAAAGTAGACATACTGAATGTCTTTGTCACGTTCGAACAGCACGGTTCGCATTGGAGTAGGGAAATACTCAAGTGCCGGTCTGAGCGCATGGTATTCGGCTTCCGGGAGGCTCGCCAAAATGTGGTTGCTGCATTCTGCTGGTGTTGCGGGAACGCCCGTCATTCTTTCTCCGTAACCGATCACGTTAACGATAAAGCAGCAAGCCCTGCAAGGTATAAATTTGTACAGACTGCCGCGTTCATTCTGGATACATTGCATTTCCAAAAATCTTGGAACGGGAAGAGCTGTCAGTGCTAGACATAGCGCAAGCAGCGAGCGGAAAGGCGTGAATGCGATTATCGGAGTTTATTTTGGTCAATATGGAGGCTATCCTGCAGGAGTGGGAAGACTTCGCTCGAAACATCCAGCCATCCCATCGATCGATGGGAGTCGTTGAACTCCGTGATCACGCAAAGGAAATCCTGGAGGACATCTCGGCGGAACTTGCATCGCCAGACTACAAGCGAAATCTGGATTCCGACGGCAATACGCCTGCCCAAATCCATGCCGATACTCGCGTTCTCTCAGGCTTTACAATCGACCAGCTGTTATCGGAATTTCGCGCATTGAGGGCCAGCGTACTTGGGCTATGGTCGCGGCGCGAGAAAACAGCAACGTGGTTCGAAGTCGAGGACATGTCGAGATTCAATGAAGCGATTGACCAGGCATTGGCAGAATCCGTTGCACGGTACACCGAGGCACAGGGACAGTCCCAGGACATTTTCCTGGGGATCATCGGTCACGACTTGCGCACGCCGCTGTCAGCCATCAACCTCGGTGCGACTTACCTGATGCGGCTGGACGATGCTGACAGCAAACTGATTCAACTCGGCTCGCGCATGTTCACCAGCGCAGTACGCATGCAAGAGATCATTGATAACTTGCTAGACTTTGTGCGCAGCCGCAGTGGTCTCGGCCTCCCCATTCATCCGAGCGATGTCGATCTCGCCGCCGTGTCCGAACATATTGCCGATGAATTTCGGATATCGAACCCTGGAACCACCATCCGTACCGAAGTGCACGGAGATGCAAGAGGGCGGTGGGACGGTTCCAGAATCGGACAGGTGTACCAGAATTTGATCGGCAATGCGATTCAATATGGGGAAAATACCGCTGTGTCCGTAGTCACCTCGGCAACGGACGGAGAGGTCGTCTTGTCGGTGCATAATGACGGACCGCCGATCCCTGCGGCGATGCAAAAGAAACTCTTCGATCCGATGCAGAGGGGTATCAGCGGTGAAGTGCATTCATCCAACCGTAAAAACCTGGGGCTCGGTTTATATATCGTTCGCGAAATCGTCATGGCTCATAAAGGCGTCATCGAAGTAAGTTCGACGGAAAAGACCGGAACGACCTTCACCGTACGCCTTCCAAAGCTGACGGCATGACGTGACGCGCCAGATGAGGGTTTGCATGTTCCCGGCTCTTATTATCTGGCCCTCAATGCCTCTATTCCGAATTCCACGCACACTTTTGATAAGTTAGTGCTTCACTGCGCATGTGCATGCAGGCTTATTCTCAGTAGCAATGAAAAAGGCCGCAACCGCGTGGTTGCGGCCAAGACTAACTCAACCTTTGGGTACTGCCAGTTCAGTGTAGGGCGAAGTCCACTCGGAGACTAGCGATTGGTGCAGGATCTAACATGCTGATACAAATTCATATGGCACATGGGAAAATTAATTTAATCAGCCTTTTTCGGGCGAATGAATTTGGCCTGTCTACCCCGTGCCAGAAAGTTGCTGAAGGTAATCGAAACTGCCGTCCCGGACACGTAAGTGCGGTCTTTAAATGTCATTGCGCCTGCATTGACTTCATTGTCCTGAGAAACGCGGGTAACTCTGCTATGCCGGAATTGCAGGTGTGGCCGGATGTGCCCCCCGGGCAGCGCGGCCAACGTCTGTCCGCGCAGTGTGGAAAATCACGACAGCCACGTCAAACCCTGGGCTTGGCGTCGCGTACACGGTTTGAGGTTGGCCGTTCGAGTGCAATGTGGGACAAAAACCCTCCGCCACGGGCGGGTTTCAAATTAGTGCTGAAATGATCGCCGCCCGCTGGTTCCGGTGGTGTCCGGTAGATTCCTATGCGAGCAACATGAAACTTTGGTGCCGGAATGTTTGCATACCGCCGGCCCCGGTACAAACTGCTCATTCTCTTGAGCATACGCTCACTCGGAAAAGCTCGAATGCCAAGATATTATCGAAATTGAATGAGTCGACAATGACATTGGACAAACTCCTTCCATTTGCAATTTCCAATTCCTATTAGCCTCAGGGCCGACCTCGACTGAAACGCATGTTTGGAGAAACCGCTTACGCCCGAACCAATCGATTCACGGTCTGTCAACAAAGCACCGGCAGAATGCGCCGGCTCCTTCACACGGGACCTTATGAACTCGAAACTCGAACCTGTCTTGCAATCGATCGACCAGGCCGCCGTGGCAGATGAGCTTGCCTCGGTGATGACGGCTGTCGTGTCCGATGCCTCCGCGCCGGACTCGGCGCTTGCCGGAATTCGCAGAGCGAGGAACGAATCGGTTCCGCCGGAGCAAAGGGCCGCCGTGGCTGCCCTTCAGGCTTATGGAGCGGGGTGTGCCGCTGACGTGCTCACAGCAGGCCTGGAACAGGATGCGAGCGAACGCGCTGCCAGCCTGCTGACGGGGCTTGAGGAAGATTCGGAAAGTGAGGTTCTTTCGCTTCTGCGGACGAGCGCTGAATCGGCCTCGGAATTCAAGTCCAGACTATCTCTGCGGATCGCATCCAGATGCGCAGAAATCGTTGCGGCCGAGATCGAGCGCGACAAGCAAGGCCACTTCACCATCCTTAATGAACAGGACGCGGCGATATTCGAATCGCGGCGCGAAGCGCATCGTAAGCAACGCGCCGAAGCTGTACAAGGATTTCTCGCATCACTGCCAAGCCGCTATCCTACTTTCGGCACCGTGCTGTTTGCCGATATCCGACGGCAGGTCGAGAGAGAGGTCAGGGAGCGGCACATGCGACCCGACATACATGAGGCCGTGGCATCGATGTTCGAAGCTGCTTTAGGCAACATGCCCGAATCTAGCCGCGACGAGGTGGCACGTGCTCATCAATCCCGGCATTAGCACTATCAACCGGATGATGCGCAGGAATAGAGCATGACATAGTTGCCTGAGAACTTGCTGTGCATATCTACGCTTAGACACGGACAGGTTGCGCTGGGCGGGGAAGGGGCGCGTCAGATTTCAATGCGGCGACGCCTGCAACCGGGCTTGCAGACCTCAGAATCGCTCGCGACTGGTCGAGGTATGCCGAAGGACTGGGTCAAGCATCATGCTGCCAGCCGTAACTCCAGGCGTTCATTCAGGAGCGGCTGCCAATGAAGAGCCTGCGGCCGCGAATTATCGGCGTTCCGGCAACCCGGCGTGTGCTTGCGCCGCTCCAGCTCCTAGGTCTTGGCGGATGCTACGCTCATAGGAAGGGGTGATGTAGCGTGGACGCGTACGGATCCGAGAAGTCAGGGTGCCAGTCGGGACCGATTTTGAAACGGGTTCTGTCGGTGTGAAAGCGCTGAAAGCCTTCCGAAAACCGGGTTGCGTCATCGTAAACAGTATCTGGTAGGCCCTGTTTTCACCGGGGCCCGTGTTGCGTAATGAGCTGTTTGACAACCTCGCGAGGTGGGACAAGCGCACAACGTCTTTAAACGCCACGATATTCAGACCCATGCGGGTTCCATTCCGGTTATCGCAAATAAGCGTGTCGATGTATGGCACAACCCGATCGCTCTCCCATAAGTCGATCAGCGTTGCCTTGACATGGGGCAGGCGATGCAGCCCGATCACCGAATCATGTTCTGGACTGTCAAGCGTGCCGGGCACTTTGATGTTGTAGCGGGATTTAAGAACGCGAGCGGTCTCGGAGTAGCGTTGCGGATTCGATAGTCGTCTGAACACTTCCAGCATGCCGAGGTGGATGAGCGGGGAGTCGGGAAACTTCGTGGACAACTCGTTCCTGATGTAATCCAGCGCGATCTTGGGTTGGTCCAGTGTTACCCACATCTCGATGAGATCAAGCGGGTCGGTGACATCCTCGACAAAAAGGGCACCGCGCATTGCATCGTCCGCCGCATCGCCCGAGTCTGTCTGGTCATGATGGACATACGGGATAGCCCCGACGTAGCTGTAAGGGCCTGGGTGAGCTGCGCGTGACCGGGAAACGCTTGTGGGACGTGCCCCGGTGTCGTGTGCCGGCAGAACTTGCGTGGAGAAAGGAATAGGAAACAGCGTTGCGTCTCTGGGGTACCCGGTTGTGTGTTGCACCGGTCGAGCCGAGTCCTGGGACGTGGGGAATTTGTTCGATGGGGCAGGATGACGCGGCGAAGTGCGACGCGAGCGGAGGTCAACAGCGGATTTCCTGGACAGGCGCAGTTTCCGGCGTAGCTTGATCACTACTCTTGCGATTCCGATGCCGGCTATACCGACTACGGCACCAATCCAGATCAATGGCAGCCACGGTAAAAGCTTTGCGCCGCGTTCGGCAATAGTTCGTGAGTTGCCCGAGTTTGCGACTGAACCCTCATGAAACGTGGCCGATGGGACCGCGCCTGCTGATGCCGCCGTGACAGGTGCCGCCAGAGTCGACGTGACTAGCAGCACCCAGACGAACCGCTTTACGTGGAAGTACAGCGTAGGCATCATGGCGTTCACCGGTGTGGTAACAATTTGATACAAATTGTCAGCCCGATACACTTTTCGGTGCTGATGTAACGCAATTAGATTTGTTTTTCGGCACGAGTTGATTTTTTTCAGCAGACCCGTTGTAGATGAATTTAATAGTCATCCCCAAAGCTTTTAACATCCCTCTGGCTTAACTGCGTATCCCACACAGATTGCAGAATCTGATCCATTAAGGTTTCACCGATCATCGCCGATACCAAGTCGGCAAATTTCGTGATCAGAATAGTATTGCAGCGCTCAGCGATACCTTGCTCCATTGCAACTAAATCTTCTCGCAGTATCTGAAAGAAATCGTCGCCCCTTGCTGCTGTTCTGAGCATTGAAAAGCCTGGACAATGGGGCAGCGTGTAATGCGCGGCATGCCCATAAAGGGCTTGAAAGCCTGTCTCGCCAATCAACGGTGTAATCTGTTGTGCCATCTGATGCCACAACCACATTGACTGTTCAATAACAGTCGCCGCTTCGTCGCTTGGACTTTTGCGGGTTTCCAGGATTCGGGAAATAAGCTGTTTTCGCGCTTCAAATGGCATCATCATTCATCGTCATTCATCGTCATAACGTACGGTATTTCATGAGGACTCTAGGGCAGCATGCCGGTAGCGGCCACCTTACTACCGCAAAATTGGCGAAGGTCCGGTTCGAAAAAGCTTGGCTGCCGAAGGCATGCCAGCATTGGAATCTGATTTGCAGGAATAGTGCCAAAGACCTTGCGATATGGTCATACGGCCGGAACGCGAACGCGGGCAAGGCAACCTGATATGGTTGTTATGTAACCGGCCCATGCAGCGCTGGATCTTGATGATGGCATGGCACCTGTTCAAGGAATTCAATGCAAGCAATGAATAAGTCTAGAAGCCTGGCACGGCCCACTTTTCGGTTTTAAAGCGGTCCAAGGGGATTGCTCCAGCAGGAGGCTGTGATGAACCGGAAATATGTGCTGCAACTCTCTGCGCAAGAGCGGACATGGATGGAACAATGGTATGCACAGGCAAATAGGCGGTATGGAAGATCAGGCTGGTGCATGTCTTACTCAAGATGGACCAAAGCAACGACGGACCGAACTGGGCGGATGCGCGTATTGTCGAGGCAATTTCACGCGACACCGTGCGTCGCACCCTTGAAAAATAGATTTCAAACCGTGGCTGAAAGAGCAATGGTGCATCCCGCCGGCACAGGATGCCGAGTTTCCTGTTAAATGGAGCAGGTGCTGGAAGTGTACGCCAGGCGCGTACGAAACGCGCTACCGCGGGCACAGCACGTCAAGGAAGTGGTAGATGCGCCCTGCTATAGGCAGGCCAAGCGGATCACGCTGGTATGCGACAACCTTAATACCCGCCGGTTGGCATCTCTGTACGAGGCATTTGCACCGAAAGAGGCGCTGCGACTGGCGCGCAAACTGGAATTGGTGCATACGCCTCTAAGCATGGCGGCTGGTTAAATATGGCCGAGCCGGAGTTGAGCGTACTGAAACGTCAATGCCCGGACCAGCGCATCGGTGCGCAGGAGCGCGTAGCCGAACTTGCCGAGAACTGGGCCGAGACACGCAATAACCGGCAAACGGGTATCGACTGGCAATTTCGCACGGCCGATGCGCGCATTAGACTAAAGTACCTTTATCCGAAAATCGAAGAGTGATTGACTACCAGAGCGGTTCCGTCCCGACCTGCTTGCCGATCCCGCGAAATTTGCCTCTGGTACCGCGTTGCGTGAGCCCGCCGAAGCCTTCTTGCAATGGCCCGGGGGCGCCGAGCCCGCCATGTCGCGTCGCCACGCCTTGACCTAGAAGCACTCCGCTTCGGCCTCGCTAAAGCCGGTCAGGGCGAAACCGCTCTAGTGCTGGACCGATCGCGTATCTTAGGCACTTTGACTGTTACAGGTGCTGCGGCAGTGACAATATCACGTATGGGCAGGTAGCCTTTGCGCACAACGCCGAATATGGCTCGCTGTAACTCAAGTCTTGTGAAAACAAGTCGTCGTACCTGAACAGCGCATCGCTGTGATCGACGATGCGCTGTGCCTATTCATCGAAACGCCGCAGTATCTTACTTGCTGCTTGATGTGCTGTTAGGTTTGGTGCTGGTGGTGGCGTTCTGTCCGGTCGGACTCATGCGGCCTTCGCGATTTGCCTGCGTTTTGCCAGATGCATCTGTTGTATTGGCCCCAGCCTCACCCATCTTCCCTGAACCTGTGCTGCCACTAGATCCACCAGATCCGCTGGACGTGCTGGTAGATTTTTCCGCGGGTGGGCAGACGCTAGTGGTGGCGTTCTGTCCGGTCGGACTCATGCGGCCTTCGCGATTTGCCTGCGTTTTGCCAGATGCATCTGTTGTATTGGCCCCAGCCTCACCCATCTTCCCTGAACCTGTGCTGCCACTAGATCCACCAGATCCACCAGATCCGCTGGACGTGCTGGAAGATTTTTCCGCTGGTGGGCTGACGCTAGTGGTGGCGTTCTGTCCGGTCGGACTCATGCGGCCTTCGCGATTTGCCTGCGTTTTGCCAGATGCATCTGTTGTATTGGCTCCAGCTTCACCCATCTTCCCGGAACCTGTGCTGCCACTAGATCCACCAGATCCGCTGGACGTGCTGGACGATTTTTCCGCGGGTGGGCTGACGCTAGTGGTGGCGTTCTGTCCGGTCGGACTCATGCGGCCTTCGCGATTTGCCTGCGTTTTGCCAGATGCATCTGTTGTATTGGCTCCAGCTTCACCCATCTTCCCGCTACTGGTGCTCCCGCTTGACTGAGCGTGGGCAGTTGCGGCACCGAACATCATTGCCAGTGTCGCGATGCTCAGCATACGATTGAGAGTACATTTCTTAGTCATCATTGTTTCCTTTTAAATATAGTTTAAGAAAATCAAGGGCCTATATATCTCGCAGGCGGTGTATTGAGCATTTGCACGTTTTCCTATTTCTTTCCTGATAGAGCGCGGAGTTTTAAACTTGCTCATTCAAGAGAAAAGGTACGGGCCGAAAGAAAGTCGTCGGCGTTCCCGTTCTTCGGTAAGTAACCACGGAACCTATCCTTGCGACAAATGATTCATCCAGTGGCACCTTGTTACGCTTCCTCCCGATCTTAGAGCTGGCTATATCAAACTTTTAAAACTGGGCCGGCCTCTGCTATTTAAGAACGAGTTACCTTGGTCTGGTAACGTGCTGCTCGAATCTGACTTCTATATCATCTTGACTATATATTGGCCTAAATGTTCCCATCTCTGTTACTTTGTAGAATCCCTCTTACGAAATACTTTTACTAAAACTATGACTAGAAACAGGAGCTGAATTGCTCTGAAAAAGAAAAATGCTACGTTCGAGATAATGGGTCTATAAAGGAGCAAACGATCAGGTGTTCCCCTAAAGACATCAAGGGCGCAGTGCGAATGGTTTTCGAGAACAAAGATGTACCTTCATCGCAACGGGCATGCATCCAGTCCATTGCTGGGCGCATTGTCGAAGCACTGCGGCGTAGGTTAGCCAGCATAAACGTGATCACGGCCAGCGTCCGGGTATGACGACGACCGGCCAGAATGGGTTTAAGGATCTGGAGCGGGAAGTACGGGAGCTGCGCTAGGCCATTGGGGTCCTGAAGCTGGCTACCAAATTTTTCGCCCAGGCGGCGCTAGACCGCCAATTCAAGTCGTGAGAGCTATCATCGACCAGTACCGGGAGGCATTCAAGGTCGATCCTCACCGACCGCATTGCTCTGCCCATACTGCAGTTGCCCCGTCGGCCTATGTTCGCCAAGCAGCGCGAACCCGCCACCTGGCGTTGCGTGGGAAGACCGGACGCCGTGACGTGATGCTGATTCACTACATTTGGCGGGTGTGACATGGCAACCTGCGGGACTATGAACAGACAAGGTCTGGGCAGCTCCGGTGTGAAGGCATTACGGTGGCCCACGGTACGGTTGAACGGCTCACGCGTCGGCCGGTCTTGCGCAGTGCGGTATAAGGCAAGCCGGCTCTTACGATATAGGGTGATAGGAAAGTGTCTTGTCCACTGGATCGGGGCCACCGGCAGTTTCGGGTAGATCGGCCCAACAAACTGTCACTGTGTAACTTCACGTGCGTCTTGACCTGGCAAGGCGTCGTGCACGTAACCTGCGTGATTGATGTATTTGCCCGCTGGATCGTCGGCTCGCGAACCAGCGGTTCAATACAAACCAACTTCGTCCTTGGTGCATTGAACGGGCGCTGTGCGCCCGGTTGAGCAGCGCAGAACCTTATCTGCTCGACGACAGTCTCATTGTGCAAAAACCTTTGCAAAAGCTTAAGTTACATAATTTTCACCTGGGTGAGTCCCTTATTTGCAATGAGGAGGAACGCCGTGATTTCCGAGAATAAGCGAATGGAGAGAAGAGGGCTACACCCCGTTCACGGGATTTTTCTATCGGGCACTATTCCTCTGTTTCTGGGGGGATTGTTGAGCGACCTTGCATACTCTTCCAGTTACCAGGTGCAGTGGAGTAACTTTGCTTCCTGGCTAATCGCGGGCGGCCTTATCTTTGGTGGTTTTGCGTTGCTGTGGTCAATCATTAACCTATTCCGCGCCGATGGTCGCGGTATGCACTCCATCTTATATACTCTCCTTCTGCTTGCGACGTGGGGTGTCGGCTTTTTCAATGCGCTAACTCACGCCAGGGACGCGTGGGCAGCCATGCCCATGGGCCTTATTCTTTCAGTAGTTGTTTTCCTGCTCGCTTGCGCTTCAACCTGGATCGGTTTCGCCAAGTTCGGGATAAGAGGTGGAAGGTGAAACATCCATATCTGAATACAAGCCCCCGTTTGCACACATTTGCGTTCCTCATCTTCGTAGTGTTTTTGAGCGCATGTGGCAGCGACGACCCAGCGCCGGATCAGGCTGGTCCCGAGCCGACGCTCCCCGAGCCGAGCCGCGGACTACTGCCCGCGATGACCATTGCAGAGCCGGCACCTTGGGGCGATCATAAGCCGATAGTGCCCCAAGGTTACACAATTTCGGCTATCGCCACTGACCTTAAGGTCCCGCGCCAGACCCTGGTTCTTCCCAATGGTGACATCCTGATTTCCGAAGGCAAAGGCGGCAATGTGTCGCCGATGAAGCCAAAGGACTTGATTGCCGGATACATCAAGGCAAAGGGAACGACTTCCGTCAAGGGGGGCGACCGGTTGACCTTGTTGCGGGATGCCGATGGTGACGGCGTTTATGAAATGCGTACGATTTTTGCCGATAAGCTCAATGCGCCCTACGGACTCGCGCTGGTCGAAAACAAACTCTATGTCGCGAATCAGGACGCGCTGGTGCGCTTCAATTACCGTGAGGGCCAGACTCAGGCCAGCGAGCCACCGGTCAAGATCACCGATCTGCCGTCGATGATCAACCATCACTGGACCAAAGCGCTGGCAGCGAGTCCGGACGGACGTTTCTTATACGTTGGTATTGGCTCTAACAGCAACATCACTGAGCGCGGCATGTTGGCAGAAGTCGACCGCGCGATGATCTGGGAAGTGAATGCCGAAACAGGAGCACACCGGCCTTACGCTACTGGGTTACGTAATCCTACTGCGCTTACTATCCAACCGGGATCAGGTCAGTTGTGGGCGGTGGTAAACGAACGTGACGAAATCGGCCCGAACCTCGTGCCGGACTATTTGACGGCAGTTCGGGAAGGCGCTTTCTATGGCTGGCCCTACAGTTATTGGGGCCAGCATGTTGACGACCGTGTGCGTCCGCAAGACCCACAGAAGGTGGCTTCAGCAATCAAACCAGATTACGCTTTGGGATCGCACGTTGCCGCGCTCGGGCTTGACTTCTCGGAAGTTTCTATGGGTGCGAAATTCTCAGAAGGCGTGTTCATCGGCGAGCATGGCAGTTGGAATCGCAATAATCCCGTCGGCTACAAAGTGGTGTTCGTATCCTTTCGCGACGGTCGCCCTGACGGGCCACCGATAGACTTTGTAACGGGCTTTCTGGGTGCAGACGGTAAAGCCCGCGGCCGACCAGTTGGCGTAACAGTAGATCCACGCGGGGCATTAATTGTTGCTGATGATCTCGCGAACACCATCTGGCGCGTGACTCCCACAGCACCTCGATGAACCTGATAAGCAATTAGGGGAACATGAAAAGCTGGTTAAGAAAACATCAAGACTGATATACAAAGCGTCTGAAGCGTAGGTTATTCAGGCGGCGAGTTTCTGTTGTTCCGGTGGATGGTCTTGCATCTGAGTTTCATCTTTAAACGGCAGACCGTCAAGCAGCGGTCCAATCTCGTCAGTGCCAGGAATCCTGCGCCATAATTTTTCCGCTTCCTCAATCTGCTTGAATGCCATAGATGTGGCTCGAAAATATATTCGGCCGGATTCCCTCATCCCGGCCCTCTCCCATCGGTAGAGGGTGAGAACAGCGGCCCGAAAATGAACTATTGTTCGAGCCGAATCAACAGTCCCAGGAATGTTGCCCGTGACAGGCAGTTGCTCGGGCGCGTGGTTCGGTGCCGCACTGTCGCAAATGTTGGCTCAATCGAGTTGGTGGTGCGTACATGCTGCCAATGATCGGCTGGGAAGTCACTGAACCCGAATTGGCTGACTTTGTGCTGAACGAGCTCGGTGGTCACTTTTGGATTTTTCGCTTCATAGGTGGCAATAAAGCGGTTGAACGGTGCCATGGCAACATCTCTGATGCTGGCAAGGTATTCAAAACATTGCCGCATCTTGTGGAATCAGCAGCGCTGTGTTCTGGTGGCCGGGAACACCTCATCGAATATTTACGCATGGTGGAGAGTCCATTTGTTAGTTAGTTTTGATTTCGGTAATCAAATTGTCTAATAAACAGATTTAAGATTCGAAGCGACGCGTACTTGCTGGGAGAATGATGCGTCCTGTATTGGAAATATACGTAATGGATTAGTTCTTGGTCGGCAAATCCACACGATATCCTCGAGCCACAAACATGCGCGCGGTGGGGTGTCCAATGCCACTGATAACAACGTATTGGTCTGTCATAGATTCGACTTGGAATCATGGAATGACCAGTACCGATACAGATGCTTTCTGCAAAACTTCTTGAGTGGTACTTTCGCTGAAAATAGTGCCGATGACTCCTATGTTTCCTCGAGTGGTCATGAGGATAAGGTCGCAGGTTTCCTTCTCGACGGTGCCAAGGATTTCTTTACCCGGTAGCGCCGACATCGAGACCAAGCTCTTGCACTTCACCCCGCCTTCTTCAGCCATGGTGCGTACATTTTCCACAGCTGTCTTGCGTTTTCCATATGCTTATCTTCAACATCCTGCGGACGTACGGCAAACCCAAGAAAAAGGCCAAGGCATTGCCGGTCGAAGACCTGGAATTGATCGTCGCGGCCCTGACGAATCAGATAACCCTGAGTGCGGTTCGCGATAACGCTCTGCTGCAAGTCGGTTACTTTGGTNGAATTGATCGTCGCGGCCCTGACGAATCAGATAACCCTGAGTGCGGTTCGCGATAACGCTCTGCTGCAAGTCGGTTACTTTGGTGCTACCGTCGCAGCGAACTGGTGCAGCTCAAGGTGGAAAACCTGGTGTGGGACCGGGACGGCCTCGTCATTACCTTACCGCGCTCGAAGACGGACCAGGAAGGGAAGGGGATCGATAAAGCGATTCCGTTCGGTGATGAGTCGATTTGCCCGGTAAAGGCGCTCAAGACATGGCTGCAGAAGGCCGGTATCGAATCCGGACCACTCTTCCGCCCGATCAGCAAGTCGGGCATGGTGGGCGCCGTTGGGCTGCATCCGGGCAGCGTCAATGAGATCCTTGAACGAGGTGCCAAGCTTGCCGGGCTGGATTATGTCCCGATGCTATCGAGTCACAGCCTGCGCCGCGGCATGGCGACCAGTGCGTATCGTGCCAGTGCCAATCCTCGAGACATCAAGCGCCAGGGCGGGTGGCGCCACGATGGAACCGTGCAGGGCTATATCGAAGAGGCAAGCCAGTTCGAGGAGAACGCTGCTGTGGCGCTGTTGCGTCGAAAGCGAAAGAGTTAGTCGGCTTCTGGCACCCAAACAGGCGTATTGAATGGCAGTTGCTTGCGTTCGCCACACCTTGGTGCCTGGCAAAGGCAGGGCGGGACCAACTTTGCGAAAATTCCGGAACCAATTTTAGTAAAACGGACGAGAACGGCAGCATGAGTCAGCAGAACGCTCTATCCAATAGAATGGATATCACCTGATACGGCTTTTCGTTAATGCATTTCCACAGCATTCAAGATACAAAGCGTTGAAAACTGCATGAATGCGCTCCAGCTCGGAGATTGCAAAATTTTCTACAAATTCCATGAGCAGATCGGCTTCCTGATCGTCTTCGGACGTCACGTAGTAAAGCAGATCGCTTCGGACGTTCTCCAGGTCGCTTACAGCGTCGTATGCCGGTTGAAGAACCTCAAAAAGCCGCTTGTCCAGCTGCGCCACATCGAGCAAGTTTTTGCTCATGACGTCGCGATGAATATTGCCAAGAGACGAGCCGACGGTGATTTCCATTCCAGGTTCCTTCACCCGAAAAAGAGTTTTACCCGATTTTGGAAAAATGAATGAGAAGGTGGTTTGCGGATTTGCGGCGGATTCCTCGCGAATCGTTTCGACGATATGCCGGATCGACTTGATAGTCCAATAATTCAGTTCGCATTCCCGGGCCAGAAGAATACGCAAGGCCTGCTTTTTTCTCTCTTCACCTCTGTATCGCCTTAGCCATTCGAGAGATTCCCGCAACGCGAATAACGACACTGCCGCTACGACTGTGACAGGTATGAGAGGAAGAAGCTCGTACATAGTATTTTATTAATCCCGAATCCCTGATGCGGCATTTGAAGCGAATTGTGCGACCTTAATGTTTAAAGTCATCTCGTTCTAATGGTGGCGCTGCAAATTACATGATTTATATTTCAAGCTCATGACATGACGACATGTCTCTTGGATGATGTCAGTAAGTCAACTGCCATGGCGATTGACAGTTGAACAAGGTCGCTCTTCTTTTGCCGGTGGAATGATAGCAGTGCATATAGCGGATCAGTTGCGAAGGTTGGGCGTTATTGGGAAATGGATGCAACGCATCACGGAATTTCAGCTCCATCGCACCCTGATTTAGGCATGTTGACTGCGACTTGCTTTATAGTAACGTTCTGTGCAATTTAATCGGCCCGTGCCTCAACAAGTTTCGCGATTTCACGTCCTGCACCGGCAGGCGAACCAAAGCTGCCGAACCGGGAATCTCCACGAAAGCATTTCATGAAACATCCTATTTCGATTCCTGCAGACCGCGCGCAAGCCGGAGCGAAGAGCCGGATCGGATTCAGGGTATTCGCAATACTGTGCGTATTCGTGGTGGCGCTCGTCAGTATATCGGTGACCCTGGTCGCATTCCGCGTCGAGCATGTGGTACTCAAACTGGCGCAAGAGCGGTCGTTTCAGCAAGGCAGGCAGATTCAGGAGCAGGTCGACGAAGCGGTCCGCCTTGGCATTGCGTTGGAGGAGATGAGCCACCTCTCCCGGACCTTGCAGGAAAAGGCTGATGAAGATGTGTCCCTGGCGGCCATTGCCGTACTGGGCGAATCGACCGATGTCATCGACGGCGTACGCGCAGACCTGATCAAACAAGCGGTCAATCCGGTGTGGAATGATCAGCTCCTGGGGCGGCATGGTGTACCGGCGGACCGGTCCGCGCATGTGGTAGGTCCATTTTTGGTTTCCGGATTGCCAATCATCGACGCGCTCGGCAAGCGCGCAGCCGTACTCTGGTTACTGCATAGTCGTGCTGACATCCGCCAGCAGACTGCGGCCTTGGTATGGAAGCTCGCGCCCGTAGCAATAATGACTTCTTTATTGCTGATTGCCGTGAGTGGCTTCTACTGCGGAAGCTTGCTGCAGATAAGCCGGCGTCGCCTTCAATACGCTGAGGCGGCTGCAAGCAATGCACTGATGAAGACGGGAGTAGCCCCTCAAGTCGATGTCGATGTCCGCGCCTTCTCCCTGTCGGAGGAGGGTAAGAGAGTCGCCCGGATGCTGTGGCATGGAGGATTGCTGGTGGCGCTAGTCTTTTGTGCGGGCCTCACCTTGATGCTGTGGCAGGCGCGCGAACATGCCAAGGACGTGATCCAGGAACAACTGCAGGAGAATGCAGCTTCCGTCGGTAACCATCTCGCCGTGCAAATCAACCGTTCGCTGTCGCTCGGTGTGCCGTTTGAACGGCTTCTGGGCGTGGATGACATTTTTGCAATCGAGCTGCAGCAGTCGAAGGAGATCAGGCAGATCCAGCTGCAGGATGCCAGCGGCCGGATCGTCGGTTTCAAGCAGAGACATGGGGCCGAAAGCGGGGTAAAACCTGCCGAAGGATCGCCTGATCAGTCGTCGCCGGAGCGGAGCGGAATGTTTTCCTTTCCGCTGAAGGATGCATCGTCAGGAAAAATTCTCGTCACCTATCCGGAGAACTATGTCGACCGTTATCTGGGATCCATGATCGTCGACCAGATCATTGCAATCCTCATTGCATTCGTGCTGGTCAGCGAGGTTGCGAGAATCTTTTGGGTGCATAGCGCATTCAAGCCGTTGACGGAATTTGAACTCTGGATGCGAAGCCGGACCGGTATTGCGCGGACGAGCTTGCGGAATGCCAGGGAACGACTCGCGAGATGGATGGACGAGTTAAGACTGGAGATGAAAGTCGGAACACCGGACAAGGCGGGAGACGCGGTTTCGGATATAACCAAGGTCAGGTTGCTCGTATTCCTGGTGGCCATGTCGGAAGAAGTCCTCCGTCCCATCATTGCAACCTATGCGGCGGATGCCAAGCCGTTTACGTCGAGCCTGTCCGTCACCATGCTGGCGGGTTTGCCCGTCGCCGCATTCATGACGACGCTTGCATTGGCCCAGCCGCTGGGCGTGATGCTTGTGCGCTGGATTGACTTGCGTCGCGCCATGGTTATCGCGGGAGTGATTGGCGCGGTCCTCATGACGGCAAACCTCTCATCGAATAGCGGACTGGTTCTGCTCGTGTTGCGAGGCGCCACCGGAATGGTCTACGGGTTGATGCTTATCCTGGCACAGACGGCAATCGTGCACATCACCGATTCGAAGGGGCGAGCCCGGGGACTCGCCGAGATTTCTGCCGCCATCGTTGCCGCCGGGATTATCGGCCCGGCGCTTGGCGGCGTCATAGCGGAACGATTCGGCAGCTTGCCGCTGTTTCCGACAGCCGGGGCCTTCTACCTGCTTGCAGGGCTTGTCGCATTATTTCTACCGCTGCTTCAAAGGACGGAAGAAGAGAAGAGCAGCCCATCGCCATCGAGTGCGAAAGGCTTCGTGGCCGTATTCAGGCAGCCACAGGTACTGTCGGTAATCTTCTGTGTCGCCATACCGGCACGGCTTGCCGCAGCAGCAATTCTGAATATTTTGATACCGCTGTACCTGGTGCAGACAGGCGATTCCGCGACCACGATTGGTCGCGTACTGCTGCTTTATTTCCTGGCCTTCTTCCTTTCCGCGCCGCTGGCGGCTCGCTGGTCGGACCGAACTGGCCGCCGCAAGCCGTATGTGTTAAGCGGCTGTGTATTGTCGGTATTTGCCTGCGGTATCATGGCGTTTGCCAGCGGTGCAGTCGCAATCGGCATTTGCAGCTTCCTGCTTGGTGTGGCTCAAGCATTGCTCAGCGCCCCGCAGCTTGCCATCGTGACGGAGATTTTTGAGCGTCGGGGCAAGGATCCGGCGGGAGGAAAGGCGCTCGCTGGACAAGGACTGGCGGCGTTTCGACTTCTTGAACGTGCCGGCAGCATCGCAGCGCCCTTTGTTGCTGCAATTGCCGCCGGCATGCTTGGGTTGGCAGGTGCCGTCGTGTTCATCGGCGTCATTTTGGCAATGGGAACGGCCGGGTTCGTCTTCGGCCTGAGAAACTATAACGAGAATGAAAACGAAATGCGAGATTCGGTATGAAGGCATTCCGGTCAATGAGCGCCCGCAGGATTTTGATCACATTAGGTCTCGTCGGCATCCCGATCCTGTCATTTGCCCAGCAAAAATTTCACATCACGATGGTGATGCCCAGGGATGAGCAGACCATCGAAGTGGTCTACAAGGATTACCTGAAAAAGCTGAACGTGGATGCGACGTATACTTTTCTGCGCTTTTCCGGAAAGCCGGGCGACGTCGCCGAACTGCGTGCAAGCCTGCAGAAATTGAAAACCGATCTGGTTTATACCTGGGGCACGCCCACAACCCTGGCCGTGGCGGGTACAAGCGATTCACCGAATGAAGATCTCGCCAGGCGCAATATTCCGGTCGTATTTGTCGAGGTAACGGATCCTGTCGGCACGAATATCATTCAGTCATTCGAAAAACCGGGGCGCAATGTCACCGGCATCACCCATGTGGCACCGTTGGCGCAGCAGATCAATACCATCAAGGCTTACAGGCCTGTCAAACGCGTCGGTTACATCACCAATCCCGCAGAGCCTAATTCCCTGCTTGTGCTGAAAGGCCTTGCAAAGGTCGCCGCGCAGCATGGTTTTGAAGTCATCGATGAAACCTTGCCGCTCAACGATGCGGGCCAGCCGCAGGCGTCGCAGATTCCGGCGGTCGTCAAGCGGATTGCGGACCGAAAGGTCGATTTTCTGTATATCGGCCCGAGCACGTTTCTCGCATTCAGTCATCGCGATGCAGTGACCCAGAGTGCGCTGGAGCAGCGCCTGCCGACGTTCTGCGCGACCGAAAGCATCGTACGTCAGGCCAAATGCCTGGTCGGCCTGTTCAGCAACGGCGCAAATCTCGGTCGCTTCGCCGCGCACAAGACCGCGCAGATACTGATACAGAAAAAGCCCGCCGACCAGATTCCCTCCGAAACCTTGCAGCGCATGTCTTTGCTGATTAACATGCCTGTCGCCAGGCAGCTCGATCTTTATCCGCCGATCGGCCTGCTCAACGTATCGGAAGTGATTTCTGAGACAGCGGTTCGAAGTGCGCAGGCGCATTAGGGTCCTGGTTGATTCGCTAGCCATCTGAACCGATTCCGTATTGTCGAAAGTTCATCCAATTTATCTACAGGAAGCCTAATCAATGAGCATCAACATCAGCCAGCATGACAATATTCTTGTTATCAGTCCCGTCGGAAGGCTTGACAGCGGCACCTCGCCAGAACTCGAAAAAACCGTGATTCAGAAGCTCGAGGAGGGAAATCACCGCATCGTGTTCGATTTCTCCATGCTTGATTACATCAGTTCGGCGGGGCTGCGGGTTATTCTCCTGGCAGGCAAGAAGTTGCGTCCGCTGGGCGGGAAAATGGCGCTGGCGGGCATGAAGCCGATGGTGCATGACGTCTTCGAGATGAGCGGTTTTCTCGCATTGTTCGCCGTTGCGCCGACAGTCGATGAGGCGCGGTCCAAGATCTGAAATTTTTTGCGGAGCGCGTGAACCTTCCTGCGTATTCTGTTCCTTAAGTCGTGCAACCACTTCTTGTGAGCCCATACATGCAGTCTAGATTTGAAGCCCTTTTGCGGGAATTCGCCGCCCATGTCGGCATGGAAGACGCGTCGGCGCTGGTGAGCAGCGGCGAGATCGTGGTCGACAAGCTGTCGATTTCCATTCTTTATGAAGACGAAATCTCCTCCGACAATGTCGTATGCGTCGCCCAGCTTGGCATGCCGGCTGAACCCGGAGCGGGCATTTATCGCACCCTGCTGGAAGCGAATCTGATGTGGGCCGGCACCGGCGGAGCAACCCTGGGCCTGCATCCGGATACCGGCCAGGTCTGCATCGCCTACAAGCAGCCGCTCGACACGCTGGATGGCGAAGGACTGGGGGAAGTGATCGATCAATTCGCCGATATTGCTGCTTACTGGCGCGATGAAATCTCCAGGATCACGGTGCAGCCTGTCACGCATCATTTCCCGAACGACCTGGCCTGAAGGAGCGGATGATCGTGCATATCAATCACAATCCCAGCTTCTCCGACCTGCAAGGACTCTACAACATTGGAGGAGAGGGAGATCGCAAGTCCTCGCTCGAGGAAAAGGTCAATGCATTCGCTCCTACCCAATCCGCGCGTGCCGACAGCTCGCTGGAAGGAAGGCAGATCGGCGTTGCGGGCGGTGACGGGAAAAGCGGTCTGTCGGCTGCATTCGCCAAAATCAAGGACTTGTTCAATCGACAGACCCAGATCGGCGAGGTGCGCACGCCCACCGAAAGCAGTCCGCTGCTGGAAGCCCGCGTGTCCGGAAAATCCACGGCCGGGGTAACTCCGAAAGCGAACGACTACGTCACGGCTCTTTCCACTCCCAAGGCGGACAGCCGTATCCTCGATGCGCGCGTCGTGGACAAGCTGATGACGCATGCCAGACAGGTCGGGTCGCCGGTAAGCGAACAGCAGGTGAAGGAATTCGTTGCTGTCGGCGAGCGCCTGCTCGATTCCATTCGCAGCGCCGACACCGGCGCGACCGGGCGCGGCATCACGGTACGCGACGATCAGGGCCGCGATCATCAGATCTCCAGCAATCTTCATACGACCCGCGCAATTTCCTGGGCGCTGATGGCGCAGGCGGCCGAGCGCGATCTGTCAGCGCCGAATGACGGTACCGAGCGCAAGGGCAACATGGTCACCGAGGGATCGATTGTCATGAAGGATCCCGGCAACAAGCTGTTCGACTTTCTCAACAGTGCGCCGACCAGTTATGGTCGCGCGTCGACTCACTTCAATGAACGCATGCCCTCGGATGCACCGAAGCACAAGCTTTTCGGCACGCCGCTGCAGCGCGGCATCGAGGATTACCAGAACATGATGCCGGGGAAAAAAGGATCGTTGCTGTTCTCGAACATCAACCCGACTTCCGGCGCCGCAAGCCGGGAAAGCGAAATTTTCCTCAAGTTCGAGCACGGCGGCACGCCTGACGTCTTCGGAAGCGCGGGCGGCGGGCTGGCTGCGATCAAACGCTGCCTGGCACACGTCGTCAGTACCATTGCATCACGGCGCAGCCATGATGGCCCGTCCGAAGGCGTCCAGCGCAAGGAGCATGTGCACAAGGACGGCTTGAAGGCTTCGGTCTGGAAGCCGTTCGAAAGTATTGTCGCCGGGCTAAAGGCCGAAGGCATATTGAGCAAGAGCGCCGCCAAGGAGGCCATGGCAGGCGCGAAGAAACACGGAATGGAGTCCATCGAAAACCGGCTGCAGGCGCTGCTCAATGGCGAGCTGCCGATTCCCAAGGCGGTGAAGGAAAAATTGCAGCTGCCGGAATCAGGCTCCAGCGTAATGGATATCGTCTCTCCCCAGCTTGCCGATCAGATCCGTCAGCTCAGCGCTGAAATGGGCAGCCACCGCAAGGCTCTCGGCGATCTTGAAACCGCCGCGTTCGGTATCGGCCGGCGGGGCGCTGAAGTCCATTTGCAGATCTGACCGCGAACGGCATTGCGTCCGCCGGGAAAATCTGGCGGATGCGCGTGGCAGATAGCATTCGCGTCGTACACATAACAACAACGGAAAGGGAGCGCTCATGTCCATTCAACTCAGTCCAGATAAACTCAACACGCTGGCGCGCACCAGCTTCGGCGACTCTCCTCTCGGGACGGTCGGCAATCGCGGCATCAGCGTGGGCGCGGGTGCAACCCCGCGTGCCGCCAGCCTCGGGGTAGGAAAGCGAATTTCAGAGTCGTTCTCGAAGCTGCTCAACGCGCTGGCACCTGGAGACAGCCGGGCATCGAGCACGGTGCGGCATGCGGTCAGGGACATGTCCCGCACCCTTGGCAACGGACTTGGGGCCCTGACTCCTGGCAAGGACGGGAAGATAGATGCGGGCGGCATCGCGCGCATGCTCGGCGGCCTGAAGACGGCGGCGGAGCCGGCAATCGCCCGCGGCGCCAACTATGAGCAGTTGCTGAGCGCGCGCATGGACCAGCATCTTGGCACGGCGACGCTCAAGGATCTTCTGGCGCTGCGCGCGGGGATCGCCGCGGCCGGCAGCGAGCCGGCTCTGGAGGGCATGAAGGACAAGGTCGAGGAATTCGGAAAGACCCTCGAAGCCAAGATTTCAGGGGAAATCGATCGGCGGTTCACCAAGGCATCCGATGAGGTCGGAAAGGTCTACGGCAAGGCCGCCGTCGAACTGTCCACCCTGCAGGGTGCAGATGCCGAGACCAAGGCGAAAAAAGCCTTCAGCGAGGCTTACGACGTGGCCCGGAATGCCTTGGCTTCCCACGGCTTTTTGGGATCCGATTCGCTGGCCAACGACAAGTTGGTCAATTCCCTGCTGCGCAGCCAGGTTTCCGCTCATCCCGAAGAGGCACGTCCCCTGCTGGCGCTGGCTTCGAGCGAGCAACTGGCAAAGCTGATTCAGGCTCCCGTTCTCAAGCACAGCACGCCGCTTGCCGACACCATGCTCAAGCTTGCCCTTGAGGACAAGACTGCGCAGATGGAAGGGCAGATCGGACAGACGCTGGCCGTTTTTCTGCAGAAGGACGACAACGTCCATGCGGATCCGCTGAGTGCTTACAACTCACCCAAGTCGTTCAACCTTGAATTGCTTGAGATCGCGCAGGCGATCAATGAATTCAAGGACCATTGCACGCGGCACGGCATCCGGATTCCCCAGCCGATCCAGCAGCAAATGGACGATTCCGTCAGTAAGGCCGACAACATGATGACGAGCAACGCGGGCCGCTTCACCGCGTTCACCGACGAGACGCTCGGAATCATGCACAACGCGGCGCGCAAGCTTGGGCTGACCAATACACGACCCATGGTGGACAACGAAATCGCAGCGCGCAATCATCTGAACGCTGAGAACTACCAGGCAGTGTTCGCGACCATGACTGCGGAATTGGCTTCGAACGACGCGACACGCGTGCTGGCGGCATTCGTCAATCTGACGGCGGCCGGAGACAATGCCTTGCAAGCGGCCCAACTGATGGGAGGAAAGTATGAAGGCGGCGATGGAGCGCTCGATTTCCATTTCGAACTCATGCACGGCGCCATGGAACTGCTGACGCCGCTTCAGCTGGAGGCGCTTGGCACCGGACTTACCGCGGGCAGCACACGTGATTTGGTTGCCCTTCTCGAAAACCTGGGCACCAGGGTGCCGCTGGACGACGTCGACCGGATGAGTTCGATGCTTGGCACAGCTTCGCTGATCAACGGCTTGTCGCAGGATGTGGCGGAGATTCTTGACGAGGGCGCAGGCAAAGCGCTCTCCGCGGCCATCAAGACCGATGTGAAGAATCCTTCCGACGCTGCCAGGAGTGCCGTTGAAACCGTATTTGGCGTGGTGGAGGGAAAGGGACATGATGCGATCATTACCCGGGGCACGGTCAATAATAGGTTCGCCACCCAGATGGGCAATAAAATTGCCGAACTGGCGGCCAATCTCGGAACGATGGAGTCGCCGGGGGCGGGCTTGCCGGCAGTTTCAAAGGCATTTCTCGCGGATCTGGGGCGCGCCACGTACACGCTGCAGGGAGTCCCGCTTGTCCCTCTCGGCCAGCTGACACCGCTGCAGCGGCAGAACGCCGTCGCCAGCCTCGACCATCTGGTCGGCGGCGACCAGCGTCTGCTGGAACTGGTCAGCAGCTTCGCCAACCAGTCTTCTCCATTGGCGGCGATCGAGCCGATGCTCAGCAGGCATTCGCCTTTCGTCCTGGCCGATGGCACGCGCGGCATGCCGGCCGGCGGTAACGGATCGACCAGCTACGCGATCAGTCGTGACAACACCGGGGAAATCCGCATTGACGTTCACCATGTCGTGGATCGGCCAGATCAAATGCAGGTCCTGACGCGTGACGGCAACATCCAGACGATCGCGCTGCGTGCCGACAGCAGCAGGGCGGAACTCAATTTCCAGCTGAAGTTCGACACCGCCTATGGCGTTGAACTCGAAGGTGACATCACTTTCTCGAACAAGCTTGTGGTGGAAACCTGGCCGAAAGCCTATCCGCGTCCGGCCACGCTGGATGATCTGCTGAATCCGGCGGCTCCGAACCACGCAATGGCACTCGCCGACTTCCGCGCCGAATGCGCTCGCCAGTTCTCCGACAATGAATTGGCGGCTGTGGAAAAAGTGCGCGGCCTGAGGGCGGCAGTCCTGCCGACCGGAGGCGTACCGCCGCTGCCGCTTGCGGAAACCTTGCTGACCGACGCCCGCGACTTGTTTGACCGCTTCGTCGACAACAATAGCCCGACCCAGGCCAACGCCAGCGGACAGGCGCAGGTTGCGATGACCAACGCCTTCAATCGGGTGGGACAGGCGTTTGACGTCCTGGAATCAACGATAGTCACGCAGCTGCACCAGGAATACACGCAGCAATACAGTGCGCAAATGACGCCGCCGGCTCCCCCGACGATAGGTGCCGTCCTTGCCAACCCCGCAACCAGAAATGAACTGCGCTCGATCCTTGAGCGCGGGCTTACGGCGGAGCCGATGGACTTTCTGGATGCCGTTCAAGCATTCAGGCAGAACCCTTCATTTACGCAGGCTGAAAACATCGCGAACGAGTTTGTCCGGCCTGGTGCGCCCAATCTGTTGAATCTGGGCGGTCCGGATATCAATGCATTGAATCAGAGCCTTATTACTGCGAGGCAGCAATTCAACACTGATTTGAGCGCTGCGCTGAAAGTGCTGGATAAGGACGTGACCGAAGCAGTCCTGATAATGTTGATAAATTGGGTCAAGGCAGTGGATGCCGGTGAAATCAGCTAATAACCTATCCTGACCCCTGACATGTCGCGACACGTCAGGGCTCCGGCATGAGAACGACTATCTTGGAAAAAGGAATAACGATATGAATGCATCTGATCTGGTAGCGGAACTGGCCAAGGCCAGCGGGCTCTCCAACCTGAAACTGAACGAGCACGGTGTGGCGCGTCTGGCTTTTGACAAGGGAACCGAAGTCGACCTCGAAGAGGATTCGGCTGAGGGCGTACTCCACCTTTACACCAGGGTGATGACCGTTCCGGCGGAAGGAAAGGAAGCCTTGTATTCGCGCCTGCTCGAAGCCAATCTGTATTGCGCCGAGACGGCTGGAGCGACGCTGGCCGTTGACGGAGCGCGTAATGAAGTCGTTCTTTGCCGCCGCCTCGAACTGGCTTCCACTGATTTCACGGGATTCAGCCAGTCGCTGGAGAAGCTGGTATCCGCCTGCGAGGCCTTGCGCGAGGAACTGGGCGCAGGCGCCGTGACGGCCAACGCGACACCTCCAACTTCCGGCGCCGAAACATTCAGGGTAGATCCTGCTGCCCAGTGGGCCTGATTCCGGATTGCCGTGTTCCTCGCTAAAGCGGATTGCGGGTGAAATCCGCAATCCGCTTTAAAGGTTCATGGAGGCAGGGCGGCATTGCTTCAAATGCTCGCTGCCGCCATGCCAAAAAGCTATCGAACAGGCTCTTACGCGGCGATACGTTCGGCCAGAATCTTGCGCGCCCTCGAAACCCGGCTGCGCACTGTCCCCGTCGGAATCGACAGCATGATCGCAGCGTCTTCGTAGCTCAATTCTTCAAGTGCCACGAGCAGAAGCGTCTCCCGCATTTCTGGTGCGAGCGCCTGCAGCTCCTCGTCGAGCCGCTTCAGTTGCTGTTTCTGGCTCAAGGACTCTTCCGGAGTGTTCTGCGTGCTTTGTAATCCGGCATGGTCTTCAATGTTCTCGAACTGGTAGATCCTGTGCGGCGAACGAGACAGATAATTACGGACCAGATTCATCGCAATGCCGAACAGCCACGTCGACAGCTGCGATTCACCCTTGAAGCTCGAATAGGTGCGGACCGCGTCCACAAAGGTCTGCTGCGCAAGATCCTCTGCATCCGACCCATGCCCGATGTGTTTCACGATAAATCGGTAAAGACGGGTCTCGTATTGCGCCACGAGGTTGCGGAAGAGGACATCGCTGCCTTCGCCGGCGGCGAAATCAGCATCGAGCGTCATGGAATTGTCCGGAGCGGTCATGGCGTCACTCCTGTGACATCAGTAACAGTCGCCAAATGGTCGCCTTCCAGTACTTCATTCGACCGCAGACCATGCGGGCAAATCGAAACGGGAATTTCTGGCAAGCGTTTCATTTCTTCAGCAGCCCGTTCAGAAAGTCCACGCCTTCCATTGCCACGCCAGCCATGCGCGCCATCTCGGCGGACTGTTCAACCAAGCGGGATGCCAGCGGCTTGCCTGGCGCCGGCCCGAGCCCAAGCTCCTTGGCAATGGCGTTGGCAATCGAACTTGAGTAGCGCTGCGACAAGGCATGCAGGAAGATGGAAGTACTGTCCGTCTCGCTGCCTTGCACCCAGCTAACCTGCCTTCCCGACATTGGCGATTTGCCTTCCGCCAGTATGTCCAGTTGCCTGCCGTCCTGACTGACAAGAATTCCTGCGCCTTTTCCGGCGGCTTCGACAAAACTGTCGAAGCTTGGCGTCATCGGGCCTGCAGTTGAAAGTTTATTAATGTCCATGTTGAGTTGGCTTGCCTATCCGGGATGCACGCACGGCGCTCATACCCGTGTCATGAATGCTAAGGAATGATGAGGCGCCGCTGCCGGCTCTGCAGCTCGCAGGCGTGTCATCCATTGTTCGAGCGTGTTGACATGCTGTTCGACGGCATTGAGAAGCTGTTGCGCATGCAACGCCTCCGCATTGAGCTCGCGCAGCAGCCATACCGATCGATCCTCGGACATGGATAGTGTTGCACCGGCTGTCGCCTGCCATAAATGATTTCCTCGCATGAGCGCTTCCAGCTTGCCCGCATCGGGACCCGGCACGCCGCGCTCGACCATGCTTGCCAACATCAGGCTGTTTCCGGAAGCGGGTGAAATGCTGACCGCCAGATGTCCGTCGAATACAAGTTCACAATTGCCGCGGCCGGAAAATCCCAGCCCCGGCATCCCAAGCAGCTGCCCCAGTTCGGTTATGATTTTGTCAAGCGCCACGCGCTTCTCCGTCGGGCGTTATGTTGATCGCGAGGCGGATCCGATTGCCGGCATCAACATAGTCATAATCCAGACTCGCGGACATCTTTCGCACGAAATGAATTCCCAATCCGCCGATCTGCCTTTCTTCGATATCGCCCCCCGGCAAACTCGCAGGCAAGGTCAATGGATTAAAGGCGGGCGCGAAGTCGGTGAGTTGCAGCCGGATTAAGCCGCCGTCCCGCTCGATCGCTACCTCGATCGGACGGTCGGGCGCGTTACGATAGCCGTGAACGATACTGTTCGTAATGAGTTCATCGAGAATCAGGCAAAGTGTCCAGAGGGCCCTGTCGGGAAGGGCGCAGCTCGTGCCCCAATCCCGGACTTGCTCGATAAGTACCGAAAGCTCGTCCAGACTGCTGCACATCATTTTGCTGAATTGGTGGGGGCTAGGCATACCTCGTCCGACAAATGGGCGGGGGTGTGAGGGCGTCCGGCGCTTATCGTCCGGGGCTGATGCTCGGCTCGATCGGCATGCGTCCGAAATTGTTTTGCATGCCGATGTAAAAAGCATTGAACCATTCAGCCGTTTCTGTTCCTCATGGTAACATCAGTTCGGAATTTTTTGCTATCCCCGCGACTTCCCTGACCATGATTCGTATTGATAATCCCTCCGGCGGCATTCCTTCGAGCCAGACCGGCCTCCAGGATTCCGGCTCTCAGCTGCGGTCGGGCAATTTCATGGGACAGCAGGTCATCGCTCGCAGTATCGAGTCTTCCATTCTCACCGACTCGGCCGAAGAAATCACCCTCGCGCTATCCGAAACCGTCGAATCAAAGGACATCGAAGACCGTTTAGTGGAAGCCGAAGGGCTGCCGCGCTCGATGCCGACCGAAGAGATCATTGCCTATCTCGACAGTAGCAAGCAGGGCAATGATGCGGAGGCAATGGCGGCCCTGGCCAAACTGATGACGAGCGGGCAGGGCAGTCCGCGCGAACTGGCGAAGAAGGGTTTTCAGGACATTACCCAGCAATACCTGGCGCTCCAATATGCGGCACGCGAGGGGGAAAAGTCCGGCGCGTCACAGGAGCACATGGAGGCGATCTACGATGCGATCGCCGACATGGACATGGATTTCGGTCCCCGCATCCGGGCCGACCTGAACACGATCGGTGTGGCCGGCGGCTACGCAAGCGCGGAAGACGTGGCAAATTTCCAGGCCGCCTTCCGCGACGTGGTCCTGGGACAGCAGACGCTGGCGCAGACTCTGGTGGCGGCGCTCGAACGTTTCGGCGCCGGTGATTTTTCCACCGGCATGCAGAATCTCATCAAGGGCCTGGGCGCCGACCTTGCCGCGGCCCGTCCCTCCACCGATGCGACGCGCCTGCAGGCACTGGTACAGGATCTTTATCATCTCGAAGTTGCGGCGACGGTACTTGACGGGACATGCGCGCTCGCGGATACGATGGTGAAGCGGCATGGCGTCGAATCGATGGATGCAGTGAAGGTCATGACGGAACTGGTCGGCATCACGTCCGAAAAATGGCTGGCGGGCGCGCGGTTCACGGGCATTGCAGAGCGTGTCGCGCCTTATGAAGCGGGCGCGCAGATCACATTTCTGACCGGTGCCAAAGCCATACTGCGCGACCTGCCCGTCAAGGTGTACAACGATGCCGATGCCCGCCAATCGGTACTCAACGCAGTGCAGGACGCACTGGACGCAGCAATTGATCGTGAGGAAGAGTAAGCATGCATTGGGTGCAGCAAACACTGGCCGATTTCGGGAAAAGCCTGGGAATGGACGGATTGTCGTTCAGCGAACAGGGTATGGCATCGCTTCAGTTCCAGTCCGGAAGTCAGCTGGGCGTCGAGCTCGTGAATGAAGAAGTCCTCGTGTATCGGATACAGCCAACGCCGTTTCCTTCCCCGGAACTTCGCGGCAAGGTACTGCGACAGGCTGATTTCAGGCAGGGCGGCCAGTTTCCTTTCCAGGTCGGCATGAAGGGCGTCGGCCAGGAAGCGGTACTTGTCGTGCTGGTGCGGGTGCCGGTGCGCGACTTCACGCTGCCTATGCTGGAGCGCGTCATCAATGGGCTGAATTCCCGCTGGGTCGACCTGGCCTGAATGGCCGGAAAATCTTCGAAAGACAAGTCATGGCGATCAATACCAATATCAACACGATGTATGCGATGGACCGCGGGATAGATCGCGTCGTCTACAACACCACGGACCAGCCCAATTTGCCGGACAACCAGCTTCTCGAGCCGGCCGAAGCGAACAGCACGGACCTCGAGCGCCTTCTGACGCCAGCTTCGCTCGGCGACGCGCTCGAAGAGACGATCGCAAAGCCGGTCATCACGCACAAGAACATTACGTTGCCGGCGCAGTTCAAGGAAGTGTTTTCCTCGGCGCGCCAGACGCTGCAGGACGCGGCAGCCGGTCAGCCCGACCACGAAAAAATACTGAAACGCGCCGCACGGCTGCTTGGAGAGGAAGAAGCCAACCTCGACCTGTTGCAGATGTACCGGACCGGACTGTATCAGGGGTGAAGCTTGGCAGGGCAAGCCGGCCGGCACATCCCGCTGCTGTCGTAAAAATCGCGAATGGAAGGCTCGCCTGCCCGGATAGCTGGCGTGAAAGCGGCAAGCTTTGATACACTTTGTTTCCTTATAACAATACTCGGCGAACACGGGGCGTCGCAACACTGAAGGGTAGGAACGTTGGAACAGCCAGAGTTCGAATTGCTGCAGGTGCTCGCGTATTTTTACTTGCGCAACGCCCGTCCGGAGAAGTCCGCGGTCCTTCTGGACGCCCTGTCTGTCCTTCGGCCGGAAGACCTGAAGGTGCGTCGCTCGCTGGCATTGGCGCAGCTGCGTGCCGGCAAGCCGAACAAGGCGCTGGAAACGCTGGACCGGCTTGCCATGCTGGGTGACACCAATGCCAATTTTCATTTGATGCGTTCGGAAACCTTGTCTGCGTTGCAACGGCCCGACGAAGCGGCCGCGTCCATGCGCGCTTACGTGTCGATGCGGCAGGTCGCCGCGACAATGTCCAACGCCTGAGGAATCCATTTAATGCAAGCCTTGCAACAAAGAC
Organism: Noviherbaspirillum album; assembly: GCF_035916955.1. Taxonomy (NCBI): domain Bacteria; kingdom Pseudomonadati; phylum Pseudomonadota; class Betaproteobacteria; order Burkholderiales; family Oxalobacteraceae; genus Noviherbaspirillum; species Noviherbaspirillum album. Next base: position 63,270 of record NZ_JAWIIV010000013.1, on the reverse strand, counting down.
TGCAGCGTATTGTTCTGCTTGCGACCAGTCGCAACGACATTGTGCTGGCGATTCTGCTGGTATCGGTCATCTTCATGATGATCCTGCCGCTACCGACATGGCTGGTGGACATTCTCATTGCCATCAACATGAGCGTATCGGCAATCCTGCTGATGGTTGCGATGTATCTGCCGTCGCCGCTCAGCTTCTCGTCGTTTCCTTCTGTACTTCTCATCACGACGCTGTTCCGGCTGTCCATTTCCATTGCCACGACGCGCCTGATTCTTTTGCAGGGCGATGCCGGCCATATCATTTACACATTCGGCAACTTCGTCGTGGGCGGCAATCTTGTCGTTGGCCTGGTGGTATTTCTGATTCTGACCATCGTGCAGTTCATCGTGATCACCAAAGGTGCGGAAAGGGTCGCTGAAGTGGCCGCGCGCTTTTCTCTGGACGCGATGCCAGGCAAGCAGATGTCCATCGACGGGGACATGCGGGCCGGCACCATCGACATGGACGAGGCCAAGCGCCGCCGCGGCATCGTGGAGAAGGAAAGCCAGCTGTACGGCGCCATGGATGGCGCGATGAAGTTCGTCAAGGGCGATGCGATCGCCGGCATCATCATTGTCGCTGTCAACCTGCTCGGGGGCATGATCATCGGTACCGTGCAGCACAACATGACGGCCGCCAAGGCCGTGGAGACCTACGCTATTCTTTCCATCGGCGATGGCCTGATTTCCCAGATTCCGGCGCTGTTCATTTCAATCTGCGCCGGCATGATCGTGACCCGCGTCCAGACTGGCGACGGTCCATCGAACGTCGGCAAGGACATCGGCAACCAGGTGCTCGCCCAGCCGCGCGCGTTATTGATCGGTGCGGGAATCATGTTCGGCATGGGGCTGATTCCCGGCATGCCAACCGCCGTGTTCATGGTGCTGGCCGTGATATTCGGCGTGCTCGGCTATGTATTGATGCGTTCCACGCGCAGGGTGGTGGACGAGAAAACCGGCGAAGTGACCGACGTTCCGGCGATGCAGGCGGCAGGCGAAGCGCCCCGCAAGCAGAAAATGGACGGCACCGACGAGTTTGCGCCGACCGTGCCGCTGATGATGGACGTTTCCTCGCAATTGCAGTCGAGCTTCAACGCCGAGACCTTGAATGAAGAATTGCTGAAGATACGACGCGCGCTGTATTTCGACCTCGGCGTGCCGTTCCCCGGCATCCAGCTGCGCTTCAACGAATCGCTGCCGGTGGATACCTATAACATTCTGTTGTCCGAGATTCCGGTGTCCCAGGGATTTCTCAAGCCGGGGCACCTGCTCGTGCGCGAATCGCCCCAGAACCTGACCGCGCTTTCGATTCAGTTCGAGGCCGGCAAGAAGTTCCTGCCCAATATTCCCACGGTATGGGTGGCCGACAATATGAAGGAAGCGCTCGGCAATGCCGGCATTGCCTGCATGGAGCCGAGCCAGATCCTTGCCTATCATCTTGCTTTTGTCCTCAAGAAGTATTCGGCCGAATTCATCGGCATACAGGAAACGAAGTTTCTGCTTTCCGCGATGGAAGCCCGTTTTCCCGACCTGGTGAAGGAAGTCATGCGCGTCATGCCGGTGCAGAAGATCGCCGAAATCATGCAGCGCCTCGTTTCGGAAGACATTTCGGTCCGCAACCTGCGCACGGTTCTCGAGGCGCTGGTCGATTGGGGACAGAAGGAGAAAGATTCGGTTCTCCTGACCGAATACGTGCGAGGAACGCTGAAGCGCCATATCAGCCACAAGTATTCAAGCGGCCAGAATCTGCTGCCAGCCTATCTGCTCGCGCCCAATGTCGAGGATACGATTCGCGGCGCGATCCGCCAGACTTCCGGCGGAAGCTATCTCGCTCTCGATCCGGCAGTCGGAAAGCGCCTGGTCGAGAACATCAAGAAGGCTGTCGGCGATCTCGGTGCGAGCAAGCAGAAGCCGGTGTTGATCACCTCGATGGACATCCGCCGGTACATGCGCAAGATGATCGAGCAGGAGCTGTATGAGTTGCCGGTATTGTCGTACCAGGAAATGACGCAGGAAGTGAATATTCAGCCTCTTGCACGGATCGATCTGTGAGAGCGTTTTGAAAACTGCGGCGGGCGCCAAGAAACCAAGGTTGGGCCGCCCGACAGGTTTTCACACGGGCGTAAAAATTTTTTCAGAATATTTGAACTGTTTCACCTTGTTTGTTACTCACGCGGCAGATAACAGTTGTTCTACAGGAGCCGGGCGAATTTCCCCAAGGCCTGTCGAAGCCGGACGAGAAGGCAGTAAACCCTAATATCAATTCGCCCCCGGGCAGACTATAAAGGAGGTCACATGTCAGATTCCACGCAAATGAATACTGAAGAGCTCATCAAGAAGGCAGACGAACTGGTCCGCAACGTTCGCAGCCAGCTTGAAAGCGGAGAAGAGTTCTTCCGCCAGCAGGGCCTCGATCCGCAGAAGGTCCGCTCGGTACTGGAATCGCAGATGACGTCCAAGGACAAGGAAGAAGCAGCGGCGCTCGCCCGCGCCGACATGGCCGCAGTGGAACAGGAAGTCGCCGAGGAAATGGCGCGGGCGCGTTTTGCCAAGGGCGGCGCCGCTCCGTCCGTCAAGCGTCCGCGCACCATTGTCTAATCGCATCCATTCGAGTAAGGATCATCAACCATGACGACGACATCTTCCGCCTCGGGTGCAAATCAGATCAACCAGGTTTCCTCGTTTGCCGGAATGGACCTGGAGACCGCCTTGATGGCAGTTCAATCCGAACGCGCCAATCAATTGGAAATCCAGCTCAAGGGCCAGCTTGACGCGGTACAAAACCGCAATGCGAACATTGCGAAGCTCAACGGCGTGCTGGGGCAGCTCAATGCGCTGGACGGCAAATTCCCGAGCGATGCCAAGCCGACCGACAAGATAGGCGGCAAGGCCAGTTCGACTGATGTCTCCGCCCTGAATACTGCGCTCAAGGATGCGGAACTGGGCGGCGTCTTTCCCAAGGGTTTCAACACCGACGCCACGAAATCGGATATTGCCGGCGCCATCGGCAATATCAAGTCGCTGATCGATGCGCAGGGCAACTCGCAGCAGATGGACATGCTGCGTCTGCAGAGCCTGTCGAACAAGCGCAACGAAGCCTTCGACATCATGACCAACTTCGTCAAGAAGATGCAAGACAGCCGCAGTTCCATCATTCAGAAGATGGGCTAAAGGCCGCCGGCAACGGAATCAGCGTGCGTGCGTGGAGAGCGAGGCAGCATTTACAGGCTGCAGGCCCTGTCGCGCATCTCATCAACATGTTTGGAGAGAACAAGAATGTCGACCTCACCGACCACAGGTGCCGGCTCCGTCGCCGGGATCAACAACTTCAGCGGCATGGATCTGGAAACCGCATTGATGGCAGTGCAATCCGAACGTGCCAACCAATTGGAAACCCAGCTGAAAGGACAGCTGGACGCAGTCCAGGCACGCAATACGAATATCGCGAAATTAAACAATGTCCTGAGCGCCCTGAACTCGGTCGACGCGAAATTCCCGGCCGACGCCAAACCCACCGATCAGCTGGGTTCCATAAAGGGCTGGAAAGACAACGACTATGCCGTGGCGCGCGAATATGAAGCGACGGTCAACAGTGCGATTGCGGATGCGAAGCTGGACAGCGTTTTCAAGGATAACGGCTCGAAAGGCCAGATTTCGCTCAATCCCCGGGAATGGGGTTTTGTCGGCGGACTCAACAGCGAACGGACCAAGGCCGACATCAGCGCCGCCATCGGCAGCATCAAGTCGCTGATCGATGCACAGGGCAACTCGCAGCAGATGGACATGCTGCGTCTGCAGAGCCTGTCGAACAAGCGCAATGAAGCCTTCGACATCATGACCAATTTCGTCAAGAAGATGCAGGACAGCCGCAGCTCGATCCTGCAGAAAATGTAATCGGAAAGCGCCCGGATACAAAAGTACAAAGCACAAGAGGACAAGAATGGATACGCATACCATGGAAATCCCCGCCGAGAAACTGGCGGAGCAGATGGTGGAGCTGTTCAGCAACGGCGGTACGCTGGGAGACGTTTACGATTACAACAGCACCGATTACGAGGTGGTTTATGCACTCGGCTCGGAACTGTATAACCAGGGCCGCTATAGCGATGCCATGAAAGCCTTCGGCTTTCTTGTGATTCATAACCAGTGGGAGAAGCGTTTTGTCAACGCATATGCGGCAAGCCTGCAAATGTGCAAACGCTACGAGGATGCGCTTCAGTACTATTCGCTCGCCTCGGTCATGGATATGCGCGACCCGGTGCCCACCTTTCACACCGCGGAATGCATGATCGCTCTCGGCCAGTTGCTCGAAGCAACGCAGGCCCTTGAAATCGTGGTGAACCAGTGCAGGGAAGAAAAGGATGCCGGGCTCAAGACGCGCGCGCAAGCCATGCTCGACCTGATCAGCGCGGGAATCCAGAAAAAAGGGGGCAAAGATGAATGAAATTCGAACAGGCGGGTTTGGCGGCGTGGCGCCCGGCTTCGGAGCCGATGTCGCACTGGATGTCGCCGGCCTGGTCGGCGGAAAGGCCGATGGCGCGCTCGGCGGCGTCGATACGGCAGGGCTCGTTGCACAATTGATGCAGCTGGCAAAGACCATCGATGTGGAGCAGGGCCAGGGCCAGGGTTTGCCGGGCGTGACGAACTCGTCCGGAGCGCCGATGCTCGATGGCGTCAGCCTGACGTTCTCGCCGGAAGATATGGCCGCCGCGCTGCAGGCCTTGCAGTCCAAGACCGCCGATGGACAGATGCGGACCGCCAAGGAAGGGCTGGATACGAACCGCAAGAAGATGGAAGACACCAATGCGCGTTCGATGGCCAAGCTCAATGAGTGGGTCCAGAAGTCGAAGGAAGCGGAAGAAAAAAGCAAGGTAGGCAAGATCTTCGGTTGGATCACCAAGATTGCAAGCTTCATTGCCGCCGTGGTCGGCGTGGCGGTCGCTGCCGTCGCGACGGTTGCATCCGGCGGCGCGGCGGCGCCGATGCTGGCGTTCGCCGCCATCGGCCTGGCTGCGGCAACCGTTTCGCTTGCGAGTGCGGTGAGCCAGGAACTGGGCGGTCCAGCCCTTGAACCCTCGGCCCTGATTGCCAAGGCAATGACAAAACTGCTCACCAGCCTGGGTATGGATCAGAAGCAGGCGGAGTCGCTGGGCAAGGTTCTGGCCGGTGCGGCGGTCCTCGCGGCGGGGGCCGGCGTGCTTGTCATGATGGACCCTGCACTGATCGGCAATATGCTGGGCGGCGCGGCCGAACTGATGGGAGCGGATGAGAAGACTTCCATGTATTTGTCTCTGGCAGTCACCGTCGCAGTCTCGCTCGCCATGACCATCGCCATGACGGTGGCGACCGGGGGCATGGGCGCCGGCGCCGCGGTCGGCGAAGTCGCCAAGACGGTGCAAGTTGTAGGAACCGTCGCCAAGGCCGCCTCCGGTGTGGCGGCAGGGGCCGGCATGGTCGGCAAGGGCGTCATGGATATACAGGCCGCCGGTTCGCAAAAGACCGCAGACTTGGCGGCGGCGGATCGCAAGCAGATGGATGCCGTTCTGATGCGGTTGCAAAAGCAGATGGAAGACGACCGCGAGGAACTCAAAAAAGTGATGGATCAGCTGATGGAAGGCTACAGCGTCGTCACCAAGATGATCAACGAAGCGGGCAACAGCCGCGCTCAGCTGGCTGCAAACATCAGCTCGCGCGTCTCTGCATAAACAATATCGATGCGGCGGACATTCAATACGGGAGAATCCGAATGAGCAACAGCATTCAAAACAACGGGTCGGCAGGCGTCGGCTATATTTCCGGCGCCAGCCTTGGCGACGTGGCAGGCACTGCCTCGGCGGAAAAGAGCGCGGGAGCCAAGCAGCCTACCAATATCGATGCAACGCAGTTCCAGAGTATTGCCTCCCTCCTGGGACAAGGAGGCAGCCTTGATATCGCGCCGCCAGCCACCGGTCTCACCATCGGCAATCAGGAACGCGCCCTTGCCGAGCTCAATAGCCTGAGCAGCAACGTATCGGCGGACCTGCAGGATTTCATGGCGGTGTTTCTCAAGCTGGCGCAGGAAATGCGCAGTTCGCAGCGCGAAGTCCGCCAATCGGAAATGCAGGCTCAGGTAACGACGCTGTTCAACGCCGCCGACAAGATGCGCGAAGCGGCCGGCCTGCGCTACGCGGCGGCGGTTGCCGACGGCATCACGCAGATCGCCGCCGGCGCGGTAATGGCGGGCGGCGCGGCAAAGAGCGCCACCGGCGGCCAGCATTTGTACGGCATCGGCGAAGGCATGAGCAAGAGCATCAGCGGCCTGGGCGGAATCGTTTCTTCGTCCATCAAGCTTGGGGCGGACATGGCCGATGCCAAGCGCAGCGAACTCGAAGCCACTGCAAAGACGCATGAAAACGCCAGCCAGCAGGCCAATGACATGATGCAGCAGATGCAAGACATCATTCGCGATATTCGCGAAAAGCTGCAGGCGATCAATCAAGCGTCCATTGAAGCCAACCGCGGCATTGCGCGCAACATCTAGGAGCTGACCGTGAGCGCTAACGAAACTGTACAAAACATCAATCCCGCCGTGATCGAGCTCGTCAACCGTCTGCAGGATCTGTCCGCCTCCCGGCGCCTGCCGGCGGAACTGGCCGAGTTCGCGTACGGCGTGGCATTCAATTATTACTCGCAGGGACAGTATGAGTCCGCGATGCAGTATTTCGCCTTCCTTACGGTGTACCGTCCGACCGAAACGCGTTTTTTGACCGGCCTGGCGCAGACACACCGGCAGCTGGGCAACCATGCAGAAGCGATCCGCCTCTTTTCGCTCGCGGGCATGATAGAGCCGCTGGCACCGGAGCATACCCTTGCGGTCGCCGAATGCGAGCTGTCGAATCAGCAAACCGCGGCGGCATTTGCCACGCTGCAGCTCGTGATCGATTTCTGCAAGGAGCGCAGCGGCCACGATGCGGTGCTGCAGCGCGCCTCTGCGCTCAAGGGGCTGATAGAAAAGCCGGCGTTAGCGTAGAACGCGGGCACCGATTGCGATCAACGCGATCGACGCGATCGACGCAATCGCTGCAACGGCTGCAACGACTGCAACGACTGCAAGCCGTTGCAGTCGGTAGGCAACATCGCGCAACATCGGTCTTTCGACGGTTCTAAAGCGGGGTAACTGTGTTACAGTTTCCCCTTGTTGTATCTGGGTAATATTGAGCGTTGTCAATTATGGAACTGCCGCGAAATCCTTCTCCCGATGAACCTCTCAGCGCCGAACAGATGCGCATGCTGGGTGAAATCGGGTTTTTTGCGGCCAACCATGGCGATCTGGTTCGCGCCGAAGAGATCTTTCAGAGTCTCCTCGTCTTGCGTCCGAACAGAGACTTTCCGTATCTTGGGCTAGGGATAACCTTTCTCAATGGCGGACGCGTGCAGGAAGCCGTTTCGATTCTGGAGCGGGGTCAGACGATGGTTCCTGATTCGGTCGATCTGTGCGTTTTCCTTGCAATGGCGCTCCGGGCATCTCAGCGCAACGCAGAAGCCAATAAATTGCTGACGGAGACATTGGCAGCGCACCGCGAGGACACGCCGACCTTGCGCCTCGCAAAGCAATTGCTGGCATCGTGAACACATGTTGGATTTTCAAAAAAATAATCAGAGGCAGGAATGATTGACGTATCCGCGATGGCAGTAATGAATGTGGCGGCAACCAGCGTGCCGGCGACCCAGACGGTGGTCCCAGTCGCGCCCGACGGGCTTGCGGTCTCGCAGTTTCAGAATCTGATGAACGCCGCACCTGCGCCTTCGGACGTCGCCGCTGCCGGCGCCGGCGCCATCCCCGCCGCTGCGGTACCGCCGTCGCAGCATGCATTCAATCTGGGCGACAAGATACTCTCCGGGCTCGGCCAGATGGGCGACACGATGAAATCCTCCATCGGCGAGATCGATGCGGCCCTGCGCTCCAGCGCGAACCTGGGAACCGCCGATCTGTTGAGAGCGCAATTGAATGTCGTGCAATTTTCTCTGCAGATGGATTATGTAGGGAAGATGTTCGGCGGAGTGACCCGCAGTATCGACCAGCTGTCAAAAGTACAATGAACGGTTTTGCAATGAGATGGCGGCAATGCCTGCTGGCCGGAGCCTGTGCGCTGACAATGCTGCTGGCGGGCTGCGGCGGCAAGATCGAATTGATTGCCGGCTTGCAGGAGATGGAAGCCAACGAAGTGCTTGCCGCCCTGGCCGACGAAGGCATCACCACTGACAAGGTGCCCGGCAAGGAAGGGACCGTTTCCCTGAACGTGGCCCAGGATCAGGCGGCGAGGGCGATTAACGTATTGCGGGAAAGAGGCCTGCCGCGCGAACGCTTCGCCGGAATGGGCGATGTGTTTAAAAAAGAAGGGCTGATTTCATCGCCTCTCGAAGAGCAGGCACGCTACCTTTATGCCCTCTCGCAGGAACTGAGCAATACGCTCAGGCAGGTTGACGGCGTGCTCACAGCCAGGGTTCACCTGGTCTTGCCGGAACGCGGCACCCTTGAAGAAAACATGTCGCCCTCGTCTGCGGCCGTGTTTCTCAAGCATCAGACCGGCTACAACCTGGATACCCTTCAGCCGCAGATACGCAAGCTTGTCACCAACAGCATTCCCGGACTGACGCCCGAGAAAGTCACCATCGTTCTGGTCAGCGCGCAGACCGCGCAAAAGCGCGCTCAGGATCGCACCGTCAGCGTACTCGGATTTGAAGTGGCGCAGGCTTCCGCTTCCAGGCTGACCGGCACCGTGCTCGCGCTGCTGGCCGTTGTGCTTGCAAGCCTTGCCGGTACTGCTTTCATGGCCTGGAAATATGTTATCCAGCCGCGCCGCATAGCCGGCAACTGAATGGTGTGCAATTGGAAACCGCAAATTCCCGTTCCGCTGCGGTAGACCTGCGTTCACCCGAATATGCCCGGCTGCACGAGTTCAATTACCTGCCTAGCCTTTATGTGCACCCGGCGCATGCGGCCAGCCTGCTTCCTGCCGCATGGTCTGCACGCCTGAATGATGGCCCGGTCCCGCCTGCCGTTCATTCGCATCTGTCGGCTTACCTGCTGGCGAAGCTCGGGATCGAAGATGCATGGGTCAGCGATGATCGGTCCCTGGCGATATGGATCGCGTTGCTGCCCAGGGAGCATCTGGACCCGCTGATGCGGCGCGCCGGCTTGCTGCTGGCTTCAGCTCCGATCCACCAGTGCGTGCGGCAGCAGGACGTAAAACGGCTCGAGGCCGGATTGTCTCCCCAGGATCTGGCATATGTGTTTCAGCAGGCGGAAAGCCGCTTCCCCGGCAGCAGGGCGCTGACGGCGGCGCTGTATGAATCGCCGCTTGAAACCGTCATGGCGCTCGGTCTGCGAGCGCTGCAGCAAGTAACGGGCGGACTCGGCCGTGCAGTCCGCATACGCTTTGATCTCAAGCTGAATCCGACGCACACGCTGCCGGAATGGTTGGAGTTCGAGGCGGCCTGGCCGCACGACGTCGTGGCGTCAGCGTTCATGCGGTTGAAGGACGAACAGGAATCTACATGGGCTTTATCCAATTCAAAGACATCAATGCCGCGCACCTGATTCATGCCGATCCGGCATCCGCGGTGAGCAAGGCCGACGAAGTGCGGGTGCTGCTGGAGCAGTCGCGCATTCTCAATGCCGCTCGCGACGAGGCCGCGCGCATCGTCGCTTCCGCGCAGTCCGCCTACGAGGCCGAATGCAGGCGCGGATATGAAGACGGCTTGGCGGAAGCGAAGATGGAGCAGGCCGAGCGGATGATCGAGTCGGTATCGCGCACAGTCGAGTTCTTTTCCCGCATCGAAGGTGAAATGGTGAACCTGGTAATGGAATCGGTGCAGAAGATCATCAACGGCTTCGACGACACCGAACGGATCGTCATCGTGGTACGCAATGCGATCTCGGTGGTGCGCAACCAGAAACAGATCACCTTGCGCTTGAATCCGGGGCAGGTGGAAACCGTCAAGAAGCAGATGCATGCATTGCTGGCGGACTACCAGGGCGTCGGACAACTCGATGTGATATCCGACCCGCGCCTTTCGCCTGATTCGTGCATTCTTGAAAGCGAGATCGGCATCGTCGAAGCCAGCATCGAAGGGCAGTTGCTGGCACTGAAGAACGCGTTCGAGAAAGTCCTGGGTAGCAGGCGATGATCCTACCGCTCCAGCCGCTCCAATCCAGCTCATGCATGCATGCATGCATCTCTGCCTGTGACGATGTCCGTCCAACAAAGCCGGCGGGGGAAGTCTAAATCATGCGGCAGTTCGATTATGTGATCGACATGATGCGTCTTGCCTTGCTCGATGCCTCGACACTCACCATCAAGGGACGCGTCACGCAGGTGGTTGGCACCATCATCAGGGCGGTGGTTCCCACCGTCAAGGTGGGCGAAGTCTGCATTCTCCGCAACCCCGGCGAGTCCTTCGAAATCAAGGCCGAAGTCGTTGGCTTCGCAAAGGATGCCGCCTTGCTCACGCCGATCGGCGACATGTACGGCATTTCGGCGGCGACCGAAGTCATTCCCACCGGCCGGGCGCACATGGTGCCGGTCGGACCCGGCCTGCTTGGCCGTGTCCTGGATGGACTGGGGCGTCCGCTGGATCACGCCGAACGGGGGCCGCTCGAAGCGGACCGTTTCTATCCGGTCTATGCGGAAGCGCCCGATCCGCTGACGCGACGCATCATCAACCAGCCGCTCGAGCTCGGCATTCGCGCGCTGGACTCGGTGCTGACCTGCGGCGAAGGGCAGCGGATGGGCATTTTCGCGGCGGCCGGCGGCGGCAAATCGACCCTGATGGGCATGCTGGTCAAAGGCGCCGAAGTCGATGTCACCGTGATCGCCCTGATCGGCGAACGCGGACGCGAAGTCCGTGAATTCCTGGAACACGAACTTGGCGAGGAGGGGCGGCGCAAATCGGTGATCGTGTGTGCAACCTCCGACAAGTCGTCCATGGAGCGGGCCAAGGCCGCCTACGTCGCCACCGCCATCGCCGAGTACTTCCGCGATCAGGGGAAGAAAGTCCTGTTCCTGATGGACTCCGTCACCCGGTTTGCACGGGCCCAGCGCGAAATCGGTCTGGCGGCCGGCGAGCCGCCCACGCGGCGCGGTTATCCGCCTTCGGTGTTCGCGACCCTGCCCAAGCTGATGGAGCGGGTCGGGATGAATGACAAGGGTTCGATCACCGCGCTCTACACAGTGCTGGTAGAGGGCGACGACATGACGGAACCGATCGCTGACGAAACCCGATCCATCCTGGACGGCCATATCGTGCTTTCGCGCAAGCTCGGCGCCGCAAACCACTATCCCGCGATCGATGTGCTTGCCTCCGCAAGCCGCGTCATGAATGCGGTGGTCACGCCGGAACACAAGAAAGCGGCAGGTCGCATGCGCGAGCTGATGGCGAAATATGCCGAGGTCGAACTTCTGGTGAAGATCGGCGAATACAAGCGCGGCGGCGATCCGACGACTGACGAAGCCATCGACAAGGTGGAGCAGATACGCTCCTTCCTGCGCCAGCGCACGGACGAACATTCCAGCTTGCCGGACACCCTCGCGCAGCTGCGCCAGCTCACCGGAACCTGATGCCATGTCCGTATTCCAGGAACTTCTCGCGATCAAAACCTTCCGCAAGAACAAGGCGGAAATGGCCCTGTCCCGGTCACGCCTCATGCTGGCAGATGCAAATGCCGCCCGTGATCTGATGCAGCAGCGCCTGACCGAATACAGGAAACAGGCCGATGAACAGGAGAAAGCATGGTACCGGGATTTGTGCACGCGTATCGTGAGGCTTGCCGATATCGAAGACCTGCAGCAATCGGTTGTCATGCTGCGGCAGCGTGAACGAAACCACGAAGAGGCGCTCGCCGAGGCTGAGAAGGCGCGGCAGCAGGCGACCGAAGCATTCAATACGGACCGTGAGCAGCTCGCCGTGGCCAATCGCATGCGGGAAAAATTCGTCGAACTGGCACAGGCGCACGAGATGGAGGTCGGTCGCGAGAGTGAACGCAAGGAAGACCTCGAGATGGAAGAGGCGGCCAGCGTATCGCGCGACCGGGAAGAGTGGGGAGGAGTCGAAAATGACTGAAAGGCGGATAGAAGCCGGCATCCACGCCGGGGCTCAACTGTTTCGCGAAGCAGGCGCCGGCGGCGCCGACAAGGGCGGCACCCCGGCCGAACCGAATCAGCAGGACCGCAGCCGGTTCGAGCAGGCAATGCATGCTCCATCCCCTTCGGAACCTCAGGCGCCTGCTCCCGCGACTGCGCCGCCGAGCCCTTTTTCGCTGTTCGGCGCCGTCGCCCCCGCCCCTTCCTTGCCACCCGCGCCGCGTTCCGGGTTTCCCGATGCGGCTGGCTTGTTGCAGCGGCTGATGGTGTCGCGGGATGGCGAAAATGCACAAGTGCGTATGGAACTGGATGAAGATCATCTTCCCGGCGTAACGGTGAGCCTGTATGAGGACAAGGGGCTGCTGACCGTGGAATTCGTTTGTCGCAATGAGGAGCCGCGACGGCTGCTCAACCAGGCAGCCGCCGCGCTCGCGCAGGAAATGGCCGACAACCTGAATCGTCCGGTGATCTGGTGCGTGATGACGGATGATGAAGAAGACCGCTGCCGCTACGAAGTGCAGGGAAACCCGAAATGAATGATAGAACCATCACGAGGCCTGTCCTGCCGTACCTGACCCGTACGGAAGCGCAGGCACGCAACATCCTCGCGCAACACGCGTTGCGGCTCACGCTATCCCTGGGACAAGAATGGCACGCACGCTTGAGCCTTCTTGCACCTGGCGAGCCGGCACAGACGTTCGCGACGCCGCTGCTGCTGGGCGCGGAGTGGGCCGGCGCGCGCTTCTGCCTGGCGCTTCCGGAGGCAGCCCTGTCGGCATGGACGCGCAGCGCCGTCGAGTTGCCCGGACTCTTGTCCGACATTCCCGAGCCGCTCGCGCTGGCATCCCTGGAACTGTTGCTTGCCGACCTGACCTCATCGGTGGAACGGCTGGGACGTGGCCGCATTCACCTGACAAGGCTTGAGCATTCGACGGCCGGACTCAACCACAGGCTGCTGCTGACCCTGCAGCAGGTCGACGGCGCCGAAGTGATTCACGGCGTAATGCATGCCGATTCGCTCGGACTCATGGTCTTGTCCAGCCTGGCGCAGGCTGCGCCCGCCGCCGGCAACACACTGGACCTCTCCGCATTGCCGATGCCGCTGAGGCTTGTCATCGGCGACGCCACGTTGCGCGCCAGCGAACTGCAGGCACTGGCACCGCATGATGTGATCTGGCTGTCTTCGCGCAGCGGGACAGACGGCGGCAACCTGTTCATCGCCGTCGGAGCCGGCCTTCCGCAGTTGCCATTGCACGGCGCGGCATCACGATTCGGCTTCTCCGCTCAGATGCAGGATGGCCGCTTAACCGTATTGGAATCCCTAAGGCAAATCATGAGTGATAACCCAACCGCTCCTCCCGGAGACAAGCCGCTCGATATCGGGCAGGTTCCGATTCACGTCACGTTCGAGCTGGGGGAACGCATCGTTACCCTGCATGAACTGCAGACGCTGCAGCCCGGCCAGGTGTTCGATCTTGGACGCGTTCCGGATGGCGCGGTCACCATCCGTGCCAACGGCGCGGTCATCGGACATGGCGCCCTGGTAGAAATCGAACAGCGTATCGGTGTCGCCGTGGTGGCGTTGGCACAGACGGCAACGGCTGCATCGCCCGGCGAGGAAGAATGAACCAGTTCGACCCGATTTCCCTGGGCGTAGTGCTTGCGCTCATGGCGCTGGTGCCGCTTCTTGTCATGGTGACGACTTCCTTCCTGAAGATCGCCGTTGTCATGTCGCTGCTGCGTAACGCGCTGGGAATTCAGCAGATTCCGCCGAATCTTGCCCTGTATGCGCTCGCACTCATCCTCAGCGTCTACATCATGGCGCCGGTAGGCATGCGCATGTACCAGACCGTGCTCGTGGCTCCGGCGGCATCGAATCAGAGCGTCGCGGGCCTAGTATCCAATTTGCAGACCGGCGTGGAACCCCTGCGCAAGTTCATGGACCGCAACAGCCGGCCCGAGCAGAAGGAATTCTTTTACAAGACGGCACGCAAGCTGTGGGGCGCGGAAATGGCCGCCGATCTGAAGCGCGAGGACATGATCGTGCTGATGCCGGCATTCATGACCTCGGAACTCATGGCCGCATTCCAGATTGGCTTCCTGATTTATCTTCCGTTCATCATCATCGACCTGATCGTTTCCAACATATTGCTGGCAATGGGAATGATGATGGTGTCGCCGGTCACCATCTCGCTGCCGCTCAAGCTGTTTCTGTTCGTGATGGTCAACGGATGGAGCCAGCTTATCCAGGGACTGGTGTACTCCTATACATGACATCCATGCATCTATGACGACTCCGGATCTGGTCAGTTATCTGACCAAGGCATTCTATCTGACGCTCTGGCTTTCGCTGCCGCCGATCCTGGTGGCGGCGCTTGTCGGCACGCTGGTCTCGCTGCTGCAGGCGCTGACCCAGATTCAGGAACAGACGCTGTCGTTTGCCATTAAACTCATCGCCGTCTGGGTTGTGCTGCTGCTGGTGGCCCGGTGGATAGGCGGCGAACTTTACAACTATACCCAATCGGTATTCGCAGTGATCATGCACGTCAGATAACCAGAAATGAAAGAGCTGCATTCCACCGGCGCCTACCAGGACGCGATGTCCTTCATCATGGCGCTGTTCTACACCATGCCGCGCATCCTCGCGATGTTTGCGGTCATTCCGATTTTCGGGAGACAGCAGATGCCTAATCTGCTGCGCATGGCGATCGCCTCCGGTCTCGGCGTCATAGTCGCGCCAACTTTGCTGGCGGGGATGCAGGCGGGGATGGCACCGCAAGGGCTGGCACTGGTGGGCCTGGTTGTCAAGGAGTGCTTTATCGGGCTCGTGCTCGGTTACCTGATCGCGATACCGTTCTGGGGCTTCGAAGCCATCGGATTCATCATCGACAACCAGCGCGGCGCGAGCATCGCGGCCACGATCAATCCGCTGACCGGCCATGATTCCTCTCCGCTCGGCATCCTGTTCAACCAGGCCTTCATCGTCTTCTTCCTCATTGCGGGCGGATTCGGCCTGATGCTCGATATCCTGTACAACAGCTACGCGCAATGGTCGGTGTTTCTCTGGTGGCCGAAGATCGATCAGTCCGTAGTTCCGCTTCTGCTGGCGCAGCTCGATGGGCTCGTCAACATGGCCGTGCTGCTTGCGGCGCCTGCCATCATCGCCATGTTCCTCGCCGAGATCGGACTGGCCCTGGTCAGCCGCTTCGCGCCGCAATTGCAGGTCTTCTTTCTGGCAATGCCGATCAAGAGCGGCCTGGCCTTCCTGGTGCTGATGCTCTATACCGCCACGCTGTTCGAGTATGGCGGCGAATACCTGCGCGGCATGAAGAACGTCCTTCCCATTGCCACCGAGTGGTTCAGATAGCGGGCCGTTACCATGAGCGACAAGACCGAACAGCCTACCGCCAAGAAACTGCGCGACGCCCGCAACAAGGGGCAGGTCGCGCACAGCAAGGACTTCACGCAGACGCTGCTGATCCTGGCGCTGTTCGGATACCTTGTCGGCAACGCCGACCATATCGTTCGCACCTTCGGGCAGATGATCCTGTTTCCCGCGACGTTGATGAATCTGGCATTCGAGGATGCAGTAAACGTGGCCATCGAACGCCTGCTGCAGAATGCCACCGACATTCTCCTGCCGGTGCTGATGATCGTCATCGGGGTCGGCATCTTCGGCGAAATGATTCAGGTCGGCGTCCTGCTCGCCTTCGAGTCGATCAAGCCAAGCGGAAAGAAACTCAACATCATCGCCAACCTCAAGAATGTATTCGCGAAGAAGAATCTGATCGAATTCCTCAAGTCCATTCTCAAGATTTCCATACTGTCGATACTGGTGTACATGCTCCTGCGCGACAGCCTAGGCGTCATGCTGACCATTCCGCGCACCGGTCTGCCCGGCGTGGGAAGCACGCTGGGCGCGCTGATGAAATCCCTGCTGGTCTTTCTGTCGCTTGCCTATGTCGTGATCTCGCTGGCCGATTTCGGCTGGCAGCGCTTCAATCATCGCAAGGAACTGATGATGAGCAAGGAAGAGGTCAAGCAGGAGTACAAGGAAATGGAAGGCGATCCGCACATCAAGCATCAGCGCAAGCATCTGCACCAGGAAATGCTTGCGCACGGCGCCGTGAACAAGGCCAAGTCCGCATCGGTAGTGATCACCAACCCGACCCACCTTGCCATCGCGCTGGAATATGACAAGGACAAGACGCCCCTGCCGGTCGTTCTGGCAATGGGAGAGGGAACCCTCGCCAGCATGATGATCGCTGCGGCGAAGGAGGCGGGGGTGCCGGTGATGCAAAACATACCGCTCGCCCACGCATTGTTCAATACTGCGACGGTCGACCAGTACATTCCGTCGGAGCTCATCGAGCCTGTCGCGGAGGTCCTGCGCCTGGTGCAGAAATTGGGCGCCGATGGCGGAACGGCATAAGCGCTTTTAGGGAGAAAATTCATGAACCAGGGTATAGCAGCCGTAATGGCAAAGTATGGATTGACCAGCCGCGACCTGCGGTCGGACGGACGCCTGACCTTGGCAATCGACGGCACGTACCGGGTTCACCTGATCGCGTCCAATAACGGCGGCATGGTCATCGAATCCAGGATCCGCGCCATGCCGGAAGCCCCGCACGAAGCCGAGCGCTGCATGGAGGAGTCGCTGCGTCTGGCCGTCAGCCGGATGCGCGATTCGGCTTGCACGCTTGCGCTCGACCGCGAACAGCGGTCCCTGATGCTGCAGCAGCAGGTGCCCGCGAGCGCATCGGCGAGGGAGGTCGAGGATTTGCTCGGAAAATTTGTCAACGAACTCGCCTGGTGGCGCAAGGTCGCTTGAGAACTTGCATGGACGGGACGCGGTTTCGCGCAACATTGGTTACAGGTTGATGGGATAGCAAGAATGATTAAGAACGTATTCGGCATTGCCGCCCTGGTGGGCGCGACATGGTTGGCGGGCGCGCCCGGCCTGGCTGTTGCCGCACCGCCATCGTGGCCCGAGGTGCAGTTCCAGTACATGGCGAATAAAACGCCGGTGCTGAAGGCGCTGCGCGACTTCGCCACGACATTCGGCATCAAGCTGCATGCCGAGGAAGGCATTACCGGCACGCTCAACGGCAGCTATAAGACTGACACTCCGACCAAGTTCCTCGACGGTATCGCCGCAAGCCATGGCCTGACCTGGTATTACTATGGCGGCGGCCTGTACGTATCCAAGAACAGCGACTCCGTTAACCAGACCATGCGTGTAGGTAATTCGAACATGGATGTGCTGCGCTCCTCGCTGCAGAAGCTCGGCATTCTGGAAAGCCGTTTCGGCTGGGGTGAGTTCGCAGAGCATGGCACCATCGTGGTCAGCGGACCGCGTTCCTACGTCAGCCGGATCGCCGACACGCTGGATCGCCTTGGCCGTACACCCACCGCAGGCCAGATGATGCGTGTTTTCAAGCTTCGCCATGCAACCGTCGCCGACCGTACCTACAATTACCGCGATCAGCAAGTCGTCATTCCCGGGGTCGCCGCCGTGTTGCGCCGGCTGATCGAAGACGGTACCGATGCTTTGGTCTCCGATTCGTCTCCGGGAGGGCGCCCCATGCCTGCCATGCGTTCGCTGGCGCCGGACACGACGCGGGCCGCAGCCGAATCCGACAAATTGGCCGAGCCCGCGGCCGGTAGCAGCAGGGCGGTCATGCGCTCCCAGGCGCAGTCCGCCATCGAGGCCGATCCACGGACCAATTCCGTCGTCGTGCGTGCCGACCCGGCGATGATGCCGGCGTATGAGGCGGTGATTCGCGACCTGGATATTCCTAACGCGCTCATCGAGATCGAAGCCGCCATTGTCGATATCAGTACCGAACGGGAGCGCGAACTAGGCATCGACTGGTCGCTGAAATATGGGAATGGAAGGGGCGGCGTCGGGGACACAACGCCGACGAACCGCCCGCTCACCCTGACGCTTGGATGGGAAAACGGCGCCGATCTCTTCCTGTCGCGCGTACGTGCGCTGGAGGGAAGCGGCGATGCGGAAATCCTGGCGCGACCCTCCGTGCTCACGACATCGAACCAGCCGGCGATCCTGGATTTGTCCGAAACGTTCTACATTCGCCTGCAGGGCGAGCGCGTCGCCAACGCGGTACCGGTGTCGGCGGGTACCATGCTGCGCGTGACGCCGCGACTGGTCGTTGAAGACGGCAAGAAGGAAGTGCAGCTCGACGTCGACATTGAAGATGGCCAGGTGCAGGCCGTGACGGTAGACGGCCTGCCCATCGTGAAAAGGACGACGATCAGCACACAGGCGTTGGTCGGCGAACGCCAGACCCTGCTGATCGGCGGATATTACCTTCAGTCGGCGGCGGCGAACGTCCAGAAAGTTCCCGGCTTGGGCAGCGTCCCCGTGATGGGCGCCTTGTTCAGCAACAAGACCTCGTCATCGCAACGCAGGGAAAGACTTTTCATGATCATGCCGCGCATCATTGATCGTACGGTGATTGCCGAAGCCTCCGCGCCGGCAGCGGCGACCACCGCGGCCACCGCCCAGATACTGACGACCGAAACCATCGGTAACGGAATCGTCAATGACTGACGTGGCGCGATTGCAAGACCGGTTCCCGGCCGGCTGTTAAAGAACACTGTCATGCTTACGAACGAACTTGAGCTGCGAATATTATCGAGCATACATAAGGGCGCGCGGGTGCGCCTCACTGATCGCTTGAGTGTAGGCGGCACGCTGGAACACGATGTATTCCTTCGCTCTCCGGGCGTCGCCGGCGCCGGCTGGCTGCTGCAGCTGTCCGTACATGGATGGTCATGGACCGATAACGCATCCGGCGTCACCACGGATGCCGGGTTTGGCGAGATTGTCCGCATCGGCGACGTTGCCGTCACCGTGGATCGGGACGATGCCGATTGGCCGGATGAAAATGCCATCCTCTCCGCGCCGGCCGTGGCGGCGACGGGAAACCCGGCCGAGCCTGCTTCGCCAGTGGAGACCCCGCCGGCCGCGCTGGTAGTGGAACAGATTCCGGAACGTCATGACGATGCGACACCCCCGGAACCGGCGGACGCGCTGCCCGCATCTTCCCTCGCACGAAAGCGCTCCACGGCCACGTCCGTGATGCTGATCGGCGGCGGCCTGGTGTTCGGATTCCTGCTGGTTGCCGCATGGCTGTTCCTCCGTCCACCCTCGCTTCCGATGGCGCCGTTGAAGGCCCAGCCCAAGGCCCTCGACGAGAGCACGCTTTCCGCCTATCGCACGGTCCTGGCGGAACTCGACCTGGAAAAGGCGGTGCGCGTCCACGGCGACGAGGATGGTGTTCGCCTGATCGGCGTCGTGGACAACAGCAATATCCTGGACACCCTGGCGATGCGACTGGCGTCCTTCGATCCCCGGCCGGCCCTTAGCATCACGACGGCCGAGGAGATGCAGGCCGCGGCGACCGCGGCCATTCAGCACATCTCGTCGCGGTTTCAGGTGACATGCCGCCAGGCCAATTGCACCCTCATGGGCGTAGCGCGCACCAGTGAAGATATTGAAAAGGCAAGGGCGGTGCTGGTTGACGAGTTTCCCGCGATGGCGGTGGTGGCGGAAGACGTCCTGCTGCCCGACGATGTCGCGAAACGATTCGTCGCGCAGCTCGGCAAAATGGGCTTGCATGGATTTAAGTCAAGCTGGGATGGCACGGAGTTGGCTATCGTTGGAACCTTAAGAGACAGCCAGTATGCGGAACTCATGTCTGCACTCGCGACGCTCGCCGATCAGACCCGGGATGTGATTGCATTCCGCCTGACGATCGACGATCGCCAGACCACGCCGGAGCAGGTTGCCGTTTCTGCAAAGATGCCTTTCGGGATCGTTGCGGTCGTAGGGGGAAGCTTTCCCTATGTGACAACCTCAACCGGAGAAAATGTGCTTCTGGGTAGCAGCTTCATGGGCTACCGGTTGAGTCGGATCGAGCCTGCACAGGTTGTCTTCGATGGTCCCCGAATGCTGACTTTCAAGCGATAGCCATGCACCTTCCCCACCCATTCAGCCCGCAGCAGAAAATGTCCTCGGAAGTGCGATCCTCCGAAGTGCATACCACCGATCTCGCGGCAAGGCTCGGCTCGGACAACAGTCAGCAATACCGCCGGCAACTGCTTGCAGACCTCGGCGAATTGCGTGCAGAACTCGAATGCGCGATGCAGCGAGGCCTGCCGCGCGCCCAGTACGAAAAATGGGCGGCTGCCCTGACCGCTGTCATGTCTGCACAAGCCGCAGTCAAGGCGTAGACATGATGGATGAACTGATGCATGATGCTTAACCACTATTGCCAGGAGAAAATCCATGCCGGAAAACATATCGTTCCAGTCCATCGGGACCTCGCTTTACAATGCGGTGCAGACCAAGGAAGCTTCCTTGAACACGCTCATGCAGACGGTAGGCAGGGAACCGACCACCACGGATTTGCTCAAGATGCAGTCGGCAATGAATGAATGGTCGATGTCGATTCAGCTCAACAGCGCCATGGTGAAAGAATACTCGGATGCCTTGAAAGGCATCGTCCAGAAAATCGGTTGAACCTGGTTGGCAGTTGACGGAAACAGGATATCCGCGGGCAATGCGGATATCCTGTTTGCGCTTTCAGATATGCTCCTTACTTCGTCTTACCATGTTTTAACATTGTAGTTACCAGCTTCCATCCTCTCGTTCTTCGTCTCCGCACTCTTCTCCTGTGCTCTTCTTCTGGCGAGATTCACCAAAGATATGGCGCTAAATCTTTCTTTGCGGAATAATATCCGCGTGCGTGCCATTCATCTCCGTTCCACAGACGCGCCATCAACTTCAATGCCCTGGTCAATTCGGTTTGAGGCGTGGCCGATGGCGCAAAAGGATATGGCATCACTGCTTTTTAGATTTTTCACACTGACACTTTCCTCCGTATGACCACTTCGAGCCGCATTGGCCCGCAAGCGAAATTCTGGACGTATTGCGGCGCGGCCGCCGTTCCGGCGGCAGGCCTCATGCTTTGCCTGCTGCTGGTCATCGCAGTCATTGCCTTTATCGCGCGCCAGGAATCCGCGCATCTGCAGAACAACCGGGCCGATGTCATCCTCGTGGATCTTCAAGAGAGGCTGGAGTCAGATACCGCTCTTGGATTCTCGCTTGCCGAAATCGAGGCGGCGCAACCGCTTCTGGAAAAAGCGATTCTTCTCGATGCCAGTATCCGGGCGATCGAAGTCATGGACGAACGCGGCGTGTCGCTGTTCAACACTGATCGCGGTGCGATCGGCGAATATGCGCCGGCATCATGGCTGCTCCGGCTTCGCGAAAGCCAGTCGGGCGGGAAATCGTCGGGATGGTCCATCGACACGGATGAAGAGCGCACTCTCGCGCTCCCTGTGCGCGGTTCATTCGGAGAACTCCAGGGCTATGTGGCAATGAGCTTTGCCGCGTCATGGCAGGTCGACTGGACCCGCTTTTTCCTTTATTCGACCCTGATTGCACTATCCACAACGGCGCTTTTAATCATATTGACCGCCTGGATGGCGAAGGCGCGCGTCGAGCGCAGCTTGTCCAGGTTTGAAGATGAAGGCAGCGACGAAAACGCAATGGTCATGATCAGGCAGGCAAGGCAGCGGCTTGACGATGCTCTCGCATCGCTCAATCGCATTACCTCCGAGGAAAAACGCTGATGCGCGTGCCTGGGCCACGTATCGCGTATCTGGCCATCAGCTTGCTGATGATGGCGACCATCGCGATTGCCTATCTGAGCCATGCGCTTTTTGAACCGGTTCGGCAAAGCCAGGCAAGCATTCGTGTTGAAATGGACGCTGCCGCGGTTGCAGCGCCTCTCAACAGGGCGCTGACCGTCGGCGTTCCCCTGGCCGGCCTGCAGGGCGTCGATGCATTTCTGCAGAGCCGCCTGCGTCGTTCGCCGCATTTGCTCGGTATCGAAATCCGAGACCTCGACGGAAATATCCTGTGGAAGCAGGGAGAAACCGGCGCAGGTTCCGCAATCAGCGGAAAGGCGCCATTGCTGGTGCAGGAGGAAGTGGTGGCGACAGTCGTGCTCAATGCCGGCGCCCAGACAAGCCCCGCCTCGTTCATCGAAGCCTTGTTCATCATCGCCATGGCAACCCTGGCTGCGGGCATCCTTCTCTACGAAGCCGTTCACCTGGTGCGTCAGCGCAGCCTGCTTTCCCGCGATGCGGTGGTGCGGCATGCGCAGGATGCCGCGCGAGCCGGCAACTGGCTGCAGGTTTTTGCGGGCGAAGGCCCGCATCCGCAGGACTATCGCTCACGTTTCTTGCGAGCCGAAGTCAGGCTTATCAATGAACAGTTCGAACGAATCGAGCGCCTGATCTCGTCTCTCCGGCGTACCGAACCGTCGCGCCTGCGGCGCGCCGAAATGGATCATGTACTGGAACAGGCGCTCGGGAAAAACAGCTTTGCCGAAGGCAGGCCGGTTACCGTGCGTGTCGAAAGCTTTTTCTCGGAAGCGCGCTGGGTGGCGCTGCTCCTGTGCAGTGCCGCGGCGGGCTTGCAAGTCCTGCTCATGCTCGATGGCAGCGGCCCGGCAAGGTCCTACTATCTGATCGCCGGATTGTGCGGCGTGCTTGGCGCGGCCGTCGCCGGTCCCCGGTTTCTGCGTAACCGCATGCGCTACCAAGGCATGCTGACAGCGTGGGGTCTGATCAGTGGCGGCATGCTGCTGGCGCTGATCCTGGAACATCCGCTGACTCTCCTTGCGGCATGCGCAATGGCCGCATTCGGCGCGGGATGTACCCTGCACTCATTTGCCTGCAGCGATGTTGCGCCGCCGGCAGGCGCCGTGCTCAACGAGAACGAACAGCCCGAATGGCCGGTGTGGGGCATGCTGGCAGGGGCCCAGCTAGTCGGGCCCGTGCTTGCCGTGATTCTCTCGCCGCTGGTCGGAAAGCAGGCCACGTTGCTGATCCTGGGCCTGGGATGCACGGCAGGAGTTGCTCTCATATGGCGCGGCAGGGCAAAGACCTTCTGGAGCACGACGCAAGCTTCAAGCGCAACCGCTGCGAGGAAGCCGCAAGGAGCAAGGCAGCAGATTGCAGGCTTTGGCTGCGCCTTGCTCTGGCTTTACTGGACGGACCATATGCCCGCCGCGTCCGGAGAAACGCATAGCCTTCAATCATGGGCGCTGGTCCTTGCGGGATGGTGTGTGTTCGGCCTGGCTGTGCTCGGCGGGTTCCATTACCGCTCTGCATTGACGGTAAAGCCTTATGCCATTCTTGTGCTAACCATTGCCGCCGGTGCCGCCACGGCCTTGCTCGTCATGCCTCACACAAATCTGGCCGGCATGGAAGGATGGTTGCATCTACTCGCAACAGCAGGTGTCGGCTTCGGATTGGCGCTCGCCTGCACGCTTCCCGGGCATGCGCGCGTCGGCGTGCCGTTCTTCGTCGGCGCGCTCCTGGCGGCGATGATAGCCGGCGCCGGTAGCGTGTTCGCCGGGCTGGCGCAATGGACACAACTGACACAACTGGCCCAATGGGCATGGGCCGTGCCGGCGCTTGGATTCACCTTCGCGGCAATTAAGATGTGGGGAAGGCGTGAAGCTTAAGAACCGCATTGTCATGGTCGTTCTCGGGCTTGTCCTGCTGTTGCAGGGCGTTCTGGGCGCGTTGGTCTGGAACTGGCATCAGGCGGCCGAAGCCAGGATGCAGAAATCGCTGCTGGCGCGCCAGGGGCTGGCATGGCAAAAAATGGAAGCGGAAGCCATCGCCAGACTGCGGGATGCCGCCGACAGTTTGGGACAGGCACGGGAAGTCGCGCAGATATTCCGCCAGGACCGTTTCGAGAAAGCCATTTTCAGCGAAAGCGTGGCGCAGGCACTGGCAGCCGCGGGCAATCCGAGAATCGATATCCAGAACAGGGGACTCGGAATGCTCTATACGAGCGACAGTTCCCTCAAACCGGAACGGGTGCTGGAACTTGGCTGGACCGACAGGGTCCTGAAGACTCAGCGTCGGGTTTCCGGCGTGGCACAACTGGGCAACCATCACTACGTGTGGGTGTACAGCAGGGAAGCCGGCCAGTCGGAAGGCTTCGTCACGCTATCGCTGGATGTCGACAAGACCTTGAACGGATTCGCGGACAACATCAACGGCCAGGCGTTTATCGTGAGTTCAAGGGGGCGCGAAATCCTAGGCACCGAGCCGGGGTTGCTGAAACGACTGGGTATCGATTCCCTGCCGGCCGGCGAAGCCGTGCGACGCGTCCGGCTTGATCGGCATTATTACGATGTCGTCAGCCAGCCGCTGCTCGATCCCAGCCGCCGCCGCATCGGAAGCATCGTCGGCATCATCGACGCAACTGACGATGCCCGGTCGGAACAAAGGCTGCATTTCGTCCTGCTCAGCATTGCCGCAACATTCCTGCTGCTCGTAGGAGCCGCGATCTGGGTGTTCATCCAGCAGGCGTTCGTTCCCGTCAATGCCGCTATCGATGTACTTGAACGCCTTGCGAACGGAGATATCGACGCTCAGCCGGACGACGATGTGGTTGCCGACGAGGAGGTCACGCGGATATCGACCGGGCTCCTGAGGCTGCGCCGCGACGTGGTGACGCTTCGCATGCTGAAAGACGAGCAGGCCAGGGCAAGTCAGCAGCAGGAATTCCTGATCCGCGATCAGCTGCGCAGCCTGGCCGACAGCCTGGACCCGCAGTCGCGTACCGATGTGCTGAAAGAATTGGAAGCGAGTACCGCATCGGATGCCCCGCCGGAAGAAACGAGCCGCGACGAAGGCGATAACCAGCTGGCCAAGCTTGCCGGCATCCTGGGACGGATGGCAGGGCTGGTCACCAATCAACAGGCTCGCCTCCTGACGCTGCTGAAAGAGCTCCAGGAAGCCATGGAGACTCAGGCACAGTTCCTGAGCCTCCAGCAGGAACTGGAGATTGCGCGCTCGATCCAGCAATCGATTCTTCCGCGCATCCCGCTGGACGTGCAGGGCGTTGAAATAGCCGCCACCATGATTCCCGCCAAGGAAGTCGGCGGCGATTTCTATGACTATTTCATGATTGACGAACATCGCCTTGGCGTCGTTGTCGCGGATGTCTCGGGCAAGGGAGTGCCGGCGGCATTTTTCATGGCGATCTCGCGCACATTGTTGAAAAGCAGCGTGATGTTTTTCCGGGAACCCAAGGGGGCGATGCGGCGCCTGAACGATCAGCTCTGCGCCGAAAACGACCAGATGATGTTTGTCACCGTGTTTTTGGGCGTGTTCGACATACGTACCGGCGATTTTCGATATGTCAACGCCGGCCATAATCCGCCGGCACTGATCCGCCGAAACGGCGAAACATGTTACCTGCCGCGCGCAGACAACATGGGCCTCGCGGTACTGGAAGATCAGGATTTCGAGGAAGGCCACCTGGTACTGGAAGAGGGTGACAGCCTGTTCCTGTTCACCGATGGCGTAACGGAAGCGATGAACCCCGAGCATGAGTTGTTCGGCGAATCGGCGCTGCTTGATAATCTGCGGGAATCGAACGCGCTGCCGGCCGCGCGTCTGGACAGCGTCATTGCGCAAGTCCGTGCATTTTCACGGGATGAGCCTCAGTCTGACGACATTACCTGCGTTGCGCTGCGTTATTCCGCTTCTTCTTCTCGCATTTCATAACACGCCGCCAGGCGGATATGGCGCTGTGGCGTGCGTTGCGTCCATGGTCATCATTGACTGTCTTGTTCTATGGCCCAGCTTTGCGCTGCTTTGCAAATACAAGTTGCGGCGCCGCCCGCGTCGCTGCATCCCGTTCTTCCCCGATGCCGCGGAAGCCTTGTTGCGTCAGTACCTGCTGTGTCGCGTAGTCTTCGGCAGCCGCCATGCGCGCGCTTGATAAATCAAAGACGGGTTGCTCAACCATGTCAAGCAACAGCAGCTGGCGCTTCAGGGCGGCTTCCATGATTGTCACCCTGGCGATGTGGAAGCCCGATGCAAGCAGGTTGCGGCGGCTTGCATGGTTGGAAAGCGATGCCATGCTGATGCAGTAGCGCTTGCCTTGAGCTCGGGCGCCTTCAATCCGTTTGGCAAGCAGCAGCTTTTGCAATTGCCTTCCGCGGTGGGCGGGATGAACCATGCATCCAGCGACATGAGCGATCAAATGCCTGTGGCCGACCGGGATGTCGACCCGATCCGCGAGCTCATTCGTTTCATCCGCGGGCGGAAGGCCGAGCATTGCGTAGGCCACCAGTTCGTCGTTCGAGTAAACGCCGATGGTGAATCCTTCCGGGCCGAGATGCTTGTGCACGAAGACGGCTTCATCCTGCTCTTTCACGTAATGGTCCGCATTGCTGAGCGATGACAGAACAAGGTTTCGGAAATCGAGCAGCTGGCCCATCTCCTTTTCGCAAAGCATCCTGAACTCGTAGTCGTTCCCGGGAAGAGTCGAGGTGGTCGGTATCGCAAATGATTTCAACGGCAGTCACTCCGGTTTCATGAACATCACTGTCGCCTCCATCGCGCTATTGGTTGCGGCAGCCATGGATAACAAGGATCGATCGCATTTTACGTGGATGTGGAATTTGCGGTATCAAGATTCAATGCTTTCCAACGCATGAGTAACAGTCTGCATCGATTGGTTCAATATTGGTTCAATGAGTGACATATCGGCTCAGCATGACGATTGCTGTCGCCTGTCACTTGCGTGAAACGCATGCGAACGGAAGAGCCGGGCGGCGGCGTCGAAGTCAGGATTACGCAATGCCTTGTTCCGGGAAAGTGTCGTAAAAGCCTTGCATCAGCTTTTCGCGGCGGCGCCCGGCTTCATCGGCGGCACGCGACTTGATGGCGCCGAATCCCCGAATCTTTTCCGGAAGAGCGCTCAACTCGATTGCCAGCTCCATGTTGTCCTTGCAGAGGCGCGCTTCGAATGCCTTTAGCAAATCCTCATACTCCGAAATGAGACGCCGCTCCATTCTGCGCTCGCCGGAATAGCCGAACGGATCGAGGACTGTTCCACGAAGGAACTTGAATTGCGCGAGAAGCTTCAACGCCCCGGCCATCCAGCTGCCCAGCCGCACTTTCCTTGAGTGGTGCTTGCGGAACAAATTCAGCATGGGGGGTGCAAAATGAAATTGCAATGTAAATTCGCCGTCGAATTGCGTACGCAGGTACTCGTCGAACTGCCCGTCGGTGAAGAGCCGTGCGACTTCATACTCGTCTTTGTAGGCCATGAGCTTGAATAGATTCCTGGCGACGCTTTCGGTCAGTCTGAGCGATTTTCCCTCATCCAGGATGCGCCGCTCAGCTTGTTCGATGCGGCTGACCCATTGAAGATAGCTATCCGCGTATGCGGCATTCTGATAACGGGTCAGAATATCCGCGCGCTTTCGCATGACATCCTTCAGCGGCGTTTTCCTGAAAACCTGAACCGTCGCGGTCCGTTCTCCGACCAGCGTTCTCGCTGCGGATTCGTCGACGGCGATCAAACGGCCCAAAAGAAAGGCTTTTCGATTCTGTTCGGCCGCCGGGTGCATATCGATAGCCTTGCTGATGGATTCCACGCTGACCGGAATACCGCCACGCTGCCATGCAAAGCCGGTGAGCATCATGTTGGCGAAGATGGCATCGCCGAACGCCTGCATCGCAAGGTGTTGGGCGTCGAACAATTCGACCCGGCCGCTTCCGGCCGCATGTTCGATGCGGGCAAGCAGGGATGGCTTGTCGATGACGGCGTCGGGATTGCGGGTAAAACTGGCGGTGGCGATTTCGCTCCCGCTCCCGATGACCTGCGTGTGTCCTTGCCGCATGGTCAGCAAGGCGCCGTCTGACGCGCCGACGACAAGATCGGAAACGATGACAGTGTCCGCCTGTTCAGCGTCTATCCTGGGCTGGGTCATCTGACTTCTGTCCCGAATCAACCGGATATGGTTGAGAACGGCGCCGCCTTTCTGGGCAAACCCCTTGAAATTGAGCGTCGAGACAACGTAGCCCTCCATGTGTGCCGCCTTCGCAATGACGGAGCCGACGGTGACGATGCCGGTTCCTCCTATCCCCGCAATTACGATGTTGTGTTTGAACGCGGACCGGGCGGACCGGGCGGAATGTGCGGGATCGAGGGCTTGCGCACGCGATGGTTCGGCATGCTGCAGAAGCGCTTGCAAGCGGTCGGTATCGATTGCACGTGCCGCCAGATTTTTGCGCATGCCGCCGACGACAGTGACGAAGCTGGGGCAATAGCCCTCGGTGCAGGAAAAATCCTTGTTGCAGCCCGATTGGTCGATCGTGCGCTTGCGCCCGAATTCGGTCTCCAGCGGCTGTATCGATACGCAGTTCGACTGAACGCCGCAGTCGCCGCATCCTTCGCAGACCTCCGGGTTGATCACGACGCTGCGAGCGGGCGGCGCCGACCCTGGGCTTTTCCTGCGCTCCTCCTTCTGGCGCCGTCTTTTTTCCGTGGCGCATACCTGGTCGTATATCAGCACTGTCACGCCGGGAATTGCTCGAAGCTTCCGTTGCACCGCGTCGAGTTCAAGGCGATGATGAACCGTCGCGCCGGTCGGAAGATCCGAACGTTCCGCATAGCGTTCGGTCTCGTCGGTGACGATGGCAATCGTCCCGACACCTTCATCGGCAACCTGGCGCGCAATCTGCGGGACCGTCAGCCTGCCGTCGATCGGCTGGCCTCCGGTCATTGCAACGGCATCGTTGTAGAGGATCTTGTAGGTAATGTTCGTTCGCGCCGCGACTGCCTGGCGCAAGGCCAGAAACCCCGAGTGGAAATAGGTGCCGTCTCCCAGGTTCTGGAACACATGGGGTGTTTTCGTGAAAAGCGACTGGCCCACCCAGTCGGCGCCTTCACCGCCCATCTGCGTCAGTCCCGTCGTTTTCCTGTCCATCCATGCCGCCATGAAGTGGCATCCGATGCCGGCCTGCGCACGGCTGCCTTCCGGCACGACCGTTGAAATATTGTGAGGACAGCCGGAACAGAAATAGGGGGTGCGGCGAACCGCAGGCGCCTTGCGATCCGCATGCTGTTTGTTCAATGCTTTCAGGGAGGAGGCGAACTGCCGTCCGGGCAGGTGCTGTTCCAGCCAGCCGGCGATCAGGGGAGCAAGCATGGACGGACCGAGCTGTCCCGTGGCCGGAATAAACGGCTTGCCGTGCTCGTCACTCTTGCCGATGATGACAGGCCTTTCAAGCTGCTCCCGGTTGAACAGCGCATGCTTGATCTGCTGCTCCAGCACCGGGCCTTTTTCCTCGATGATCAGTACCGATTTCAACCCGTGGACGAATGCCGTGAGACGCTCCAGTTCTATCGGATACGTAAGGCCGATCTTGTAAAGGCGCACTCCCGACGCTTCCAGCGCCGCCTCGTCCAGCCCCAGGAGCTGCAGTGCCTCCATCGCATCGAAATGCGCCTTGCCGCAGGTTACGATTCCTATTGTTCCGTGGGGCGCCGGAACAATCCGCTTGTCGATACTGTTTGCGCGTGCAAATGCGGCAACCGCATCGAGCTTGGCATGAAGACGCTCTTCTATAGCCGGGCTTGGCAGATCGGGCCAGCGGTAGTGAACGCCTGTGGCGGGATAATGGTGGTCGCCAGGCACTGAGAAGGGATCGGGAATGGCGGTGGAGACGGAGGCGCTGCTTTCCACGGTTTCCGAAATGGCCTTGAAGCCGACCCAGGTCCCCGAATAGCGCGATAGCGCCCAACCGTAAAGACCGAATTCGATATATTCAGCAACGCTGGCCGGGTGGAGTACCGGCATGCTCCAGGCCATGAATGCCTGATCGCTCTGGTGCGGCATGGAAGACGATACGCAATTGTGGTCGTCGCCGGCCACGACCAGCACGCCTCCCTTGGCGGACGCGCCATAGGCATTGCCGTGCTTGAGCGCATCGCCTGAGCGATCCACGCCCGGGCCTTTTCCATACCAGAGTGCGAACACGCCTTCATACAAGGCGTCCGGATCCGTTCCGATGCGCTGGGTGCCCAACACCGCTGTTGCGGCAAGGTCTTCATTGACTGCGGGAAGAAAGCGGATCGATGCGTCATCGAGTGCGGCTTTATGCCGCCATAGTTCCTGATCGAAACCGCTGAGAGGGGAGCCCCGGTATCCGGAAACGAAGCCTGCAGAGCGAATGCCCTGCACCGAATCCAGCCGCCGTTGAGCGAGCAGCATTTGAATCAATACTTCGGTGCCGGACAAAAATGTACTGTTCACATCGGTCGGCCTTGGACCGGTGCATTGATCAACTGAAGCCAAGGCATTCTCCAGGGCTTGCGCGTCTGGCGGCCCCTGTCATATTGAAAATAATATTAATTAAAAGCTATGTTAATGCGCGCGTACCATCGGCGGGGCACATGAGAATTGCAGGTTTGTCATGCGTCCAAGCCGGATTCAGGCGAATTGTACTGTCTTTCATGTTGCCTTGGCATTAACGCCGGGAAATACCCCAAAACCGCACATGCAGGGCGTCCGGAGATAAAAAAAGTTACATCTTTTTGAGAGTTTCCCGTAAGCTATATCAAATTTGCCCAAAAACATTCCTGCTGCCCCCCATCTTTTCGTTATGAAGCTACTTCGCATTCGCTGGACAGTTCTGCTTGCTTCCTCTGCTTTTGTACTCACCGGCTGCGGCGGCGGCTCTTCAACAGCGGAACTTGCAGTCGCGCCGGCAACAGGGCAGCAGCAAGAGCCAGAGCAGGCTTCCCCTAGCGGGCCCAATTGCCTGTTCAATGCAACCAGCGCCTATTGCCAGAACGCCGCATCCGGGCTTCCTTACGTGATCTATACGAGCCGCAGCGACGGCGCTGCGGACGTGGCGGTGAATTCGGACGTCGTTGCCGTGTTTTCCGAATCGCTCGATCCGACTTCGGTTAGCAATGCCTCGCTGACCGTCACCGGTGATGACCGCAGCGCGGTGCAGGGGACCGTTGAATACGATGCGAGCCGCAATGCGCTCGTGTTCCGCCACACCCAGGATCTGACAGGACGGCGTTATACCGCCACCGTCGCCTCGAATGTGAAGGATGCGGCCGGCAACATGATGGGGCGGCCCTACAGCTGGTCGTTCTCGGTCGACCCGACGCGCCGGGACACCGATGTACAGAAAAACCTCCAGCAGATTCTCGATAAGGCTGCCTACACCTACAAAATCCCCGGATCGCTGATCGCCATCCGTGATGACCAGGGACGCACCTGGGCAACGTCCAATGGCTACGCAGACCTGACCACCCGCACGCCGATCAAGACCAACATGCATTTCCGCATGGGCAGCAACACGAAGACCTATGTCGGAACCGTCATTCTGCAGCTGGCCGACGCGGGCAAGCTCGGGCTTGACGATCCGGTCAACAAGTATATCGGCGCCGAGATGAGCGCTTATCTGCCGGCCTACGACGGCAATCGCATCACGGTGCGTCAGTTGCTGAACCATACCAGCGGTATTGCTAACTTCACGTCCGACGGCGGCTGGGGCAATGCCTTCATCAGCGAACCATTCAAGCAGTATTTCCCGCAGGAGCTGCTGCTGATCGCCAATGGCCATGCGTCCGATGCCACCGCGCCCCAGTTCGGAAAGTTTGCCTATTCCAATACCAATTACGTTCTTCTCGGCCTGATCATCCGCAAGGCAAGCGGCATGACTTATGAGGATGCCGTCCCCAGCGCGATCACCATCACCCAGGGCCTTGGCGGTACGCTCATTCCCCGCCTTGGCGATGCCACCATCCCGGCGCCGTTATCGCGCGGCTATTGGGAAGACGCTGAAACAGGCACTTTCCATGATGTCACGCTGCGCGATTCATCGACGGTCTGGGCATCGGGCAACATGATCTCGACGATTGGCGATCTGGCGAAGTGGGGCGAGCTTCTCGGCAAGGGGTCGCTGCTGAGCAGCGGCATGCAGGGTCAGCGCCTTCAGTTCGTGCCGATGAGCGACAACTTGTCGTATGGACTTGGCATCGTCAAGGACAACGGCGCCAACCTGCTCGGACACCAGGGCGGAATGATCGGTTATACATCCCAGACCTACTACATGCCGGATACCGGCTACACGCTGGCGTTCTTTTACAACCGGACGCTGGCATTGCATGATTACAGTGCCGTGATGACGTATGATGCCATCCGTGCACTCTGGCCCTCGCGGCCTGCAGCCGCGGTCAAGCCCTCTGCACGGCGTCTCGCATCGCCGCCGGCGGAGACGGAGCAGATCAGGAAGCCGGGCTTCCTTATGGAGTATTAATTCGTAAATCCATCAACCCAATGGTGCCTACGGGCGTCCTTTCCAGGAGGAGAACCAAATGAAGACTACTGAGCCGACCGACAGCATCGTCGATAACGCAACCGCCGTAGCCGATGCCGTGTCGCCGGGCGAGCGCCACAATGAAGCACTGCATACCATCAAGAACCACACCATCACCGCGATGGGCGTAGGCATCTTGCCCGTCCCGGGCCTGGACCTGCTGGCGCTGACTGGCGTACAGCTGAACCTGCTGCGCAAGCTGGGTGCCTTGTACGGTTACAAGCTGTCCGATGAAACCGGCAAGAAGCTGCTTGGCGCCCTCCTTAGCGGTTACCTGCCGCTGGCGATCACCGCACCGGTGGCGAGCGTTCTGAAGTTCATTCCGGGCGTTGGTATCGCTGCCGGCGTTCTGGCGCAGTCCACGCTCGCCGGAGCCACGACCTACGCGGTAGGAAAACTGTTTCTGCAGCACTTCGAATCGGGCGGCAATTTCCTCGACTTCAAGCCTGCCGAAATGGGCTCGAAGCTCCGTCAGCAAGTCGAAGAGGGCAAACAGTTCATCAAGAAGCACGCTCCCGGCTCCAAGACGGAAAGCGTCTAAGCAGCCGACGTTGTGGATATTAAGTAAATCGGGCTGCGGGGTCTTGCAAGAGTAAACCCAAACCCGAGTGATGGCGTGACAACCGAGATCGACGATTTTTCGTCCGGCACGTTGCAGGCGAATTCATGGCACGCCATGGATGACAACTTCAACGCGGCCGGGCGGAACAAGGCGCGATCTCATGTGATGGCATTTCTTGGGCTTGCCATAAGATCCACGCCCTGTCGTTCTTGTCGTATCGGTTTTTCGCGGGTCCTCGTTTCATGATCAAAATGCCGCTCACGCAGCCATGGTTACCGTTTGGCGACGGTTCGGCCGATGTCTCAGCCCGCATGTACTGTTTGCCGTTCGCCGGCGGCGGCGCATCGAATTTTGCCGCATGGCGCAAGCTGCATCCCGCGATCGGGGTTGGTCCGATTCAATACCCCGGCCATGAAACACGCCTTGCGGAGCCGCCGGTGCGCAGCATGAAGGAAATGGTCGGGCAAATCGCTGACGTGATTGCAGCGCGCCTGGACCGTCCCTATCTTCTGTTTGGCTACAGCATGGGCGCCAGGATCGCCTTCGCCCTGATCCACAATCTTGTCGCACGGGGCCTGCCGGCGCCAGCTGCTCTGATCGTCGCGGCACATCGTCCTCCCGACCGCATCTCCAATGCCTTGCATGCGGCCGATCTGCCCGATGCCGAGTTGAAGGAAGTGCTGCGCAATTATGGTGGCATGCCGGCCGAACTTCTCGATGACGACGATTTCTGCGCAATGATCCTGCCGGTCATGCGCGCCGACTTCGCCATGGCCGCACACGCCGTAGAGCTTGCGCCGATCGATTGTCCCATCATTGCGTATGCCGGCGCCCAGGATACAAAAGCCAGCGCGGAAGATATGAAGGGATGGGCAACGTTCACTACTGGCGCATTTCATTTGAAAGAATTCGCGGGCGGACATTTCTTCCTGCGAACCGCGCCTGATTTTGAGGCACGTCTAAAAGCCGATATGGCGGCTTCGCTGTCATTGACACCCGAGCACCTCGTTTCCGACTGATTCCCAATGAGTTCGATGACCCTGAAGCCGCACAGTTTCCGATTCCGGCGAGGCACAGCGCCGCTAATTTACGTCCTGCTGCTGATGGCGTGTCCGGCCGCGCATGCGGAAAGCGCCACCGAACTGGGTTCGTCCGCCGAAATTGCGCGGCAACCCTTGCAAGAGCTGGTCAGGAAGAAGCGAGCGAGAGGCCTGCTCTACGTCACGATTCCGCAGGCGCGCGTCTATGGCGAAGGGTCCGGATACCGGGCTTACTGCTCTCCCCAGATCCGCGCAATCAATTCCTCGCACAAGACGATTGAGGAAATGATGGTCGGAATACGTTATCGCGGTCCGAACGGCAAGGATGTCGGATCGACCGTCACGCGCTTTTTCCGGGTGAAGGTCGGCCGCCAGGAAACGCATTATTTTTACAGCACCATCAACGCGGACAACTGTCATGGACTGACCGGCGAGATGGAAGTCGTCCGGTGCGTCTACGAAAATGGTATTGACTGTACCGACGACGTTCGCACAGTCGCTTATGGTGCCGTGCCGCTGCAAATCATAAACAAGGAAGGCAAATAATGTCGAATGCATTGGTCATTTATATCGTGCTGTGCCTGGTAGTCGGTTTTCTCGGACGCAAGAGTCGTCTCGGAATGATGCGAAGCATACTGATGTCCTTTCTGCTGACGCCGCTGATCATGTTCGTCTATCTCTTGCTGTTTGCGTCGATGGATAACGAGGCAAGATCGGTAGTTGAACGTTCACGAGGGCGGTAGCATCAATGCGGCTTACCGAACTGCTTTTCCAGGACACGCGCACGTCCATCAAACGCCTGGGGCTCATGGCAGTCATTGCCGGCGGCGCAAGCGCGGGTATTCTGGCGATCGTCAATGCCGCCGCGCAGGTGGCTGGCGATAGCTCGGGGCATGCGCAGTATGTCGCCTTCTTCGGCATTGCCCTGATTGCCTATGTTTTCAGTCAGCGATATGTTCTCACCGTCACCACCGACGAGGTGGAAAGAATTGTCGACGGGCGCCGGCGCGGATTGATACGCAAGCTGGCCGCCTGCGAATTGCAGGGCGTTGAAAAAATCGGACACGGCGTCATCTTCACCGCCATCAATTCCGACGCGCAGACGATTTCCCAGACCGCGGGCAGCCTGATCCTCGGCGTGCAGGCCTTGATCCTGATGTTCTGGACGGCGATCTATCTCGCGACGCTGTCGCTGCCGACGCTGGCACTGGTTGCCGTAGTGCTGCTGATTGCATCGCGTATCTATAACCGCAAGATCGAACGCGCCCGTACCGAACTGCGGCGCGCGCATCATGAGGTGACGGCCTTGCATGAAGTGGTCGAAGGACTGCTCGGCGGCTTCAAGGAAGTCAAGCTGTCAAGCCGGCGGGCTTCGGAACTGCTGCAGGACGCCATGCTGGTATCGGAGCGCACCGCGCTTTACCGGTCGCTTGCGCAACGCGCCCTGGCAGCCAATTTCATCTTCTCGCAAGTCGCCATCTTCGTACTGCTCGGTACCCTGGTATTCGTATTGCCGGTAATCAGCACTACATTTGCGGACACCACCGTGAAGGCGCTGGCCGCGGTGCTGTTCCTCATCGGTCCCATTTCCGGCATCATTTCTTCCGTGCCGCAAATCACGGTGGCAAATGCCGCTGCGGAAAACCTGCTGCGGCTTGAGCAGCTGCTCGACGAGCATGTCGAAGCTGGCCGCCGCACCCCGGACGGCGAAATTGCCGCTCCCGGCGACATGCAAACATCTTCCGACTTCAAGGTCATTGAATTGCGTCAGTTGCGGTTCAGCCGCGGACAGGGCAGTGAGAGATTTTCCGTCGGACCGATCGATCTCACGATACGCGAGGGTGAGACGATCTTCATCACCGGCGGCAACGGCTCCGGCAAGACGACCTTCGTGAAGATGTTGACCGGGCTCTATCCGGCCGACTCCGGCGAAATCCTGATCGACGGCATGGTGGTCGGCAAGCTCGACATGCAGCGCTACCGCGACATGTTCGGCGCCGTGTTCTCGGACTTTCATCTGTTCAGCAAGCTCTACGGGGTCGACGATGTCGACCAGGCACGCGGCGCCGGATTGATCGACGAGATGGAAATCGAAAACAAGGTGGTCCTCGAAGGACGCAGATTTTCGACGGTCGACCTTTCAACCGGTCAGCGCAAGCGCCTGGCGCTGGTTGCCGTGCAGCTCGAGGAACGGCCCATCATCATCCTCGACGAATGGGCAGCCGACCAGGATCCTCATTTCCGCGCCAAGTTCTACGAGACCCTGCTTCCCAGTCTGAAAGCCGCCGGGGCCACGGTCATCGCCATTACTCATGACGATAAATACTTCCACCATGCCGACCGGCGCCTGCACATGGCGGACGGACGCATTACCGAGATGTCGATGGAGACTGCATAAATGAACGAACCGAGCAGCCCCCGTAGCGGCCCGGCCCGCCTGGGCGAATACCTTCGTTACCGGTTGAGCCTGTTCAGCGATGATCTGATGATCGGTGCGATCATCCTGATCGCCTTGATTGCCTTCATGCTGCCCGCGATGATCGTCACCATTCCGGCGGGTCATCTGGGCGTCAAATGGAAACGCTTCGGCGGCGGCACCGTGCTCAACGAGCCGCTCTCCGAAGGCACGAGCATGATTCTTCCGTGGGACAGGGTATCGATCTACGACGCCCGCCTGCAGAACGTCGACCGGGAGTTTGAAGTGCTGTCGTCGGACGGACTCAAGCTGACCATCGATCTCTCCTGGCGTTACCGCATCATTCCGAACGTACTCGGCGATCTCCACCAGTATGCTGGACCGAACTATGCGGAAACCCTGCTGGCGCCGTCGGTCGGCGCGCGTGCGCGCGATGTGATTGCGATCTACCGCCCGGAGGATATCTATACTTCGCATCGACTGGAAATCCAGAACCAGATATCGGAATCGGTGCGCTATGACCTGAAGCATCGCTTTGCTCCCACAGGCACTACGCCCAAGGAATGGATCGTTCTCGAAGACGTGCTGGTGAAGCGCATCGTGCTGCCTGATGGAGTCGAGGAATCCATCGTGCGCAAAAATATGGCGCGTCACGAAGTGGAACAGTATGCGCTGATCGTCGAGAAGGAACTCAGGGAAACCGAACGCAAGCGCGTCGAAGCGCTTGGCATCCGGAATTTCCAGGAGATTGTCAGTGAAGGCATGTCGGAATCCTATCTCCGCTGGCGCGGCATCGAAGCCACGCTGGAGCTTGCCCGCTCGAACAACGCCAAGGTTGTCGTGGTCGGCAATAATAAAACCGGTGGCCTGCCCATCATTTCGATCAGCGGCGACACCGTCCAGGCGGAAGATCCGAAGAGAGGAAAGCAGAAAACCATCGACAGCGGACGAGCCGATGCTTCCGACCTTAACCATTCGTCTACGCTAAAGACCGAACTGACCAAACCCGTATCTTCAAAGCCGGCAGAATCAAGGGAAAGCGAAGGCAAGGCCGGCGCTACGAAATCGAAGGATCTTGCGCTGAACATGCCTGGCGCAAATGAGACCCCGACCGCGATCGAAAAGAGCGCATCGGCGGTATCTTCCGCAAAATAATTATTGCGCGATCCCGTACGAATTCATGGCGGAAACAGGACTGGATGCGCTAGCTCCAGTTCCCGCCATGCAGGGCACGCAAGTGCTGGCTTTGTGCACTCCGTATCGAAATTAGAGCGCCGCACCGCTTCTGCGGGATCAACTGACCATGGCGCGCAGCGAGCCTGCCGCGCAAGAGACAAGTGCAGGAGCAAGTGCAGGGGAAGGGGCAGGGGAAGGGATGGTATTTGCCTGCCTCCTCGGGTAACGATACCCGCCAAGGCTTTTCTTCAAGATACGCCGAGGGCTTGAACTGCAGCTGCAGTTCTTCCGGAGCGGGTTGCGCGTTCCTGCGCCGATCCGGAACTCTACGGATGGAGCCGAACGCGCATTCGTCAACGCTAGAGCGTTTTCGCTCTAAGCAACACAGCAAAAATTGTTTGACACGCCAGACAATTCAATGGCTGTCATCGAAGTATTTGTTTCCTGTCCGGGCTGCCGCTTCATATACCTTGGGCAGTTTGAAGCCTCTTACCTGCATTCGAGCACCGTTCATCGTGACGATGAACTGGCTCGAGCTGACGATCGGGAACTCCTTCGGGTGCTTTCCCCTGAGCACGATATCGAGCGCCATTCGAGCCGCCGTTTCACCCTGCTCATACGGCGACGTTCCGATCGCGAGCATGCCGCCTTCCTCGGTAAAGAAGCCGTTCCCCGAGATGACCGGTACCGATGAATGCATTTCCGTCCAATGGACCACTTCGTGCGGCGGAACCAGTGACTTGTCGGTCTCGGAACGGGCCAGGCGCCGATAGCCGGTCACCATGATGACATCGGCCTTGCCGGCCAGATCGCGTACCTTGGCCTGCCAGTCAGGCCAGGAAGCCGCGCGGTTGATCGAGACGAGTTGCACCGGGTCCCAGTTGAAGCCCTGCAGCTGCTTGATATCCCCGCTCACGCTTTCGGATTTGTCCGCGAGCAGCGCCAGCCTCACCGGGCGGCCCAACGATTTCAAATTGTCTGCAATCAGAAAGGTTTCGCGAATCGCGGGCAGAGGAATGCGCTCCATGATCCCTGTCGCATTATTGGCCTTGTCCAATCCGTAATCGGCGGCGGAATTGTTGATGCCTGCGAATACGATTTTCATTTTCGGATCATTGATGAAATGGCGCGACACGTATTGCTGCGCATCGTCATCGATGGCGATCACCACGTCCGGCTGCATCTGTTCGATGAAGCGGCGCGCGGCGATACCGGCGCTGGAGCGGTATTCGGGATACGGACGGCGCTTGGTATCCATGTAATACCAGCGTACCTGGTACCGATAATTATTGTTCAGGACCCGTTCCAAACCGACGTTGACGTCCCGCGTCCAGGCGTAGGACTTGTCGTAGCTGTGAAGGATGAGAATGCTCGGCTTGCTCATGTTGAACCATGCGAACAAACCGAGCGCTACGACCAGAAACAGGCCGATGAAAATGCTTTCCAGCTTGATGTTCTTGCTCATTCAATACCCGCCTTAGTAATATTTTCCGCGCGCCGCGCAAACCTGGGGCTGCAGCATGTTCAAGACATCAGGCCCAGCATTTTCCAGTATGGCAAGGAAGCATAGACTGCAGCCGGACGGGCAAGGTTGAGCACCGCATTGAAGCGCAAAAAAGACTTTTCATCATAGAGCGGCTTGCCGCGGTTGATCTCCTGCATCTGCAGATAATAGGAACATTGATATGGCATGAACCAACCTTCCGAAAAGATCAGGATGACGAAGCCGAGCACCCAGGCATTGATACCGTTGGCTTCCGCGATCGGCATGAAGATCGCCGCCATGATCACGACGGTGGCATTGATGGGCACTGCCAGCCGGATCACGCTGATCAATGCAAACAGCATGAGGATGAACAGGCCGAAGTTGGTGCGCATGTAGTTGCCAAGACCGGGCAGGGCATCGGCGAGCTGCTGGTCGAGGCCGAGAAAACTGAAAGCGCCGACGATACCGGTAACACCGCTCAGATAGAGCAGAAAAGTCCAGTCGACCTTTTCCTTCAATTCCTTCTTGTAGAGCGTGCCGCACAATAGCAGGCCGAACAGCATTGCAAATCCCAGCCATGGCGGCTGTACCTTGTGGATGGAACTGGTGATGATTCCGAGCACCATGAATATCACGCCAATGACCGCTGCCCATTCCCGGTTTTTCATTTTTCCCAGAAGGCGCAGCTGCTCGGCAACCCCCGCCTTGGAGAGCTGGGGAAGTTCCGTGTTGCGGAACCAGATCGCCGCAATGCCCGCATTCAAGAGCAGCATCACGGCGGCGGCGATGATGGCGGTGAAAAGCCAGGTCAGCCATTGGAAATGATCCTGCCCCTGCGGGGTCAGAAGGCCGTACACCGCGAAATTGACGGACTTGCTGGTGATGACCATTGCGGAGAACAGGCTGATGCCGGAAAAACACGTGATGGCGAGTCGGGTCGCCGCGGCTCCCTGCGGCGTCAGGCGCAGGCTTTCCACCATGTCGACGAAGAATGTCGAGACCAGGGCAATGCGTCCATTGGCGGTGGGGATGATCGGTGTCAGTATGGTTCCGGTGAGGAACAGGCCGACGCCATGCCAGAACTGGTGATTGGGCAGCCTGAGCAGCAAGTTCAGCATGACGCGATAGGACAGGCCCGATGTGACGACCACCGTGCCCAGCGCCAGGGTACTGAGCGCCATCATGAAACCGTCAGACGCGAAGCCCGACAAAATTACCGGCGGAGGCACCAGGCCGGTGATCAGAATAGCCATCAACGCGAACAGCCCGGGGATATAGTCATCCACCAGGCTGAAGACCCACATCGTCACCGTCGGTGCGAAAATCGCCGAGAACAATACCGCGTCGTGTCCGATTCCCGCGCGGTCGCCAAAGGCAAGAATCAGAAGAGGCAGTATCAGGCACAGCAACCAGCCGAAAGGGCGGATGTAGTTGCGTGCTGCCGCTTTCACGGCCGCTGGCGTGCTTCGGCGTTCAAGCTTTTCGCCGGCAAGATGGCTGGCCAGCGACAGCAGAAGATCGGTCTTCAATGCCGGATTGGCGGCAATCAGCGTTTTCATTGCGACATGCGGTATGCACATCGCAGTCGATGCCGTGGCGGCAACCGCGTCGGTCAGATAATGCTCGGCATCGGATGCCGCCTCTTCGCCGAAGCGCCGATGCACCAGATGCGATTCGCGGCCACCCGGCGATACCAGCTTGACTTCTCCGCTGGTGAGCAGGAAAAAATGTTCGGCCCTGGCGTTGGCCTTGTAGATGGTTTCCCCTGGCGAAAAGCATTTCTCGGAAACCTGGGGAAGCACCCGCGCAAGGCTCTGGTAATTGCTCCGGGCGAGCACTTCGTCCTGAAGGAGCTTGGCGGTCGTCGTGTTGTCTTCTTGTCTCATGATGTTTTGTAATTAAACTCCGCCGGTGGCAGCTGGCGCATTATTTCACGCAGGCAGCCGGCTGTCGCCCCGACATGCGCGTCGTCAAGCAACTCATGATGGCGGCCTTGCATTGCATAGGTCTTGTAGTCGGTATTTGCCAGGTGCTTCCAGTCGCGAGTTACGCCGTCCGGAGCCTGGGCACCGCCGGTGGCTGCAAGCAGGTGATGCACCGGCGCCGCGACCGGTCCTCGTGGAGCGAAGGAGGACATCCGGGCGCGATACCCATTGCCCTCGCGGTCATTGCCGGAAGCGAACGCCGCCATGTCGGCATCGATGCCCGCGCGGACAGCCGCGGAGGCCTTGGACAGATCCCAGGTATCGAGCAGGATGACTGCGCGCGGACGGCGGCCCGATGCCTCGAGCGCGGCGGCGAGCGCAAGCGCCAGCATGCCTCCCGCCGAGTAGCCGATGAGCAAAGCACCGTCGCAGATGTTCATGTCGTCATATGCGAGGCGATAGTCCTCGACCAGGTCCGACACAGGCTTGTCGACAAACCGAGCGGCATGGATCGTGGCTTCCGGAAGGGCGCGCGATAGCGCGGCATATCCGAGATCCATCCCGGGATGGGGCGGCAGGGCAAGAATCTGCACTTCACCGTTTCCGAAATGCTGTAACAGTTTTGTGTTCGCCGAAGAGTCGAGCGCCGCCGCCATGTCCCGGACTGTGGGGGTCCGGAAAAACTGCAGCGCGGGACACGCAATGCCCATCTCCGCTTCGATGCGCCGCGCGCCGGTCATGGCAAGCAGACTATTGCCGCCGGCAAGGAAGAAATCGGTATCCGCGTCGACCGAGCCCGGCAGCAGCTCGCGCCACAATCGAAGCAGCTTGCTTTCGGTTGCCGTCAGGCTTGCGGACTCGGCCGGCGCAGCCCTGTCATCCGGATCGGCCGAACGCGCAACGGCAAGCGCCGGCAACGCGGAGCGGTCCAGCTTGCCGCTGGTAGTCAATGGCATGCTTTCGAGCCACACGAAGCGCGCCGGAATCATATGAGCCGGAAGGCGCTCCGCCAGCACGGCGCGCAGGCGCGCATCGGTCTGTGGCCTGCCGCATAAATACGCGGTAAGAAATTTCACGGTTTCATCGCCTTCCACGACAACCTCGGCTTGACGAACATCTTCAAGCGCACTCAATGCCGCGGCGATCTCGGCGGGCTCGACACGATGGCCGCGGATCTTTACCTGCGCATCCTTGCGGCCAAGATATTCGAGCTGGCCATCAGGCAGCCACCGCACAATGTCGCCGGTGCGGTAGCCGCGCATGCCGCCGGCTAATGTGAAAAACGCGGAGCCGGCATCCTGCGATGCGTTCAGGTAGCCCAGGGCCACGCCTTCTCCCAGAATCGTCAGTTCGCCCGGCGTGCCCAGAGGAGCATCGCCGCCATGACTGTCGATGATGCGCAGCGTAAGGTTGGCGAGCGGCCTGCCGATGGGCACCGGCATCGCATCCTCCGGAAACTTGTCGATGCGCCCCAGGGTCGCGCAGACCGCCGTCTCTGTCGGGCCGTAAGCATTGAAGCATTCGATGCCGAGCGATTTCAAGCGACGGGCATCGCGGCCCAGCACCGGTTCCGCGGCCAGGATGATTTTCCTGAGGCCGGAAAGATCGCGATCCGCCAGCTGCCGCAGATGCGAGGGCGTGAAGGTGGCGACCGTTGCGCCATGGCGGGCGATACAGCCTGCGAGCAGCTTGCTGTCCCGCACGGTATCGTTGTCGGCAATAACGACCGCGCCGCCGCAAGCCCAGGCCATGAAGAATTCGGATAAGGAAGCGTCGAACGCACAGGAAGCAACATGCATGACCACGTCATCTTCCCTGAGCGCAAAGCCGCGCACCTGTTCCAGAATCATGTTGATGAATGCCCGGTGATGGACTTTTACGCCTTTGGGTTTGCCGGTGGAACCTGAAGTGAAGATGAGATAGGCCGCATCGTCGGGATTGCTTCCGGCCGCGGGCGCATGTTCGGATTCGATATCAAGGTCCGGGCCGGTCCGAAGCGGCGCCATGCGATGCAAGCCTTCCAGATCATCGAACGGGGCCAGGTCGTCCGTCGCCGCGATCAGGACCTTTGCTCCTGACTGCCGCAGCAATTCGCGGCGCCGTGCCGCCGGATGCCGGAGGTCGAGCGGGAGATAGACGGCGCCAGCCTTCATCGCGCCCAGCATGGCGATCGGCCAGTCGGCATGCCGTTCCAGCATGACGGCCACCGTATCGCCATCGGCGATGCCGAGTTCGAGACGCAAGTGGCGGGCAATCGCGTTCGCCCTGCGATCGAGAGTGCGATAGTCGAGGCGCAGGCCGCCGGACACGAGCGCAGGCGCTGCGGGAGTGGCCGCAGCCTGCCGGGAAAACAGTTCCGGCAGCGTGATGGCCGGAAGTGCCCGTTTGCCGCCATCGGCGAATGCATCCAGCCGCGCCCGCTCGCTTGTTCCATGCATGCCGAGCCGGTGAATTGCCGTGTCGGGCGCGGCAAGCGCCGAAGCGAGCAAACTGGTCACTCGCTGGAGCAGGAGTTGCGCAGTGTCGTCGCGATAGAGATCCTTGCGGTAACGCAGCGCACAAGCCAGCTCGTTTTCATTCCTTTCGGCGAATTCGAACACCAGGTCGAACGCGGCCAATCCGCTGTCCATCTCGAAGTCGGTCACCTCGATCCCCGGAAGCTTGCCGGCGCCATCACGTGGGTTTTGCAGCACCACCATGGCATCGAACAGGGGATTGCGTCCCGGCTCGCGCTCCGGCTTGAGTTCGCTGACCAGGCGGTCGAAGGAATAAGCCTGGTTCTCGATTGCCCCGGTAACCTGCTGCTGCAAGGTAGTGATCACGTCCAGGAAAGTCTGGTCCGCAGCCAGCTGCGCGGATACCACCGTGGTATTGGCAAAGAAGCCGACGGTTTGCTCCAGTTCCGGCCGGTCGCGTCCGGCCACCGGCATGCCCAGACGGACCGTCGTCTCGCCGCCACAGCGGTACA
Organism: Noviherbaspirillum album; assembly: GCF_035916955.1. NCBI lineage: Bacteria > Pseudomonadati > Pseudomonadota > Betaproteobacteria > Burkholderiales > Oxalobacteraceae > Noviherbaspirillum > Noviherbaspirillum album. The sequence continues at coordinate 19,287 of NZ_JAWIIV010000013.1, read as the reverse complement.
TGACGACAGTCACCAGGGAAGCCAGCAGCGGGAAGAGGCTGACATGCCGCTCGGCAGCCCAGGCTTTGAGCTGCTTCAAGGGCATGGGCAGCACGCATTCCAGGCTTGCGCCTTCGTTGCCCGGAACGGCGGGCCGCGGGAAATCCATCGGGAACTGGGCAATCGGGACCAGCGGCTGCAGTTGCCGCAGCCAGTAGTCGCGCTGCCGCACTAGAGCTTTTTCGTATTCATGCGACCGGTTCCATACGGCGAAGTCGCGATAACGCAATACCGGCGTAGTCGTCTTGCTATCGGTCTTGGTATTGACCTTGCCGGCATGGCGGGCATAGGCGTTTGCCAGGTCGTCGAGCAGCAGGCTGAACGACCAGCCGTCGCCAATGATGTGATGAAGGTAGATCGCCAGCACCTGTTCGTCGGTGTCGGTCGCATGCAGCTCCATCCGGAACAGCGGCCCGTGTTCCAGATCGAACGGCGTGCGGCTGCGCGAGGTGATATGCGCACGTATCGCTGCGTTCGTTTCCTCGCTTCCCTTGCCGGCGGTATGGGAAATGACGGAGAAGGACGCTTCATGCGCCGCTACGATGACTTGGCGCGGCTGTTCGCCTTCCAGTCGGAACACGGTGCGCAGCGCCTCATGCCGCTCCAGCAGTTCGCCGACCGCATGGCGCAGCGCCGGGAGGTTGAGCCCGCCCCGCAAAGTGAAGGCGGCGCACAGGTTGTAGGTATTGGCGGCTGCACCCAATCGGCTCAGAATCCAGAGCCGCTGCTGATTGTGCGACAGCGGGTACGAGGGCGCGTCGGGGGCTAGGGGAATCGATGCGCCGGTCGTTGCCGCCTGAGTGTTCGCGGCAGGCTGCGAATCGAGCCAGGCGGCAATCTTCGCAATGCTGCCCAGGGCAAAGAACTGCGACAGCCCCAGTTCGCGGTTGAATGCGCGACCCAGGCGTGACACGGCGCGCACGGCGTGCAGGCTATGGCCTCCGAGATCGATGAAGGCGGCTTCGGCATCGGCGACTTCCCTGCCGAGCACTTCGGACCAGATGGCGGCGACGGCAGCCTCGCTTCCTGAAGCGGGCATCCTGCCGGCGGGGCGGGAAGTGGTTCGGCTGGCATGGCGCAGCCGGGCATGCGGCCAGCCCGCGCATGCGGCAAGCAGCGGCAGATACTGGAACGCATGGCGAAGCTGCGCCTCGTTGCGTACGGGCACAGGGAATTCCGGCCATTGCGTTCGGATGGCGGCGGAGTCCGGAACCTGAGCAGCGGGTGCAGAGGTTGCAGAGGGGGCAGGTTCCTGCGCGCTCGCATTCGCGTCGGTCTGAGAGGGCGCGAACTGGAAATTGTCGATCACTTCGACGCCAGGCACTTCCGCTGCGCCAGCCGCTGCCTTGCAGATGAACAGATTCTCGCCAGCCGCTTCCCACGGCGGCTGCCGCAGGAAAATCCGGACAGGCTCGTTGCGCTCGGTGGGAACCAGCAGCGCTCGCACCTCACCGCATCCGGCCTGCAATGCCTGCCGGGCAAGAGCGCCGAGCAGTGCGTGCTCTACCTTGCGCCCCAGCACGCGGCAGCTGAGAAGCAGGGTATCGATGGCCAGCGTACCGGCCGCCTTGCGCACGATAATCACGCCGGTCAATCCGTAGGCGCCGAAGCGGTCTTCGACTTCGACCGCCATGACGCTGGTCTCCGGATCGGCAATGAGCTGCGCGATATCTTCCTCGCTGCGGCGCTTCCCGCTCAGGTTGAACTGGTTGGTGCGCTGCGTCAGCTGGGCGACACGCGCAATCTGGTGGCGCTGCGCCGGGCCGACCTTCACGGTGAGCTGCAGCTGTTCCAGGAAGGATTGCGGATCGGTTTCGCCGAGCAATGCCTGGCGCCGGCTTTCCGCCTGCATCATGCCGGTACGTTCGCGGTCTTCCGCCGTAACTGCCGTGACATCGAAGGCCCAGACATGCGCGAGCCAGCTTTCGAAGAGCGCGGGATCCGACGGCATGGGAATCGCCAGGGCCTCCGGGCAATTCTGCATGACTTCACTGCATTCGACCGGGCTGTCATCAAGGAAAATGAAGCTGTCGACGCCGAGGTTCAGGCGGGAGGCAAGCTGGCGCAGGTTGCCCGATTTCGGTTGCCAGTTGATGGCCGCCGCGGCGATATGTTCCCGCCGCAGCAGCATGTCGGGATGCTGGTCCAGCACCGCCCATACATCCTCTTCACGGTTCTTGCTCGCCAGCGTGATCAAAAAGCCTTCCTGCATGCGCTCCAGCAGGAATTGCTGCAGGGCGAGGTGTCCTGCTCCGACATGTACGCCCAGCGGTCCCGCTTCACCGACGACGCCCGACCACAGGGTGTTGTCGCAATCGACGGCAATCACCTTGAACGGCGCGCGCGCGCGCGCCATGACCGCACGGGCGATTCCCGCCGCCACGGCGTCGAAGGCTTGCGCACTGTAGGGCATGTGGCCGATATGGTCGGCTTCGGGATCGAATACCTCATCCAGGCCGAAGCGCCCGGCGAGCCGGCGCAGATCGAGCGGCACGACGCCGGGCAGGGCAAGCATCGCTGCGGCCCAGCGCTGTTCCAGGCTCAGGAGCTTGTCCGCCAGCGCTCCCTGCGGATTGCAGGGAAGGAGGGCGACAATGAGCGGATTGCCTTGCCGGCGTTCGAGCAGCGAATGCAAGGCATCGTACTGGGCGTCGAGGCTGGCGCAGGCCTCCGCCGTGGAAAGGCCGTCCAGGTCGCGGGCCGCATCCTCGAAACGCAGCAGCAGCACGCCAAGATCGGCCTGGCTCAGCACGCTCTGCGCGTCGCCCAGTTGCGTAAGGCACTGGTTATACGGCGCAAGCCGCACCTCGCTGGCGCATGCGAACTGCGCAAGCCACCAGCGCAGGGTTTCGGCGATGGGTTCGGCCGTGAAGCTGGCGGCGATCGCGAGCGTCGCCGGCGCCTGCCACTTGGGCGCGGGCAGCGCTATCTGCTGCGCGCTGCGCTGCGGGTCGGCCGCCGCCGACAGCAACATGTCTTCGAACTGGCCGGCAATGACGGCGATGGAGGCCGGATCGAACAGATTCTGGTTGAAGCGCATGCGCAACACCGGCGGATCGCCCGGCAGGAACTGGAATTCGAAGTTGTAATGGGTATATTCGTGCAGATGCACCGCGTCCGGCGCCGAAGGCTGGGAGGCCTTCTCGTCCTGCGGGTAATTTTCGAAGACCAGGATATGGTCGAACAGCGCGTCACGCAGGGGATGTTCGGCCTGCACTTCCGGCAGGGGGCAGTCATGGTAAGGCTGCGATTCGATCGATTCGGCGTGAAGGCACGCAAGGAGGCCGGCGAAGGACTCGTCGCCCTGAAGACGGACACGTACCGGCACCGCGTTGATGAAAATGCCCACAGTGCGCGCCGCGTCCGGCAATTCGGGCGGACGGCCGGATACGGTCGCGGCGAATGCGGCGTCGCGCTGGCCGTTCAGGCGGCACAGCAACATGCCCCACAGGCATTGCACGACGATATTGACGGTGACGCCGTGCGCAGCGGCAAGCCGGGGCAAAGCCTGCGCGGCATCGGCCGCGAGCGGATGGCGGATTTCCCCGACGACATGGCCGGCTGTACTGCTTCCGAAGCGTGAATCGATGCGGCGCGGCACCGGCGTCGGAAACGACAGTCCCTGCAGGCGTGTCTGCCAGTAGGCCAGGCCTTGCTTGCGGTCGCGGCCGCCCAGCCACTTGATGTAGGCTGAAAATGGCGCCGGCGGCGGCAACGCCGCGCTGCGACCCGCTATTCGGGCCGCGTACAGCGCGTCGAGATCGGACTGCAGAATGGCCAGGCTCCAGCCGTCCAGCAGGATGTGATGAAAGCTCCAGACGGCCCGATGGCGGCCGCCGGCAAGGGTGAACAGCCCGAGGCGCATCGGCACGGCCGCGGTCAGGTCGAAACCCCGGGCCAGATCTTCGTTGCGGTAGGCGGTGATGCGCGCCTCGGCCAGTTCCGGCGCCAGCGCGCTAAGGTCTTCCTCGGTCAGCGCCAGAGGCGCTTGACGAAGAACGATCTGCAGCGGCTGCGGCAGCTTGCGCACCGCAAACACCGTGCGCAGGATATCGTGGCGCGCGACCAGGTCTTCCCAAGCCTGGCGGTAGGCCGCGGCACTGAGCTTGCCCGGCACTTCAAAGTCGATTTGCTCGAAATAGGCACGGGACTCCGGCTCGCGCAGCGCGTGATAGAGCATGCCTTCCTGCAGCGAGGAAAGCGGATAGAGATTGCTGATATTGCGGCGGTCGATCATGGGTCCGGCTTTTACTCGAAAGTTCTGTCAGGGAGCGGCAGGTGCTGCGGGAAGGTCGCCTACGGCTTCTTCGGGAGGCGCTTCAATGGTGCCGTATCGTTCCAGCCGTTCGATCAGCTGATTTCCGATGGTGTAGGTATAGGCGGCGGTGAGCCCGGCCGACGGCAGGGTGCCGGCAAAGTAGCTGGCAAACGAGACGTAGCGCAGCGCCGCCGTACTCAGGGAGCCGATGGAAAGGCCGCCGACGATGCCCGTGATGACTTTCCGGGCGCTGCCGGCGGTGAATTGGGCGCCGTACAGCTCGCACAGTTTCTTCACCATCCGCACCTGGATGCCGAGCTCGGCGGCGACATCGAAGCCCGGGATGGGAATGGCCATGCTGCCGGCAGCCAGGGTGGTATGGTGCACGATCACGTCGTGGGCGCGAATGCGCCGCAAGCCGGCGCGGGTCAGGGGGGTGGGACCGGTCATGAACCCTCCAGGCTGTCGAGGATGCTGTCGAGATCATCAATGCCGATGCCTTGCAGATCGACGTCGCTCGGGCTGAGCCCTCCGGCGTCGGCGGACAGGCAATGCGCAATCACGTCTTCCAGCGCGCGGGAAAACGCATCCTTGAGTGACCTGAAAAACGCATCCGGGTGGCGCGCCGTGTCCCCCGTCAGGCGGACTTGCAGCACGCCGTCGCGCAATTCGGCGCTGACGTCGAGCCCCTGTTCCAGGCGGATGGCCGGATCGAGTTCGTCACCGGTCGATTCGGCGGCAACCGGCAGCGCCTGCTCCTGGTGATCGAAGCGGCCGAGGTAATTGAAAACGACTTCGGGAGCATGGCCGCCCTTGAGTTCCTGTCCGCCGAGATAGCGCAGCAGCCCGTAGCCGATGCCATTGTCGGGCACGTTGCGCAAGGTTTCCTTGACCTGACGGATATGGCTGGACCAGTCACTGCCCTCCAGCGTGAAGACCAGGGGATAGATCGCAGTGAACCATCCGACCGTGCGTCCGACGTCGATCGAGTCGGCCAATGCTTCGCGGCCGTGGCTTTCCAGGGCGATACGGCAGGCCGGATGACCCTGTACCTGCGTCAGCGCATGTACCCAGGCGGCGAGCAGCAGTTCGTCGGAACGGGTCCGGTAGGCATCGTGGCAAGCGCCGAACAGGGCTTCCGCCTTGTCCCGGGGCAAAGCGAAACTGTATGAAGCCCGCTCCCGCAGCGGTGCGGCGGGCACATCGGCAAGGACGGGCATGCGGCCGGCTTGCGCCAGCGACTGGCGCCGCCAGTAGTCCGCCTGGCCGGCGAAGCGCGGATCCGACGCCGCATCCTTCAGCGCAAGCGCCCAGTCATGGAAACCGAAGCCGGTTTCCGGCAATGCAATCGCGGCATCCGGATCGGCGGCATGCTGATGCGCCGTCGCCAGGTCTTCGAGCAGGATGCGCCATGAGACGCCATCGACCGCCCAATGATGGATGGTCAGGAACAGGCGGTGACCGTCGTTCAGCCTGAACAGCGCGGCGCGCCACAATGGGCCGGTTTCAGGCAAGAGGCTGCGTTGCAGCCTGTTGATTTCCTCCTGCATGCGTTCGACGGCGTCCGTGCCGTCGAACGCATGAACATCAAGTCCGACCGGACCGGCTACCGGCGCAAGTCTCTGCCATGCCTTGCCGTCGGCATCGACGCCAAAGCGCAGGCGCAGGGACTCATGCCGGGCCTCGAGCGCCGAGAGCGCACGCGCCATCCGAGCCGCGTCCCCGTCGGGCAGGCGCAGCAATACCGATTGGTTGAAGTGCTGCGGCGAGGGCAGCTTGCGTTCCAGCATCCAGTGCTGGATGGGCGTCAGGGGAATGTCTTCATTTGCATGCGCGGTCCGCCGTTTGTTTGCCGCCGCCTCGCCCAGCATGGGGGCGAGCTGGGCAATCGTGGGATAGCGCAGCAGATCGGTCACCTTCAGCGCAAACCCGGCGGCGCGCAGTCGCGACACGATCTGTATCGCCTGGATCGAATCGCCGCCGATCGCATAATAATTATCATGAAGGCCGATGGCGTCGCGCCGCAGCACCGAACGCCAGGCGTCGAGGAGGGCGCGTTCCCCGCTGCTCATGCCTTCGCCGGAAAGAGATTCCGCTTCCGCCAGCGACAAGGCGCCGGCTTCGGGCGCCGGCAGCGCCGCACGGTCCACCTTGCCATTGCGATTGAGGGGCATTTCGTCGAGCAGGACGAAATGCGAAGGCAGCATGTATTGCGGCAAGGACTGCGCCAGATGGTCGCGCAGCGACTGCAGGCTTGGCGGTGCCGCTTCGCGCGCGGTCAGATAGGCGACAAGCTCGATGTTGCCGCTGTCGTTCCTGCGCGGCATGACGTGCACTTTTTCCACGCCGGGATGGGCCGCAACGTGATGTTCCACCTCCCCCAGCTCGATGCGGAAGCCGCGCACCTTCACCTGGCCGTCGAGACGGCCCAGGAACTCGATCGTGCCGTCGGCGCGCTGCGTGCACAGGTCGCCGGTGCGATAGAGCCGCTGCTCAGGATCGAAAGGCGAGGCAACGAAGCGGTCGGCGGTCAGTTCAGGCGAACCGAGATAGCCTCCCGCAAGCCCGGCGCCGCCGAGGTAGAGTTCGCCCGGCACGCCAGGCGGCACAGGCATGCGCCGCGTATCGAGCACGACCGCGCTGGTTTGCGCAACAGGCTTGCCGATGGGAAGGCGCACGGCCTGTTCATGCAGATCCTCGGTACGTACCGTATGCCAGGTCGCGAAGGTGGTGCATTCCGTCGGACCGTAGACATGCGCCAGCGCTCCCGGCGACATATGCCGCAAGGCGCGGCCTACGTGCGAAAGGGATGCTTCCTGCCCCCCGAAAAAGAGCCGCCGGAAACCGGCGAGCATTGCCGGCGCTTCGTCGACGATGCGATTGAACAGGGCGGTCGTGATAAAGCTGACGTTGGCGCCATGGCGTTGAACGAAGGCGGCCAGCGCCTGCGGATCGAGCAAGGTTTCCTTGTCCATCAGGCATAGCGGAAGCCCGTTGGCCAAGGCCGCGTAGAAGTCGAAGGTCGCGCCATCGAATGCGTAATTCGACAGTTGCAGGATGCGGTCTCCGGCCTCCGGCTCGTAGTACAGCGAATCGCGCACCAGGCGCATCACGCCGCGGTGCAGGGCAACCACGCCTTTTGGACGCCCGGTCGAACCCGAGGTGTACATGACATAGATCGGATCTTCCGGCAGCAGCGCGGACGGCAGGTTGCCGCTGTCTTCCTCGCCTTCCGGCGGAATGCTTAACGCAACGCGCCGTACGGCATCGTTGTCGCCGTCGAGCAAGCTGCTGCCGGGTTCGAGCAGCAGCAGATCGGCACCGGAGTCCTCGAGCAGCAGGGCGATGCGCTCGGCCGGCGCATCGGGTTCGATCGGGAGATAGGATGCTCCGCATTTCATGACGGCCAGCTGGGCCAGCACCATCAATGGTCCGCGTTCGAGCGCCAGCGCTACCGGCACGCCCGGCTTGCGCAGCATCCGCCCGATGCGGCGCGCCATCCGGTTCGCGGCGCGGTTGAGTTCTCCGTAGGTCCATGCCACGCCGTCGCCCAGCAATGCAGCAGCGTTTTCCCTGCTGGCCGCATGCGCTTCGAAGAGTTCGAGCACCGTGGTTTCGGCATCGCCTGCCGCAGGCTGCGCCAGGCTCTGGCGAAGTGCGGCACGTTCCTGGCCGTACAGCAGATCGAGCTGGTTCAGCGGCTGCTGCGGCTGCCCGATTGCGGCACACAGCAGGTGCTCGAAGCGGCGCGTCCAGTCGATCACGCGTTCCTGATCGAAAAGATCGGTATCGAATTCCACGCGCAAGGCCGCACCGGCGGTGCCGACGCTGAACATCCACGTCATGTCGCATCGCGACCCGCTGCGCGCCAGCGTAAGGGGCTGCGCATCCAGGCCGGGCAGCGCAGGCGATGAAGTCGTTTCATCAAGGCCGATCATCACATCGAACAGCGCGGAGCGCGACGTGTCGCGCGCAATGTTCAATTCGCTCACCAGCCGGTCGAACGGATAATTCTGGTGCGCCAAGGCATGGCGTGTGGTTTCCGCGGCGGCGGCGAGGCGGCTTGCGAAGCCCTGTTCGCCGGCAATCCGTTCGCGCAAAGGCAAGGTGTTGACGAAAAATCCCACCAGTCCCTCGGCGGCGGGATGCTGGCGGCCGGCCACCGGTACTCCAACAATCAGGTCGTCCTGGCCGGACAAGCGGTAAAGCAGGGTTTGCAGGCCGGAGAGGAGCACGGCGAACAGGCTCACGCCATGCGCCTGCGCGCACGCGTGCACGGCAGACACGGTTGCATCGCTCAGAACATGCTCGATGCTGGCGCCCTGGAAGCGCCGCACCGCGGGCCGCGGCCTGTCGGCGGGCAGATCGAGCAGCGGAATCTCGCCGTCGAACTGACGCATCCAGTAGGCGCGGTCTTCGGCATGGGCGTCTTGCCCGAGCTGATTTTCCATCCAGGCCGCAACATCCCGGTATTGGGCCTGCAGCGGCGTCCATTCGAGCGCCTTGCCGCGAACACGGGCCGCATAGGCCTGCGCCAGTTCGGATTCCAGGATGGGCATGGACCAGCCGTCAGCCGCAATATGATGCAGCACGATCAGCAGTTTCCATTGCGACTGGTCTTCTGCCGCGAGCGCGACCCGGATCGGCCACTCCTGGCTGAGCCGGAACGGGCTGTTCGCAATGGATTCCAGTTCCGTCTGCTGGAAGTCGGGGCCGAGATCCAGGGGCAGAACGGTCCAGGGCACGCGGCCGCTGCTGTCGGTCACCTGCACCGGATTGCCGTCGCGTGTCTCGAAGCGGGTGCGCAGCACCGCCTGGCGCGCGGCCACGTCATCGAAAGCCGCACGCAGCGCATCGATGTCGAGCCTGCCGCTCAGCCTGGTCAGGCCGCAGATATGGTAAGCGGCTCCGCTTTCTCCAAGCTGGTCGATCACCCACAAGCGGCGCTGCATCGGCGAGAGCGGCGCCGGCTCGCCGTCGGGCAGGCGCGGTAATGCCGGGTCCGTGTCCGCGCAGCGGCTGCGAAGGTGGAGGGCGAGCTTTGCCGGCGTCGGCGCGGCATAGATGTCGCGGATCTCGACGCGGATGCCGAGCGCCCGCGCGGCGCGCAATGCGAGGCGGTTGGCGGCCAGGCTGCGGCCTCCGCAATCGAAGAAATTATCGTCCCTGCCGACACGCTCGCGTCCCAGCAGCTCCGACCACAGGGCCGCCAGCTGCACTTCGTCAGCGGTACGCGGCGGCTGATAACCGGTTTCCGGGGAATCCGTCGCCGCCGGATCGGGAAGGCGGCTGCGATCCAGCTTGCCGTTCTCATTCAGCGGCAATGCATCAAGGCGCATCAGCAGGCGCGGCACCATGTATTCGGGCAGGCTTTCCGCCAGCAGCCGGCGCAGTCCGGGTTCGGTTTGCGCATCGCCGGTCCAGTAGGCGACAAGCTCCAGGTCCTGTCCGATCCGGCGCGGCAGCACGCGCGCATCGCCGACGCCCGGCAGGCCGCGCAATGCGGACTCGACTTCACCGATCTCGATACGGTGCCCGCGGATCTTGACCTGGCTGTCGTTGCGGCCGACAAACACCAGCGCGCCGTCGGAGTTTCGCCGCACGCGGTCGCCGGTACGATACAAGCGTTGCTCTCCCGCGGCCAGCGTGCCGTTGACGAACGCCTGTTCGGTCATGGAAGGGCGGCGGAAATAGCCGATCGCCAGCCCCGCGCCGGCGATCGCCAGTTCGCCCACCGCGCCGTGCGGCAGCGGCGTCAGGTCGGGTGCGACGACATGCAGGGCGGTATTGGCGGTGGGTCTTCCAAGCGGAAGCTGGCGAGGCAGCGGTCCGGTCGGGTCGAATTCATGAAAGGCGGCACAGACAGCACTTTCGGTCGGGCCATAGGCATTGACGTATCGGATTCCCTGGCCGAGGCGGCGCTGAACATCCGCCGCGATCGGCTCTTCGCCGCCGCTGACGATGATGCGCAGACCCGAAAGGGGCAGATCTCCAATGGAGTTCAGGAATCCCGGCGTCATCGCCGCCACGGTGATGCCGAGCCTGTCGACGGCCTGAGCGAAGCCCTCGGCCGTGCCGCACAGGCGGCGGTCGGCCAGCGCCAGGCGCGCACCCGATAGCAAAGCCAGGAAGATTTCGAACAGGCTGACGTCAAAGGCCGGCGACACGAACTGCATGACGGTGTCGGCGTCATTGATATCCAGGGCCTCGATCTGGTCGCCGATCATGTTGAGGAAGGCGAGGTGGGACACCAGCACACCCTTTGGCGTACCGGTCGAGCCCGAGGTGTAGATCAGGTAAGCGGGCGACTCTGGTGCGAGGACTAGCGCCGGGGGATCTTCGGCGATGCCTTGCAGAGCGGCGAGATCGAGCACGGGAAGCTTGTCGTGCAGCGCGGCGGCCATCGTGTTCCGGCTCACGAGCACGCGGGCACCGGCGTCGTCGCATAACTGCGCATGGCGCGCCGCCGGGTGCCAGCCGTCAAGCGGCAGGTACACCGCACCGGCCTTGAGGATGCCGAGAATCGCGGCCGGCCAGTCCGCTTCCCTGTCGAGCAATACCGCAACGACATCGCCAGGCTGTACGCCGCAGGTGTCGATCAATGCGGCGGCGATGCGGTTGGCGCGCCGGTCCAGCCAGCGGTAGTCGATTTTCCCGTCAAAGCCGACCAGGGCCGCCGCATCCGGCATTGCCTTTGCCTGCGCGGCAAAGCATGCATGGATCGTGGTCTGCGGCATTTGGCGGACCGGGCCCCGTGCATGCTGCAGCAGCGCCGCCATCTGTTGCTCGCTCAGCATGCCGAGGCCGCGGATCGGCAAGGCCGGGGTTTCGCAGCCGCGAGTCAGCAGCCTGCCGAGCTCGTCGAGCAGTCTTGCGGCGGTCGCGGCGCTATACAGCGATTTGCGATATTCAAGAACCAGCGACAGCTTAGCGCCGTCGTCCTGCAGGCGAAGCGACAGATCATTGCGGGCCGGCGCCTCGGGCACCTCGCGTTCGATGACCTGCATATCGCCGAGCGGCATTGCCGCCGGCGCGGGTTCCATCGCCAGCACGACATCGAACAGGGGGTTGCGCGACGCATCGATGGCCGCTTGGCCGGAGCTCAGCCAGGTGGCGAACTGAACGGCATTATCGAATTCGCATTCCGAAAGTTCCTCGACCGACTGCCGCGTGCGGTCGAGAAGCGCGGAGAAACTCATGTCCGGCGTCAGGCGCAGCACCAGCGGCAGCGTATTGACCATGAAGCCGACCACGTCCGCCAATTCGCTGCGGCTGCGGCCGGCCACCGGCGTGCCGATCACTACGGTCTCGCTGCCGCCGTAACGGTACAGCAGGATGGCTAGCGCTGAAGCGACGGCCATGTAAGGCGTGGCGCCTTGCCCTGCCAGGTGGTTGCGCAGGATTCCCGTCTGTTCGCTGGATAGTTCGATCCGCGTGCATCCGGCGGCCAGGGCGCTGCCGGATGCACCGTTGTCGGCGATGGAATCGAAAGCGTCCGGCGGAATCGCGGCCCGCTTGTCCGCATCGGAAAGGCGTGCGCGCCACTGCCCGGCGCGGGATTCCGGCACGGTTTGATCCGCCTGCCAGCATGCGAGATCGCGCATGGCCAGGCCGCGCTCTTTCGCGGCGGGCTCAACCATTGCGCCGGATCGGGCAGCCTGATAGGCATTGGCAAGCTCGCGGACCAGGATACCCATCGACCATCCGTCGCAGGCGATATGGTGCATGTTGATGATCAGGTGGTGCAGTTCGGGAGTCTGCTTCACCACGCTGACATGCAATACCTGGCCGGAGGAAAGGTTGAAGTGCCGATGCCGCTCTATCTCCAGCATCTCGCGAAGCTGCGCCTGGGCATCTTCGGCTGATTCGAGCTCATGCAGATGCATCGAGAAATCCGCGGTGTGGAGGACGCGCTGGCGAGGCACGCCGTCCACGTCGATGTAGGCGGTGCGCAGCGACTCATGCCGTTCGACCAGGGAGTGGAACGCGGACTCCAGCGCGGGGCGGTCCAGCGCGCCATGCAACTCGAGCCATTCGACATTGTTGTACAGGGTACGCGAATGCGAGATGCGGTCGAGCAGCCACAGGCCCGATTGCGCATCGGTCAGCGGGTAATCTTCCCGGTCGGCCGCGAACGGAATGGCTTGCCTTGCCGGCTTGCGATTGGCTGCGACGCGTTCGGCCAGCGCACGCACGGTGCCGCTCTCGAAAAAGTCGCGGATGGTGATATCAACGCCAAAGCGCTGGCCGATACGGCCGATCAGGCCGATGGCGCGCAGCGAGTTGCCGCCGATCTGCAGATAAGGGCTGGTTGCGCCGACGCGCTCCAGGCCGAGCGCTTCGGCCCACATGCGGGAGATTTCCTGCTCCAGTTCGCCTTCCGGCGCGGTATAGGACTGTCCGCTATCGAGCAGCGCTTCAGGGCGGGGCAATGCCTTCCTGTCGATCTTTCCATTGAAGTTGCGCGGGAATTCCGGCAGCTGCAGCAGATAGCCGGGGAGCATGCCCGCAGGCAGCACCGTCTGCATGGCTGCGCGCAAGGCCTGTGCGTCCAGCGCGGCATCGGCCGTGTAATAGCCGACCAGGATATTGTCGCCGTTCGCCACCCGGAAGGTGTGCGCCACTGCTTCGGTCACGCCGGCATGGCAGCGCATGGCCGCCTCGATCTCGGGCAATTCGATGCGCACGCCGTTCACCTTGACCTGGCGATCGGCACGGCCCACGAATTCCACGCTGCGGTCGGCGCGGTAGCGCGCCAGGTCGCCGGTGCGATAGATTCGATCAGCGCTTTCGGGAGCGAGCGGATTGGCAACAAAGGCTTGTGCGGTCAGGTTCGGATCGGCGAAATAGCCATTGCTTGCAAAGGGCGTGCTGATGTGGAGTTCGCCGATCTCGCCGATGTCGCAGAGACGGCCATCCCGCAGAATCAGAAGCGCGGTGTTCCTGATCGGCTGGCCCAGGGGAACGATCGCATTCGGCGCGACATCATCGCCGATGCGGTGAAACGCCTTGGCCAGGCTTGTTTCCGAAGGGCCGTAGAGATTGACCAGCTGCGTCGCCGGTCCCGCGGCGGCACGCCAGGCGCTGATATCCGCGCCATACAGCGGCTCGCCGGCAAGCGCAGCCATGCGAAGCTCCGGCAAACCGCCTTTGGCCATGTCCTCGGCCAATGCTCTCGTGAGCAGGCGGAACAGCGAAGGCACGCAATGCATGAGCGTGACCTTGCAGTCGCGCAGCCAGCCGACCAGCCTGCGCGCGTCGCCGCGCACTTCCGGATCGGGAATCACCAGGATGCCGCCCGCCAGCAGGGGTACGAAGATTTCGCGCAGGCTCACGTCGAAGGTGGGCGGCGCAAAGAAGCTGGCGCGCACCGTCTCGTCTATGCCGAATTCCGATACCTCCCAGTGCACGAAGTGACTGATGCCCTTGTTGCGGCCGGCGATCAGCTTCGGTTCGCCGGTCGAACCCGAAGTGGTGATCAGATAGCCGGTATCGTCTTCACCGGCGACCGGTTGCGGGGGTAGTTGCGGTTGCGCTTGGACCTGGCCGGCCTCCCGCGCAAGATCTTGCAGCAGCAGCGTGGCCGGTGCGCCGGCCAGCGCTGCGATGCGCGCCACCACACCGGCATCGTTGCCGACGATCATGGCGGGATTGGTCTTGCTCAACACGGTGCGCAGGCGCGTCTCGGGAAACGCCGGATCCAGCGGAAGAAAAATGGCGCCGCAGCGAACCGTCGCAATCAGCGCGACCACATAGTCGATCGACGCAGGCATGGGCAGAGCCACCACATCGCCGCGTCCGACGCCGAGCCTTTGCATTGCGATGCAAAGCGCCCCGGAGCGCCGGTCCAGTTCATCATAACGGCAGGAGTGCCCGCCCTGCTCGATGGCGATGCGACCCTGATGCTGGCGCAGCAGATGTTCGACGACTTGATGGAGGTGCTTTTTGTTCAACGGCTGCGTCATTTTTTCGTTTCCACTTCAGATGCTTTCGCCGCGTCGGCTCGGCCAAGCCCGCGGCGGGATGTCTTTTAACTAGTACAAGAGGTTGACCGAGATACGGCGGACCGTATCGCGCGGCCTGACATCAGGCCACGGGTTGCTGTCATAGCGGGACTCGACGCCGAACGACAGGACGCTGCGCGGCGACAATTGGTAATTGAGAGACACGTTCGATACGTTGCGGTAGCGCTTGACGAATTCGGCCGCGGTATAAGGCGTGGGACCGGAGCTCGCCAGGACATAGCGCCCGGATTCGTCGAGATCGCGTATCTGGCGGAAGCCTTGCTGCAGGGTCCAGTTCTGCGAAAGCTGCCAGTCGAAGGTCTGGTAAAAGTAGAGCAGGCCGCTGTCGCGGCTGGAGATGCCGACCAGCGACGGCACCGGCGCGAGATAAGTTTCATCGAGCTTGCCGAGACCAACGAAGGCATTGAGACGCATGGTCGGCGTATCGAACAGATAGTAGCCAAAGCCTGCGAGCACGGTATCGCGCCGGTCGATAAAGTTGACGTCGTCGCGTTCGATGATGAAACCGGCCGAGCCATAGAGATTGCTGGTAATGTCGTAGCGCAGCGATTCCTGCAGCATCTTGTAATCGCGCTGGTTGACCGCGCCGCCGGCTTGCACGATCTTGCGCTTGTCGATGCTGGCGACCAGTTCGTTGGTCCATCGGTTGCTGCGGCTGAAGAGCTTGCCGGTGCCGCGCAGCGCATGCCCAGTGTCGTTGCCGTTCAGGCCGGTGGCGGAGAACTGCAATTCGGCATGATGGCGCCATGCGGGATCGAGCTGCCGGTAGAGCAGGGCACTGTGGTTCCACCAGTCCTTCGGCTCGTTGTTCGCGCCTGGCGCCGGAGCGGCGACGGCAACTGCGGTCGGTGCCACCGCGGCGGCCTGTGCCGACGTGGGAGCGGCCGCCGTTGCCGGCATGGCGGAAGCTTTCAGCGCTTCCATGGCGGCCTTGTATCCGGCGTCGTATCCAGCCTGGTAGTCGGCTGTCGCGCCGGGTACGGGCTTTGCAGCAGGTGCGGCCGTTGCAGCCGGTGCAGCCGGCGGCGTGCCTTGTGCCGAAGCGGTCTGGGTGCAAAGGGCCATCGCCGCGGCCAGGATGGCGGAACTGCCGTTAATCGCTTTCATGTAGAACTCACTCCCTTTTATATTTATCGTGTGATGCGTTCAGATCCGGTCGGGGATGGCAAACTCGTCCAGGAAAACCTGGAAGGACAGCACCACCATCATCAGGTCGACGTCGAATGTCTGATTGATCTTGTACGCGTTGCCTTCATAAATGCTGCGCAGCCGCGCGACCGTCTCCGGGTTCAGATAGCCCTGGCGCCGAATGGTGTCGGACGATAGCATGTCCATCAGCCAATCGCTTTTGCCGCGGAGGATGTCCGGGCTGCCCGGACCGACGAAGGAAAATTTTTCCCGCGCGATGATCTGCGGAGCGACGTAAGGCTGCGCGATGGTGCGGACCGGATACTTTTCGCGTTGGTCCAGCGTGAGCAGGCCGGGCGGCAGCCGGGTGACGAATTCGATGAGGTCGCGGTCGAGGAAGGGATAGCGGCCTTCCACGCTGTGGGCGAAGGTCATCCGGTCACCATGGTCCGACAACAGATGGTCGGCGATGCGAAGCTTGAAATCGAGGTAGGACCGCTTGTGAACCGGGTGGCGTCCCCGCAAGCGCTCGCGGTTCACCAGAGGCTGGGCCAGGCAGTCGTAGCGAGCGGGATCGCGGGCAATGTCCGGCGCGTAGAGCGTGCTGCTCATGTCGCGAAAGGCGCCATACTCGCGTTCGTAGAAGAAATTGCCATCGCCCCACAGCTTTTCCCGCAGTTGGGATTCACGCCAGCTGTCCTCGTCGAGCAGGTCGGCGCCGTCGTCCTGGCCGGCCCGCATCATGTCGAAGCGGTAACCCACGTAGCCGGCAAAGAGTTCATCGGCGCCTTCTCCGGAAAGCACCACCTTGCAACCGCTCTCGCGCACCGCTTCCGACAGCGCATGCGAGCAGGTGTTGTAACTCTCCTTCAACGGCGATTCCGCATGCCTGATGACCGATCGCAGCCGGCTTTCCACTTGCGACGCGTCGAAGGCCACCTCATGATGGCGGGCGCCGATCCGTTCGGCCATCAGGCGCTGATATTTGCGTTCGTCGAGATCGGTATTGTCGAACACCACCGAAAATGCATGCCAGTTGCTGCCGGGGCGCAGTTTGTGCATCACGCCCGCCACGAGCGAGGAATCAAGCCCGCCGCTCAGGTAGCAGGCCACCGGCACATCGGCCTGCAAGCGGCGGTTGACGGCTTGCTGCAGCAAATGGTCCAGCTGTTCCTGCCAGTCGGAGGGCGCGGCGCGCTGGCTGTCGGCCGGGTAATCGAGATCCCAGTACGCGCCGGTGCGTATCCTGCCTTCCTCCATCAACAGAAAATGGCCGGCGGGTAGCGACGAGATATCCTGGAACATCGTGGTCGGGCTGGCGATGCCGGGGAAGGCCATGATTTGATCCAGGCCCCGCAAGTCGAGCTGCCGGCTCACCGCAGGATGGGCAAGCAGTCCCTTGATCTCCGATGCGAACAGCAACTGGCCGTCGACCACGGTATAGAACAGCGGGCAGACGCCGACCGGGTCGCGGGCCAGCAGCAGGCGGTGACGCTTGCTGTCGTAGGCGGCAAACGCGTACTGGCCGTTCAGCTTGTCCATCAGTTCGATGCCGTACTCTTCATATAGATGCGGCACCACCTCCACGTCGCAGCGCGACCGCAGGACATGTCCCTTCTTCGCCAGTTCTTCACGCAGTTCGTGATGGTTATAGATCTCGCCGTTGACGACCGAGAACACGCTGCGGTCTTCGTTGAAATGCGGCTGGTTTCCCTCCGGCCTCAGGTCGACAATGGACAGGCGGCGGAATCCGAACGCAGCCGGTCCGCTGGCATGCAGGCCTTCGTCGTCCGGGCCGCGATGGACGATGGCGCGCGTCATGCGAACCACCTCCTCGCCGCTGGCTGGACGCCTTGGATCGATGTTGACTATTCCGGCAATGCCGCACATGAAGACTTTCCTTGATAAAAATGGTGGATCCGGTCGCTCAGAAATCGTCGTCCAGGGCGAGGCTTCTGGCGAGGAAGTCGGAGGTGTCGTCGCTTTGCGGCAGCAGCCGGGCGCGCATGTCCTTCAGGCTGGTCGCCGCGTTCCTGCCGGTTTCCAGCAACAGCGCCTGCCAGCGCTGCATGATCTGGCCAGCCCGCTCTTCGCCGAAGAGTCCGGCATCGTATTCGATGAAACCGTGTATTCCGTCGTCGTCCGTCCAGATTTCGAAGTCGAGATCGAAGCGGCTTGTATAGGAACGCATTGCGTGCGCCTTCACCTCGATACCGGCCAGCGCCGGCGTCGGGATCGCATGCTGGTGGTAGATCAGCATCGCGTCGAATAGCGGATGGCGTCCCGGCAGGGCGCTCACGCCAAGCTGTTCGATCAGGCGGGCAAACGGGTAGTCGGCATGGGCCATCGCCTCGACGATGGCATCGGAACAGCCGCTGCGCAGCATGTCGAGCGGCGCATCGGGTTCCACGCGCAGGCGCAAGGGCAGCATGTTCAAGTGCAGGCCTACCTGCTCCTGCAACTCCGGACGCTCCCGGTTGGCAACCGGCAGGCCGAGAAGCAAGTCGGTTTGGCCGCTCTCGACGTGCAGCAGTGCAAGCGTGGCAGCGGTGATTGCCGCATAACGGCGTGAAGCCGGCACCGCCTGCAGCCAGGCAGCGGCATCCTCGGCATCGAACCGCATGGCGATGCGCGCACCGGGGCGGAGCAGGCTGCCCGAGCGCGGACGGTCGGCGGGCACTTGCAGCAGCGGTGCATTCGCCAGGCGGCCGGTCCAGTAATCCAGGTGGGCTTGCGCCAGCGGTGAAGCCAGATAGCGTCGCTGCCAGGCGGCGAAATCGCGATAGCGGATCTCCGGCGCTGCTGCCAGGGATGCGGGCCTGCGCGCCAATGTGTCCTTGTAGGCCGCAGCGAGGTCGCTCACCATGACGGCATCGGACCAGCCGTCGCTGATGATGTGATGGGTTACCAGCAATAGCACATGCCTGCCGGGTTCCAGCGATACGACGGCGATTCGGAACAGCGGTCCGTTCGCCAGGTCGAAGGGCTGGCAGGTCAGCTCGGCAATGATGGATTCGACTTGCGGGGGAAGGGCGGCATGCGCGCAATCCGCTGGAACCGGGGAATCCACGGAGCCGCGATGCTGTGTCTGCGGATCGGCACAGGCAATCTTCGCCACGGAGAATGCCATGTGATCGAGAATGACCTGGCGCGGCTCGCCATTGATCTGCCGGAATACCGTGCGCAGCGATTCATGGCGTTTCACGAGCGCCGCCCATGCCATCTGCAGCGCGTCGATATCAAGGCTTCCCTGGAGGATGTAGCTGCCCGGCACGTTATAGCCGGCATACCCGGGCTGCATCTGCTGCAATACCCACAATGCCTGCTGCGCATAGGTGAGCGGATAGTCGGGCGCCTCTGGCGCTCGTACCACCGGCATCGCCCGTCCGACCGCGATACCGGACAATGCCGCAGCGCTCGGAGCCCTGTAAAGATCGTGCAATTTGTAGGCCGCGCCGAGCTCCCGGTTCAGCCGGCCCATGGCCTGGATTGCCTGCAGGCTGTGGCCGCCTGAAAGGAAGAAATCCTCGTTCGGACCAATCGCATGGCCAAGCACGTCCGAAAAGATGCGTGCGATTTCAAGTTCGAGGCGGCCCGCCGGCTCGCGCGGCAGCGTGCGGCTTTCCTGGGACGGCTCGGGCAGCGGCTCGGGCAGGGCACGGCGATCGGTCTTGCCGTTGGGCGTTTGCGGCAATGCCGGCAGCGACATGAAACGCGATGGAATCATCGGCGCCGGCAGGCAGGCCGCAAGCTGCGCACGCAGCTGCGCCGGGTCGGCGCAATCCTGCCCGACCAGATAGGCAACGATCTCCTCCTCGCCCAGCGCATTCCTGCGGA